>NZ_JAAGMG010000080.1 GCF_010548525.1 Streptomyces sp. SID14478
ACGGCGCGGGTGGCGTGCACGACGACCTCGACGCGGGCCGGGGCCGCGGCGACGGCCGCGGCGAAGACCTGGCGCAGGTAGCGGCCGTACTGGGCGCGGCTCGGGTAGTCGTCCGGGCCGAGGGGCA
Organism: Streptomyces sp. SID14478; assembly: GCF_010548525.1. Classification (GTDB taxonomy): domain Bacteria; phylum Actinomycetota; class Actinomycetes; order Streptomycetales; family Streptomycetaceae; genus Streptomyces. The sequence goes on from NZ_JAAGMG010000080.1 coordinate 128, forward strand.
CGTCGTGCCGTGCGGCCCACTCGTACAGGCTCGGCCCCGGCCGGACGGGGCCCGCGCAGTCCACCGAGTCGTCGGTGTAGAGGGTCACCTGTGAGGCGACCGTGTTCATCAGGAGCTCGGGCGCCTGGTCGGTGCGCCAGACGCCGCCGGCGCCCGGCGGACACGGGTCGACCACGTGCACGGTGAGCCGGGCGTCCGCCGGGAGCAGTTCGTCGACGGAGGCGGTCAGCCGCTCCAGGACGCTCGTGCCACGCGGGCCCGCGCCGACGATCGCCAGGCTGAACTCGGGGTGAGGGGCGGGCAAAACGGAACTCCCGGGGCATGTGGGGCTGCTGGAAGCGGACGGTCCGCCTCATCATGCCGTTTGGCCGGGAGGAGTGGCGTGCGGGACTCCAGGTGTGAAATGGATCACGGAGCGCGGGAGGGCGCGCGGGCGGGGGTCAGGCGATCTTCCGGTCGTCCGCCCGGACCAGGCCGCGTTGTGCGTCGGCCTGGTCGAGGGTGAGGTCCGCCGCACGGCCGCGCAGGGTCAAGGTCATCAGATGGTTCCCGAACCAGGGCCCGCCTGCCTTGCGCCAGCTGATCCGGGGTGCTGCCGCGCGTGCGTGCCGGGCGAAGCGCCGGCCGAGGAGGCGCCCCGCGCGGCTCCAGCCGAAGCGGAAGCCGACGCGTATGTACCGGGGGATCGAGTTGTGGACGGGGGAGCAGGTGAGCTGCAGGACGCGGGCGGTGGGCGCCGCGGGACCGGCCGGCCAGGACGGTTCGGCGATGTAGGCGTGGTGCACGTCGCCGCCGAGGACCGAGACGGTCGCGGGCGCCGCGGGACCCGAGCCCGCCTCGGCGACCAGGTCCGTGAGCCAGTCGAACGAGGCGGGGAAGGCCGCCCAGTGCTCCAGGTCCGCCTGCCTGCGCAGGTTCTCGCCGCGCCCGGCCCAGCGCTCGCCGCGCTCGCCCCGGGCCATCGCCGCGTTCCAGTGCTCGGCGTCGTGGATGAGGTGGGGCAGCAGCCAGGGCAGGGACGAACCGATGAGGAGGTGGTCGTAGGCGCCGGGGGCGCCCTCCTCGACGGATTGGCCGTCGAGGGCCTGGGCGCGCACCCACCGGGCCTCGTCCGGGTCGAGCATCGCCCTGTTCTGCTCGTCCAGGACGCGGGCGGCGCGGGTGTCGACCATCAGCAGGCGCGTGCGGCCGAAGTCGCGGCGGTAGCTCCAGCGGGCACAGGTGGGGTCGGAGTCCGCGCGGGCGGCGAACTCGCGCAGCACGTCGGTGCCGTCGGCGCTCGCGCACACCGCCTCGTAGACCGGGTCGGCGGCGAGTTCGCCCGGCGGCAGGTTCCCGATGTGCTGGTACACCCAGTACGACATCAGCCCGCTCAGGATGCGCTCGCGCCACCAGGGGAGCTCGCGCATCTCGCGCAGCCAGGCCGCGCTGGTGTTCCAGTCGTCGATCACGTCGTGGTCGTCGAAGAGCATGCAGCTGGGCACCGTGGACAGCAGCCAGCGGATCTCCGGGTCGAGCCAGGACTCGTCGTACAGGTGCGCGTACTCCTGGTAGTCCGCGACCTCGGTGCCCGGCGGGTCCGTGAGGTCGCGGCGGCGGGCCAGCCACTCCTGCGTCGCCGGGGACGTCTCGTCCGCGTACACCTGGTCGCCCAGGAGCACGAGGACGTCGGGGCGCTCGGCGGCCGGGTCGGCGGCCAGACGGGCGGCGAGCGTGTCCAGGGCGTCCGGGCCGACGGGGTCGTGCTCGTCGGAGGGCGGCGCGGCCCAGCGGCAGGAGCCGAAGGTGACGCGGAGCGGCTCGTCGGCGCCGTACCGCGGGGTGCGGATGGTGCTGTCGGGGAAGCGGGACTCCGGCTCGGGCCAGACCCGGCCGCCGTCCAGGACCACCTCGTACGCCGTCTCGGTGCCCGGCGTCAGGCCGCTCACCGGGACCAGGGCGTAGTGGTGGCCGTCGATCTGGAAGGTCCGCGCGCTCCCGGCGGCGCCGTCCGCGCAGCGCACCTCGGCGACGCAGGGCCGGCTCGTCTCGACCCAGACCGTCGCCGCCTCCTCGTCCACGTACCGCAACAGTGGTCCCAGGCGCAGCCTCGCCACGTGATCTCCTCCGCTCTCCGTACCGCACGAACCATTGGTCGTCGGCCCGTAGGGTACGGAACGCCGGAGGCGGGTGCGTGGTTCCGGGGGGTAACAGATCGGCAGCCGGTCAGCAGCCGCTCAGCTTCGACTGGATCGCCGACTTCTCCGCCGAGTCGACCGTGAGGTCGTAGTAGTGCTTCACCTGGACGTACGCCCGCAGGTACGTGCAGGCGTACGCGGCGCGCGGCGGCATCCACTCGGCCGGGTCCTTGTCGCCCTTGGACTGGTTGACGTTGTCGGTGACGGCGATGAGCTGGGGGCGGGTGAGGTCGTTGGCGAAGGACTGGCGCTGCGCCGTCGTCCAGGAGCTCGCGCCGGACTTCCACGCCTCGGACAGCGGCACCATGTGGTCGATGTCGACGTCGCCCGACGCGGTCCAGGTGGCGCCGTCGTACTGCGAGTACCAACTGCCGGAAGCCGCCGCGCAGTCGGAGCCCTGGGAGACGCCCGTGCCGTCGCGCTTGAGGACGACCTCGCGGGTGTCGCAGGAGCCGGACTGGGTGATCCAGTGCGGGAACTTGTCGCGGCTGTAGCCGTCGGCGGAGCCCTCCGCCTTGACGGTCAGTTCGGAGAGGTAGGTGCGGGCGGTGGCGGCGCTGACCGGGGTGGGCAGGGCGGCCTGGGCGGCGGGGGCGCTGAGGAGGCCGAGGGCGGCGACGAGGCCGGCGGCGCCGGTGGCGAGAAGCGGTCGACGCGCGTAGAAGGCGGCCGTGCGCAGGGGTGTGCGGAGCATGGGGTGAACTCCCTTGGTGTGGGGGGTGGTTGGCGCCATCGTGGGGGGCGGGGGTTTCCGGGAGGTGTGCGTTGGGTGACAGGGTCGCGTCAATCCAGGGTGCGGGGCAAGACCCGTAACTCCGTTGGTTCTGCCGGGAATTGGGTGGGGCTCGGCCCTTGGGGGTGGAGGTGCGTGTTTCCGCGGGTGGGGTGCGGGGTGCGCGGGCCTGCCCCGGACCCTGCTGCCCGGCCGCCGCGAGGGCGCGGGCCGGTGCGATTGGCGATCACCGGGCTGCGTTTTGTATCGTGAAGAAACAAAGTGGTTCCCGCCCGCACACCCTGACCGGCGGGCGGGGCCGCCTTGTCTTCCCTCACGTCTCCGTTCTCAGGAGCCTGCCGATGACGGCCACGCCCACCGTTCTGTCCGCGCGCGCCCTCCTCCTCGACATGGACGGCACGCTCGTCAACTCCGATGCCGTGGTCGAGCGGATCTGGCGGCGCTGGGCCGTCGCGCAGGGCCTGGACGCCGACGCGGTCATGCGCGTCGCCCACGGACGGCAGGGGCACGCCACGATGGCCGAGCTGCTGCCCGAGCGCCCCGTGGCCGAGAACCTCGCCGACAACGCCCGCATGCTCGCCGCGGAGACCGCGGACATGGACGGGGTCGTGCCCGTCCCCGGCGCGGCGCAGTTCCTCGACTCGCTGCTGTCCGGCGGGCTGCCGCACGCGCTGGTCACGTCGGCGGACGTCCCCCTGTCCACCGGGCGGATGGCCGCCGCGGGGCTGCCGTACCCGGCGGTGCGGGTGACCGCGGAGAACGTGGGCGCCAGCAAGCCCGACCCCGAGGGATTCCTCAAGGGCGCAGCGGAGCTGGGCATCGCCCCGGCGGACTGCGTGGTCTTCGAGGACTCCGGCGCGGGGATCGCGGCGGGGCTCGCCGCCGGCATGCGCGTCGTCGGGGTCGGACCGCGTGCCGGGGCGCACGGGCCCACCGTCCACGTGCCGGACCTGACGGCGGTACGCGTCGAGGCCGCCGTCGACGGGGAGATCCTGCTCCACATCGGCTGACCGACCCCGGGCCGCTCAGCCGGTCTCGGCCTCCAGGGCCCGGCGCGTCGCCGGGCCGTAGGTGCCCGTGGCGTCCCCGTCGATGCCGCGGGCGAACTGGTACGTCGCCACCGCCAACACCGTACGGTCGTCGAAATCGCCGTCCGGCTCGTCCGCGTAGAGGTTCAACTTCCGCAAGCGGTACTGGAGTTCGGAGACCTCCGGGCCGCGGTCACCGCGGTGCAGGGCCCCGCCGTCGTGCGAGGGGGAGTGCCGGGTCGCCGGCGGAGCGGTGCGACTCGGCGCGGCAGTGGTGCGGCTCGCGTCGGGTGACGGGGTACGCGTCGCGGGCGGCGCCGACGAGGAGGGCGGCGGGGTCGACGCGGG
>NZ_JAAGMG010000114.1 GCF_010548525.1 Streptomyces sp. SID14478
CACGGCGCCGGGCACCGCCGTGCTGTCGCACAAGGCGGCGGACGAGCTGGGCGTCGGCGCCGGCGACACCCTCGCGCTCGGCGGCACTACGCTCCGGGTCACGGCCGTCTCCGGCGACGCCTCCTACAGCCACACCCCGGTCGTGTGGACCGACCTCGGCGACTGGCAGTCCCTCGCGCCGCGCGCCGGGGACAGCGGCGAACAGGCCACCGTCGTCGCCCTCGCCACCACCTCCGGCTACGACGCGGCGGCCGCCGACCGTGCCGCGGACACCTCGACCACCACCGTGCAGGGCGCCCTCGAAGCCATAGGGTCCTACCAGGCGGAGAACGGCTCGCTGCAACTGATGCGCGGCTTCCTCTTCGTCATCTCGGCCCTCGTCATCGGCGCGTTCTTCACCGTGTGGACGATCCAGCGCAGCGCGGACATCGCCGTCCTCAAGGCGCTGGGTTCCTCGACGTCGTACCTGCTGCGCGACGCGCTCGGCCAGGCCGTCGTGCTGCTCGTCGGCGGCGCCGCCCTCGGGACCGCCCTCGCCACGCTGATCGGGGCGTTCGTGCCCGACGGCGTGCCGTTCGTGCTGGAGCCGCTGACCAGCGTCGGCCCCGCCGCCGTGATGATCGTCCTCGGCGTCGTCGGCGCCGCCCTGTCCGTGCGGCGGATCACCGCCGTCGACCCCCTCACCGCGCTCGGGAGCGCCCGATGACCCTGCTGCTCGACGACATCACCCTCACGTACGCCGACGGGGAGGGCCGCCTCACGGCCCTGGACCGGGTGGGTCTGGCCGTCCCGGCGGGGACGGTGACCGCGGTCGTGGGACCGTCGGGGTCGGGGAAGTCCAGCCTGCTGGCCGTCGCCGCGACCCTGGTCACCCCGGACAGCGGCCGCGTGACGATCGACGGGACGGAAGCGACCGGGCTGAGCCGCGCGGACGCGGCCCGGCTGCGGCGCAGGGCCGTCGGCATCGTGTTCCAGCAGCCCAATCTGCTGCCGTCCCTCACCGCGCTGGAACAGCTCCAGGTGATGGCCCACCTGGACGGCCGCCGCCCGGCCGAAGTCCGCTCGCGCGCCCGGGAGTTGCTCGACGGGGTCGGTCTGGCCGAGCTGGCCCACCGGCGCCCGCACCAGCTCTCCGGCGGGCAGCGCCAGCGGGTCAACATCGCGCGGGCGCTGGTGAACGAGCCGCGCGTGCTCCTCGTGGACGAGCCGACCAGCGCGCTGGATCACGAACGGGGGGCCGCCGTGCTGGAGTTGCTGGCGGATCTGACGCGGGCGCGCGGTACGGCGACACTGCTGGTCACGCATGACCGGGGGTGTCTCGGGGTCGCCGACGAGGTGGTCGAGCTGGTGGACGGCCGGCTGGCCGGGGCCGGAGTCTCGCCGTAGCCCCTCGTCCGGGGTGCGGGGAACTGCGCGAACAGCCGCACGGGACCCGCACCCGGCAACGAACCGCTAGGCGCCCGTGCCCGCGCCCGTGCTGGCCAGTGCCTCGGAGAGCTCCCGCGCCACCTGCTGCAGCACGGGCACGATCTTGTCGGTCGCGGCCTCCGTGACACGGCCGGCGGGGCCCGAGATGGAGATGGCCGCGGCGGTGGGGGAGTCGGGAACGGAGACGGCGAGGCAGCGCACCCCGATCTCCTGCTCGTTGTCGTCGACGGCGTAGCCGAGGCCGCGGACCTCCTCCAGCGCGTCGAGGAAGCCGTCCGGCGTGGTGATCGTCTTCTCCGTCGCCGCCGGCATCCCGGTCCGCGCCAGCAGGGCCCGCACCTCGTCGGCGGGCGTGTGCGCGAGCAGCGCCTTGCCCACACCGGTGGAGTGCGGCAGCACCCGGCGCCCGACCTCGGTGAACATCCGCATCGAGTGCTTGGAGGGGACCTGGGCGACGTACACGATCTCGTCCCCGTCGAGCAGCGCCATGTTCGCCGTCTCGCCCGTCTCCTCGACCAGGCGCGCGAGGTAGGGGCGCGCCCAGGTGCCGAGCAGCCGGGCCGCGGACTCGCCGAGCCGGATCAGGCGCGGGCCGAGGGCGTAGCGGCGGTTGGGCTGCTGGCGTACGTAACCGCAGGCGACCAGGGTCCGCATCAGGCGGTGGATCGTCGGCAGGGGCAGGCCGCTGCTCGCGGAGAGTTCGCTGAGGCCCACCTCGCCGCCGGCGTCGGCCATCCGCTCCAGGAGGTCGAAGGCGCGCTCAAGGGACTGGACACCGCCGCTGGGCGCGGACTTGACGGCATCAGTGGTGCTGGCGTTGGACGTCGGCACGGCGCGTTCCTTTCGAGGACAGGCAGGCAGAGGGGCAGCCTATCCGGCTGTTTCGGGCCCGGTGATCCCTTGACCTCTAAGTTCGTCGGTAGCTACGTTCTGCCTGTCGGAATTCTAATTTCACTTTGTGGAAACGTCCATACCCTTGACGGTTCGCGAAGTCAGAGTGAAAACTCCTTCAACAGAACGTTGAATACTGAGGAACGGAGGTCCGGGGTGTCGGACGTCGAACTGGTGCTGCGCTCGACCCGCGTCATCACCCCCGAAGGTACGCGGCCCGCGTCGGTCGCCGTCGCCGAGGGGAAGATCACCGCGGTGCTCGCGCACGACGCGGAGGTGCCGGCGGGGGCCCGGGTCGAAGACTTCGGCGACGACGTCCTGCTGCCCGGCATCGTGGACACGCACGTCCACGTGAACGACCCGGGGCGCACCGAGTGGGAGGGCTTCTGGACCGCCACCCGCGCCGCCGCGGCCGGCGGTATCACGACTCTCGTCGACATGCCGCTCAACTCCCTGCCGCCGACGACGACCGTCGACAACCTCCGCACGAAGCAGGAGGTCGCCGCGTCCAAGGCGCACATCGACGTGGGCTTCTGGGGCGGCGCGCTGCCCGACAACGTCAAGGACCTGCGCCCGCTGCACGACGCCGGTGTCTTCGGCTTCAAGTGCTTCCTGTCGCCGTCCGGCGTCGACGAGTTCCCGCACCTCGACGCCGACCGGCTCACCGCCTCCATGGCCGAGATCGCCGGCTTCGGCGGGCTGCTCATCGTGCACGCCGAGGACCCGCACGAGCTGGACGTCGCCCCGCACCACAGCGGACCGAAGTACGACGACTACCTCGCGACCCGGCCGCGCGTCTCCGAGGACGTCGCGATCAAGGGCCTCATCGACACGGCCAAGAGGATCGGCGCCCGCGTCCACATCCTGCACCTGTCGTCCTCCGACGCGCTGCCGCTGATCGCCGCGGCCAAGGCCGAGGGCGTCCAGCTGACCGTGGAGACCTGTCCGCACTACCTCACGCTCACCGCCGAGGAAGTCCCGGACGGGGCGAGCGAGTTCAAGTGCTGCCCGCCGATCCGGGAGGCCGCCAACCAGGACCTGCTGTGGCAGGCCCTCGCCGACGGCACCATCGACTGCGTCGTCACCGACCACTCGCCGTCCACCGCCGACCTGAAGACCGACGACTTCGCCACCGCCTGGGGCGGCATCTCCGGCCTCCAGCTCAGCCTCTCCGCCATCTGGACGGCGGCCCGCGAGCGCGGGTACTCCCTTGAGGACGTGGTGCGGTGGATGTCCGAGCGGACGTCCGCGCTGGTCGGCCTCGACGACCGCAAGGGCGCCATCGCGGTCGGCCGCGACGCCGACTTCGCGGTGCTCGCCCCCGAGGAGACCTTCACCGTCGACCCGGCCGCGCTCCAGCACCGCAACCGCGTGACCGCCTACGCGGGCAAGACGCTGCACGGCGTCGTCAGGTCGACGTGGCTGGCCGGCGAGCGCATCGTCGCCGACGGCGAGTTCACCGCTCCGCAGGGCAAGCTGCTCGTGCGCGACGAAAGGAACAAGTAAGAGATGTCCGCGAACCCCGCGATACCCAGCTTCACCGGTGACGCCAGCCCCTACGGCGGTGGCGACCCGTACGCCGACTACCGCACCGCGGACTTCCCGTTCACGCAGTACGTCGACCTGGCCGCGCGCACGCTCGGCGCCGGCGTGATCGCCGCGAACGACGAGTTCTTCGCACAGCGCGAGAACCTCCTGGTGGCCACGCCCGCCGAGTTCGACCCGGAGCACTTCGGCCACAAGGGCAAGATCATGGACGGCTGGGAGACCCGCCGTCGCCGCGGCACCGGCCCGGACCACCCCTGGCCCACCGCCGAGGACCACGACTGGGCGCTCGTGCGCCTCGGCGCCCCCGGTGTCGTCCGCGGCATCGTCGTCGACACCGCCCACTTCCGCGGCAACTACCCGCAGGCCGTCTCGGTCGAGGCCACGTCCGTGGCGGGCGCCCCCACGCCCGAGGAACTCCTCTCCGACGACGTCAAGTGGACGACCCTCGTCCCGCGCACGGCCGTCGGCGGCCACGCGGCGAACGGTTTCGCGGTCGACGTCGAGCAGCGCTTCACCCACCTGCGCCTCAACCAGCACCCCGACGGCGGCGTCGCCCGCCTGCGCGTGTACGGCGAGGTCGTCCCGGACCCCAAGTGGCTCGCCACGCTGGGCACGTTCGACGTCGTCGCCCTCGCCAACGGCGGCCGCGCCGAGGACGCCTCGAACCTCTTCTACTCGCCCGCCTCGAACACCATCCAGCCGGGCTACTCCCGCAAGATGGACGACGGCTGGGAGACCCGGCGCCGTCGTGACAACGGCAACGACTGGATCCGCTACCGGCTCGTCGCTCAGTCGCAGATCCGCGCCCTGGAGATCGACACAGCGTACCTGAAGGGCAACTCGGCGGGCTGGGCGTCCGTTTCGGTGAAGGACGGCGAGGACGGGGAGTGGGTCGAGGTCCTGCCCCGCACCCGCCTGCAGCCCGACACGAACCACCGCTTCGTGCTCGACACCCCGGCGGTCGGCACCCACGCCCGCGTCGACATCTTCCCCGACGGCGGCATCTCGCGACTGCGCCTGTTCGGCTCACTCACGGACCAGGGCGCGTCCCAACTGGCGGCACGCCGCGCGGAGTTGGGCGCCTGACCGTCCGTTCGACCTGCGGGGCGCACCGGCCTGACAGCACCGGTGCGCCCCGCATCCGCATGTCCGGGGGCGCTGGGCCCGAGACGACGACCTGAGGCGCCGGCCCGGACGACCACCTGGGACGACCACCTGGGGTGACGGCCCGGATCGACGGCCTGACGGCACTCCCTGGGCTGCGTTCCCTGGACGGCATTCCCTAGGCGGCGTGCCCGCCGTCCACCGCGAGTTCCGCACCCGTCACGTACGTGGCCGCCGGACCCGCCAGGTAGGCGACGGCCGCGGCCACCTCGTCCGCCGTGCCGTACCGGCCGAGCGCCGTCATCTGCGCCTGTCCCGCGGCGTACGGGCCGTCCGCCGGGTTCATGTCCGTGTCGATCGGACCCGGGTGGACGATGTTCGCGGAGATGCCGCGGCCGCCCAACTCCCGTGCCAGCGCCTTCGTCAGACCGATCAGAGCCGACTTGCTCATCGCGTACAGCGTGCCCCCGGGGCCGGGCACGCGCTTGGCCATGCAGGTGCCGATCGTGATGATCCGGCCGCCCTCGCCCATGACCTCGGCCGCGGCCTGCGAGGCGAGGAAGACGCCGCGTACGTTCACCGCGAGCACCCGGTCCACGTCGGCGAGGGACAGCCCCTCCAGCGGGCCGAGCACGCCGATGCCGACGTTGTTGACGAGGACGTCGAGCCGGCCGAGCCGGTCCGCGGCCAGGGTCACCGCGTCCGTCGCCTCGCCCGCGTCCGCCGAGTCGGCGCGCACCGCGAGCCCGCGCCGCCCGAGGCCCTCGATCCGGCGGACCACGTCCTCGGCGGCCTCCTTGCCCTGGACGTAGGTGAGGGCGACGTCGAACCCGTCCGCCGCGAGCCGCAGCGCGGTCGCCGCGCCTATGCCCCGACTGCCGCCGGTCACCAGAGCCACCTTGCCGTTCATGTTCTCTCCTGACGTCATCGGTTCGTCGTGACGGCAAGTAGACCGGCGTACGGGGAGGAGGGCTGGCGGCAAACGGACGCCGAGACCGCGGCCCGCCGCACACGCCGATCTCCCCGCCGTAGCCAGGTAGTTCGCGCCGCGTATACGGTGATCGCCCCGTGCGAGCCACTGCCGTCTCCACAGCCTTCGTGAGCCTTCCTACGTCGCCGGAGACAGCCCTTGAGTGCGCTCGCCCTGCCCGCACCCCGCCCCCGCACCTGGCTCACCGACGTCCCGCTGCTCGCGGTCGCCGTCGTGTGGGGCGCCAGCTACCTCGCGGCCAAGGGCGTCACGACCCGGTCCACCGTGCTCGCGGTCCTCGTCCTGCGCTTCGGCCTCGTGCTGCCCGTGCTCGCCGTGGCAGGGCGCCGCGCGCTGGCCGCCCTGACCGCGGCCCAGTGGCGCGGCGCGGGCACGCTCGGCCTGATCCTCAGCGGCATCTTCCTGCTGGAGACGTACGGCGTCGTGCACACCTCGGCGACCAACGCGGGCCTCATCATCAGCCTCACGATGATCTTCACGCCGCTCGCCGAGGCCGCCGTCACGCGGACCCGGCCCTCCCGCCCGTTCCTGGGCGCGGCCGCGACCTCCGTGCTCGGCGTCGTGCTGCTCACCCAGGGCGGCGGTTTCACGACGCCGTCCGCCGGTGACCTCCTGATGCTGCTCGCCGCACTCGCCCGTACCGTGCACGTGCTGGTCATGGCGCGGCTGAAGTCCGTCCAGGGGGCCGACGCGCTGCCGCTGACGACCGTGCAACTCGGCTCCGCCGTCGTCGTGTTCGCCGTGCTGTGCGCCCTGCCGGGCACGGGCGCGGCGCCGTGGGACGCGGCCGCGGCCTTCCAGGCCGGCGACTGGGCGGGACTGTTGTTCCTGTCCGTCTTCTGCACGCTGTTCGCCTTCTTCGTGCAGATGTGGGCCGTGCGCCGCAGCACCCCGTCCCGCGTCAGCCTCCTGCTGGGCACCGAACCGCTGTGGGCCGCGGCCGTGGGCATCGCGCTGGGCGGGGAGAAGCTGGGCGCGATCGGCCTGCTGGGCGGCGCGCTGGTGCTGGCCGGAACCGCCTGGGGCCGACGCTCGGCAAGTTAACTCATGGAAAACAAGCGGTAGTTGGTGTTGACGTGTACCCGTCTACGCGCGTCACACTAGGGGCATGAAGACACCCCCACGCTTCATCAGCGTCGTATCCCTCGCCGCCGCACTCTTCCTCGGCGGCTCCGCCACGGTCGCCGCGCAGGCCGCCCCGGCCCCGGTCGCCACCGCCGCCACGCCCTCCGCCGCCGCGGTCGGCGACATCTGCTACTCGGCCCTGCCGTCCCAGGCGCACGACACCCTGGACCTCATCGAGCAGGGCGGCCCGTACCCGTACGAGCAGGACGGCGCCGTCTTCCAGAACCGCGAAGGCGTCCTGCCGTCCCAGTCCACCGGCTACTACCACGAGTACACGGTCATCACCCCGGGCTCCTCCGACCGAGGCGCCCGCCGCATCGTCACCGGCTCGGCGACCCAGGACTACTACACGTCCGACCACTACGTGTCGTTCGACCTGGTCGACCACGGCTGCTGAGGCCAGGGCCCGTCCGGGGCCCCAGGCAGGCCTTAGCTTTCCTTCTGGCTCCCGGCGGCCGCGAACAAGGCGATCGCGAGCACGATCAGCGCGATGCTGCCGTAGACCTCGCGGCCGTCGAGGAAGCCGATGTGCTGGATCAGGCCCCAGCCCAGCCAGCCGGTGAACTCGTGGACGAGGCCGACCGCGCCCTGGAGCAGGACGAGGCCGCCGATGACCTCGAGGAGCTGCCGCAGCTGATTCCTGTTCATGCCAGGAACCCTCGCCCCGCGGACCCCCCACCCGCATCGGCCGCGGGGCGAGCCCCGCACGGCACAGGTCGCCCGGCGGGCCGTGCGCGGACGACCAAAGTCGCCGGCCGCGCGACTTTGGTCGACTCCCGTCCGCGCGGCGCGGTGCGCGGCGCCAGCGGTGCGTAGATTTGTCGACCATGGAGGCTTCGCAGCAGACCGGAAACGCCCCGCCGACGGACGAGCCGTCGCTGCGGTGGCGCCGTCGGCTGCTCCCGTCGGCCCTCGCCGACGAACTCGACCTGGCCCCCGACGGCCGGCCCGGCCGCAGGCGGCGCACCGCCCGGGACTGGATCGTCGACTTCTGCTGCTTCCTGATCGCGGTCCTCATCGGGCTGGCCGCCGCCGACCAGCTCGACCAGAACCCGAACCTCCCGCACGACCTCGCCGTCCTCGACCAGCTCATCGGCGCCGCGTCCTGCGCCGCGGTCTGGCTGCGCCGCCGCTGGCCGCTCGGCCTGGCCCTGGCGATGGTGCCGGTCGGCCTGGTGTCCGACAGCGCCGGCGGCGCGGTGGCCATCTCGATCTTCACGCTGGCGGTGCACCGCCCGTTCCGCTACGTCGCCTGGATCGCCGGGACCTCGATCCTGCTGGTCCCGGTGTTCTTCTGGCTGCGCCCCTCCCCGAGCGACCCCTTCCTGGTGTCGGTCGCCTTCACCGTGATCATCGCGGTGACCTGCGTCGGCTGGGGCATGTTCGTCCGCTCCCGCCGCCAGCTGCTCATGTCGCTGCGGGACCGCGCCCACCGCGCCGAGACCGAGGCCGCCCTGCGCGCCGAGCAGGCGCAGCGGCTCGCCCGGGAGGCCATCGCCCGCGAGATGCACGACGTCCTCGCCCACCGCCTGACGCTGCTCAGCGTGCACGCGGGCGCCCTGGAGTTCCGGCCCGACGCGCCCCAGCCGGAGATCGCGCGGGCCGCGGGCGTCATCCGGGAGAGCGCGCACGAGGCGCTGCAGGACCTGCGCGAGATCATCGGCGTGCTGCGCGCGGAGGACCACGGCGAGGAGTCCGGCCGGCCCCAGCCCACGCTCGTCGCCCTGGACGCGCTGATCGCCGAGTCCCGCGAGGCCGGCATGAAGGTCAGCATCGACAACCGCGTCGCCGACCCCGAGGCCGTGCCCGCCTCCACGGGCCGCACCGCCTACCGCATCGCCCAGGAAGGCCTGACCAACGCCCGCAAGCACGCCCCCGGCGCCGAGGTCGCCGTCCACGTCGCGGGCGCCCCCGGCGAGGGCCTCACCGTCACCGTCAGCAATCCGCCGCCGCCCGGCGAGGTGCCGCACGTCCCCGGCTCCGGACAGGGACTGATCGGCCTGACCGAACGCGCCGGCCTGGCGGGCGGCCGCCTCGACCACGGCCCCGGCGACGAGGGCGGCTTCACCGTCCGGGCGTGGCTGCCGTGGAGCGCGTGACCGGCGCGCCCGGCGAAGATCCGGCCTTGGCTACGGTGGAGGCCATGAACCCGATCCGCTTGCTGCTCGTCGACGACGACCCCCTGGTCCGCTCGGGCCTGACCCTCATGCTGGGCGGGGCGGACGACGTCGAGATCGTCGGCGAGGCGGCCGACGGCGAACAGGCCCTCGCGGTCGCGGGCACGGTCCGGCCCGACGTGGTCCTCATGGACATCCGGATGCCGGCCATGGACGGGCTCACCGCCACCGAACGGCTGCGCGCCCGGGCCGACGCCCCCGAGGTCGTCGTCCTCACGACCTTCCACGCCGACGAACAGGTGCTGCGGGCACTGCGCGCGGGCGCCGCCGGCTTCGTCCTCAAGGACGCCACCCCCACCGAGATCCTGAGCGCCGTGCGCTGCGTCGCCGCCGGCGACCCCGTCCTGTCGCCCGCCGTCACCCGCCAGCTGATGACCCACGCCGCGGCCTCCGAGCGCGAGGTGCGCACCGCGGGCGCCCGCGTTCGCCTCGGCGAACTGGCCGAGCGCGAGCGGGACGTCGCCGTCGAGGTCGGCCGCGGCAAGTCCAACGCGGAGATCGCCGCGACCCTCTACATGAGCGTCGCCACCGTCAAGACGCACGTCTCGCGCATCATGACCAAGCTCGACCTCAACAACCGGGTGCAGATCGCCCTGTTGGTCCACGACGCGGGTCTGCTCGACGGGTAGCGCCGGGCGGAAGCGGTAAATTCGCACCATGATCTAAGCGTTGGGTGAACGGGGAGGGGTGCAGCGAGGGATGGCAGGACCACGCCGGCGGACGGTGCGCGATCTGCGCCGGGGCAACCGGGCCACCGTATTGAGCAAGCTCTACTTCGACGGACCCCTCAGCAGACAGGAACTGGGCCCCCTCACCGCACTCAGCTCGGGCTCCATCAGCAACGTCGTCGCCGAACTCGTCGCCGACGGGGTCGTGGAGGAGGCGGGCTCCGTCGACTCCGACGGCGGCCGGCCTCGCACCCTGCTGCGCGTCGCGCCCGGCAGCGGACACGTCGTCGGCGTGGACGTCGGCGAGACCCGGGTGCGCGTCGAGCTGTTCGACCTGTCCCTGAGCGAACTGGCCCGCGCGGACGCCCCGTTGCCCGACGCCGGGCCGGACGGCACGTACGACGCGCACGAGATCGTACGTCTCATCGCCGCCGGCCTCACCCAGGTGCTGGACGGGGCCGGCGTGGCGCCCGCGTCCCTCATCGGCGTCGGCATAGGGGTCCCCGGCATCGTGGAGGCCGCCGGCCCCGCCGGCGCCGTCGTGCACGGCCAGACCATCGGCTGGGATGCCGTCCCGCTGGAGGCGATGCTGCGCGCCCCCGGCGAACTCCCGCCGCAGATCCCGCTGTTCGTGGACAACGGCGCCAAGACGCTGGGCCGCGCCGAGATGTGGTTCGGCGCGGGCCGCGGCGCCCGCAACGCCGTGATCACCCTGATCGGCTCGGGCGTGGGCGCCTGCGTGATCGCCGACGGCGTGCCCTACCAGGGCTCCTCCAGCAGCGCGGGGGAGTGGGGCCACACCGTCCTGCGGGTCGGCGGACGGGTCTGCCGGTGCGGGGCGCGCGGCTGCCTGGAGGCGTACGTCGGCGCCGAGGCGCTCCTCGAACGGTGGCGGGAGAGTGGCGGCAGCTGGACCTCGCCGGACGAGGAGGGCGCGCTCGCCGAACTCCTCACCGCGCCCGACACCGGCCAACTCCTGGACGAGACCGCCGAGTTCCTCGGCGCGGGCATCGCCGACCTGGTCAACCTCTTCAACCCGGAGCGGATCGTCGTCGCCGGCTGGGCGGGCCTGCTGCTCGGCCCGCGGCTCATCGAACCGGTGCGCCGCGCGGCCGCCGCGTACGCGCTGCGCCAGCCCTTCGCGCAGACCACCGTCGAACTCGGTCTCCTCGGGACGGACGCCGTGACGGTGGGCGCGGCGACCCTGCCGCTCGGCCGCTTCCTGGAGACCGGCGGGGTGCGGCGGGAACTCCACGCGGGCGGCGAGAGTCGGATGGGGTAGGCACACGGAAGGAAACGGGTGCGCACGAGCAGTGACCGGCGGCCGGAGAGAGCAGGAGTACGCAGTCATGTCGGAGCAGAGCGGGATCATCGACCTCGGTGAATTCGCGGACGGCGCGCAGGCGTTCGCCGCGGACCCCTACCCCGTGTACGACGCGCTGCGCAGGCGCGGCGCCGTGCACCGTGTCCGCACGCCGGGCCCCGGGCCCACCGAGGAGCTCTACCTGATCGTCGGGCACGAGGCGTCCAAGGCCGCGTTCACCGACCCTCGGCTGGTCAAGAGCCCGCCCTGGGGCTTCGACGACGCCCTCATCGGCCGGCACCTGCTGTTCGCGGACCCGCCCGAGCACGGCAGGCTGCGGTCCCTGGTCAGCCGGGAGTTCACCGCGCGCCGGGTCGCGGGGCTCGCGCCGCGCATCCAGAAGATCACGGACGAGCTGCTCGACGACATGGTGCCGCGGGGCTCCGCCGACCTGATCGCGGCCCTGGCCTTCCCGCTCCCCCTCGTCGTCATCTGCGAACTGCTCGGCGTCCCCGACATCGACCGCGGCCGCTTCCGCCGGATGTCGACACAGGTGGTCGCGCCGACGAGCACCGAGGAGGACGCGAACGCCATCGTCGAACTGAGCGACTTCCTCGATGAGTTGATCGAGGACAAGCGCTGCGCCGCCCCCGCCGACGACCTGCTGGGCGCGCTCATCAGGACCACCGCGGAGGACGGCGACCGGCTCTCCGCCGCGGAGCTGAAGGCCATGGCCTTCCTGCTCCTGATCGCCGGCCACGAGACGACGGTCAACCTGATCGGCAACGGCGTGCGCGCCCTCCTGTCCCACCCCGAGCAACTCGCGGCCCTGCGCGCCGACATGGGCCTGCTCGACGGCGCGGTGGAGGAGATGCTGCGCTACGACGGCCCGGTGGAGACCGCCACGCACCGCTTCGCCGCGGAGTCGTTCGCGATCGACGGCACGGTGATCCCGCAAGGCGCACCCGTTCTGATCGGCATCGGCTCCGCGGACCGCGACGCGCAGCGCTTCCCCGAGGCGGACACCTTCGACATCCGGCGCGAGCCCCGGGGTCATCTGGCGTTCGGCCACGGCATCCACTTCTGCCTGGGCGCCCCGCTGGCCCGCATCGAGGGACGGACGGCGATCCGCTCCCTGCTGGAGCGCTGCCCGGACCTGGCGGCGGACGGCGAGCCGGACGCCTGGCTGCCCGGAGTGCTGATGCGCGGGGTTCGTACACTGCGGGTGCGCTGGTAGCCGCAGACCCGTCGTCAGGAGCAGCTCCGATGTCCACCGGTCCCGTCTTCGACCTCGAACTCGCCCAGAAGGCCCTGGAAGCACAGCCGTTCAGCAGGCTGCTGAAGGCCCGCATCACGCAGTTCGGCGACGGAGAGGCGACCCTCGTACTGGACATCCGCCCCGAACTCCACCAGCAGAACGGCTACGTGCACGGCGGCGTCCTCGCCTACGCCGCGGACAACGCCCTGACGTTCGCCGCGGGCGCGGCCCTCGGCCCGTCCGTCCTCACCTCGGGCTTCTCCATCCAGTACGTCCGCCCGGCGCAGGGGACGACGCTGACGGCCCGCGCGAGCGTGGTGAGCGCGGGCCGCAGACAGGCGGTGGTCCGGGTGGACCTGAAGGTGGCGGACGACCAGGGCGCGGAGAAGCTGTGCGCGGTGGCACAGGGGACCGTGCTGACGGTATAGGGCCCCAAGGACGGCGCCAGGCCCACTAGGCACGCGGGAAGCGCGCGACCGGCCACGCTCCACCGGCACGCGCCCACGGAGCGAACCACCGACGGCGGGACGGCGTCACCGGCAGGGCCGGGGCGATCAACCCGCGGCCACCTCGTCCACCCGCACCACCCTCCGCTCGGCCCGCGAGACCTCGCACGCCTCGGCGACCCGCAGCGCGGCCAGCGCCTCCCAGCCGTCGCAGGGGTTGGCCCGCTCCCCGCGCACCACATCGACGAAGGCCTTCAGCTCGGCCTCGTAGGCGGGGGCGAACCGCTCCAGGAACCCGGGCCACGGCTTGTCCGCGGCGCCCGGACCGGCCGGCTCCGTGGAGGTGACGGGAGTGCGGTCGTCGAGGCCGACGACGACCGTGTCCCGCTCGCCGGAGAGCTCCATGCGCACGTCGTAGCCCGCGCCGTTGCACCGCGTCGCCGTGGCCGTGGCCAGCGTCCCGTCGTCCAGCGTCAGGACGACCGCCGCGGTGTCCACGTCCCCCGCCTCCCGGAACATCGCGGGCCCCGCGTCGGACCCGGCCGCGTACACCTCGACGACCTCCCGTCCGGTCACCCAGCGCAGTGCGTCGAAGTCGTGCACCAGGCAGTCCCGGTACAGACCGCCGGAGAGCGGCAGGTACGCGGCGGGCGGCGGCGCCGGGTCGGACGTCGTCGCCCGCACCGTGTGTAGCCGGCCCAGCCGATCCGCCCGCACGGCCTCGCGCGCGGCCGCGTACCCGGCGTCGAAGCGTCGCTGGAAGCCGAGTTGGAGCACCGTGCCCGCGCTCTCGACCTCGTGCAGCGCGGCCAGCGTCCCGGGCAGATCGAGCGCGATCGGCTTCTCGCAGAACACCGGGAGCCCGGCCCGCGCGGCGCGCCCGATCA
>NZ_JAAGMG010000155.1 GCF_010548525.1 Streptomyces sp. SID14478
GCCGCTCGCCGCGCGCGCCGCCCGCGCCATGATCGGTGCCGCGGCCTCCTCGGTCGTGTCCGGGGGGACGACGACCAGGTCCCAGCGCCCGTGGCCGGGGGCGGTGAGGACGACGGTGTGCGCGGCGCCGGTGGTCAGGCGCCGTCGCAGGTGGACGACCTGTCCGGCCACGAGCATCCGGCGGGGTGCCGCGGGCCACGCCGCGCCGTTGAGCAGGACGCTGGTGATGTGGCCCCAGGTGCGGGGCAACCCGGAGAGCAGGGCGGGGAGTTCGGTGAACAGGTCGTAGGAACGCGGCCACCAGGCCCCGTCGATGGCCCGGGGCCCGCCGGCGTCGGGTGCCAGTCGCAGCCGGAGCAGGGGTTGAGAGGGAAGCGGGGGGTGCTGGGCGAGCGTCATGGGTGGGGCTCCTGCCGGCTGATGTGCGGGTCACGCGGTGACGGGTCGGACGGCTACGGGTGAGCGGCCGCGGGGACCGCGGTCGTGGCGCCGGGTCCGGCAGTCACGTACAGGCGCTCGCTGCTGCCCCGCGCGGGCGCGAACTCGCCGCGCGGGCTGGGAGCTTGACGTTGCGGGCCGGGTGCGCGAAGGGCGGGCGACGGGACACGACGGACTCCTCGGCCTGGTTGCTGCCGGCGCGGCCGGGGTCGGGGGCTGCCCCTTGAGTGGACGGCGAGGGAGACGCGGGTGCTCCGGCGGTCGGGCACGGCGGGCAAAACCCCTCGCCTCGCCCACCGTACTCCTGGACGACGGGAAAGGGACTGCCCGTACGCTGGGGCCACCGGGTGCTCCTCGTACGCCGAACTCGTTCGGCGTCGCCTCCGGCGCACCACCACACCGGGTCCCGCGGTCGCGGCGGCCCGCAGAAGGGTGTGCGTCATGAACGCACCTACCGGTCACCGCGGTTCGCCCCCCCGCCGAGGGGCCCGACGCGTACCCGCCCGCCCGGCTCGCCCTGCGGCCGCAGACCTTCCCGCCGGGGCCGGTGTGCGGAGCCTGGTGGCCCCGCACGGACGACCTGGCCGCCGAACTGACCGCGCTTACCGATGTGTTCGACGCCTCGCGCGGGCTCGTGACCCGTATCGCGTCCCACCGGGGGAGCTGGCGCGAGGAGCCGGCCGCCCTGCCCGTGAACGGCCGCACGGTCGCGGCGACCTGGTACGCGTCCGGCCTCGACCCGCACACGATCCGGCTCTTCTCCTACGGCGTCGGCCGCTGGGACCTGCTCGTCGTCCCGCCGGGCAGCGGCACCGACACGGCGGCCCGGCTGATGATCGCGGCGGCCGACCCCGCGCTCCGGCTCACCGGAACCGCACTGATGGCGACCGAGGACGCCCCCTGAGGGCGACGGACTTCGACGGGCGGGTCCGGACCCGTCACCGACCGCGCCCGCAGGAGTACGGTTGAGGCACCAAGGGCATTTCGTACTCCGGCAGTCACGCGGGTCTCGTCCTCGGTGAGCAATGGCATCGGGGCGTCTTTCGTGCCGCTCCGAAGACGGGTTCGCATCATGACCGCGCCCACCACGTCCCCCCGCACCGCCGCCTCTCCTCCCTCGACCCCCGCCGCCAGGGTGTCGCTGAAGTCCCCGACCGGCGGTGGCCTGCTCGACGGCGCCTGGTGGCCCCGCTCGCGCGACCTGACCGTCGAACTGCCCGCGCTGGCGGCCGTACTCGATCCGCTGTGGGGCCGCATCACCCGCGTCGCCGTCAACCCGATGCTCTGGTCCGTCGTCCCGCGCGGGGTGACGGTCGGCGACCGCGTGCTGAAGATCGGCTGGTTCACGCCCGAACTCGACCCGCACAAGCTCCTGTTGCTGTCCTACGGGACCGGACGCTGGGACCTCCTGGTGATCCCGCCCGAGACGGACGACGCGAGCGCCGCCCGGCTCATGGACGCCGCCCGTGCGACGGGCGGAACCCCGCTGAGCGCCACCGATCTCGTCGCCGCCGAGACCGCACGCCTTCGGGGCGCCGCCGTCGGGGACCGGCCGCAGAGCTCGGAGGAGTCATGGGAGTACGAGGGCGGCGCGACCTCGACCCACGCCGTCCGCACGCCCGCGGGGAGGTGACCGTGATGGACGCCGCACTCACCACAGCCGTCCTCCTGCTCCTGATCACGGTCGCCGCACACGTGATCCACCGCCTCGACGTCCAGCACACCGAAAGGATCGCCTTGCACCCCAACAGCAGTGACCTGCCGGGCCGCCGTGCCCCCGCCGAACCGGACGCCGCCGCAGCCCCGCATCCCGCGCCGCCCACACCGGCCGACCGTCACGACCACCGCGGCAGTGACCTGCCGGGCCGCCGTACCCCCGCC
>NZ_JAAGMG010000183.1 GCF_010548525.1 Streptomyces sp. SID14478
CCGTCACCTTCGACGGCGCGGCCGGACGCCCGCTCACCGGTGACGCCGCGCCCGCGGTGCGCCGCGCCCTGCGGGCCGGGGCCGGACTGCTGGCCTCCGAACAACTCGGCCTCGCGGAGTGGCTGTTGACGCAGACCGTGCGCTACACGCGGGAGCGCCACCAGTTCAACCGGCCCGTCGGTTCCTTCCAGTCGCTCAAGCACCGGCTCGCGCAGCTCTGGCTGGAGACGGTCAACACCCGCGCCGCCGCACGGAACGCGGCGGACGCGCTCGCCACCGGCAGCGACGACACCGACGTCGCGGTGGCCGTCGCCCAGGCCTACGCGGCGCCCGTCGCCGTGCGTGCCGCCGAGGAAGCCCTCCAGTTGCACGGCGGCATCGGCATGACCTGGGAACACCCGATCCACCTCTACCTCAAGCGCGCCAAGGCCGACTCGATCGCGCTCGGCACCGCGGGCCGCCACCGTGCGGAACTGGCCGAACTGGTCGACCTCCAGGCCCCGTGATCCCGCTGAGGCCCGCCCCGGATCCGGGGCGGGCCCTTGGCGTGCCGGAGCCGAAACAGCCGTGAACCATGCGTGGCGGTCCGGCCAACTCCTGACACGAGCATGCCGTTCACGGCCCCGCGGCCCGCATACTCGGCCCTGTCCCCACCCGCCCACCACGGGAGGAAACATGGCCCCGACCACCCGCCGCAGAGCCCTCGGCACCCTCGCCGCCGCGCTCACCGCCGCCATCGCCACCCCGCAACTCGCCCAGGCCACCGGGCGAAGGCACAGGCCGCGCCCCCTCCTGCGGGCCCACGCCCACAACGACTACGCCCACCCGCGGCCCCTCTTCGACGCCCTCGACCACCGGTTCAACAGCGTCGAGGCCGACATCTACCTCGTCGACGGTGATCTGCTCGTCGCCCACGACCCCGTCGACCTCGACCCGGCCCGCACCCTCGACTCCCTCTACCTCGCGCCCCTCGCCGCCCGCGTGAAGGCCCACCACGGAGCGGTGTACCGGGGGTGGCACATCCCGCTCCAGCTGCTGATCGACATCAAGACCGAAGGCGCGGCGACGTACCTGGAGATCGACCGCCAACTGCGGCGTTACCGCGGCCTGTTCACGACGTACGCCCACGGGCGCGTGCACGACGGGCCCGTCACCGCCGTCGTCTCCGGGGACCGTGCCGCGCGGGCGCCCATGGAGGCGCAACGCATCCGCAGCGCCTTCTACGACGGGCGGCCCGCCGACCTCGGGACGGCGGCCCCCGCCTCGTTGATCCCGCTCATCAGCGACGACTGGACCCTGAACTTCACGTGGCGGGGCGTCGGTCCCTTCCCCGCGGCCGAGCGCGACAGGCTGCGCGGCATCGTGGCCGCCGCGCACGCACGCCGTCAGCAGGTGCGGTTCTGGGCGACGCCCGATCTCGCCGGACCGGAACGCGACGCCGTGTGGGCCGAGTTGCTCGCCGCCGACGTCGACTACCTGAACACCGACGACCTCGCCGGGCTGGAGGCGTTCCTCGACGCACACGCACGGTGACCGGGCTCACCATGCGTTAACACCCGTTCGGGGGACAGGTCGTAGCCCGTCGGAAATCCTCCGCTACGCCACACTTGCGGCCGAAAGCCACGGTGCTGACGTGGCGGAGGAGGTTCGGCGTTGTCTCTGTCCATTTCCCTCGTACTGCTGCTCGTGGTCGTCGCGGTGATCATCCTGCGCAACGGGGCGATGAAGCTCTCGCACGCCCTCGTGTGCGTCCTGCTCGGCTTCCTGCTCGCGAGCACCAGGGTCGCCCCGACCATCCACGACGGCATCAACGCGACCGCGGGGCTGGTCAGCAGTCTCCAGCCGTGAACGCGGCCGTGATCGTTTCGGGTTCGTGAACAACTTCCCTATGTGCATGGACACTTCAAGAGGGGCGACCTAGCTTCGGGCGCATGCCGCAGCGAAGAAACCTCGCCCGGGCCCTGGCCGTTGCCCTCACCCTCACGGCCGCCGGTGCCGCGGGGCCGGCGGGTGCCCGGGCCGACGAGATCCCCAAGGCCCCCGGCCACCGCCTCGTGGACAGCTACGAGGGCGCCCCCGCGACGCCGCAGCCGGTCCCCGGCACGGCGCCCGCCCAGCACCCCTTCCTCGCCGCCAACGGACGCAGCGGAATGCACGCCGACGCCTGGGGCAGCGGCACCTACCCCTGGAGCGGGCCGAACGGGAAGAACCCGGACGTCACCAGCGAACAGATGGCCGCGCTCGGCGGTGAATGCGCCACCGTCACCTTCGACAAGGCGGGCCGCATCGTCACCGTCTGCGGCACCTTCACCGGCTTCCTCGTCAAACTCCTCGACCCGCACAGCCTCACGACGCTCGCCGAGTACAAGCTGCCCCAACGCCCCTCCACCGTCGAGGCGATCACCCGGCTCGACTTCTCCAGGATCTTCAAGGACACGTCCGGCGGCGCCTACTCCTACCTCGACGACCAGGACCGCCTCGTCCTCGCCGACTCGCGCCAGCACATCGTCCGCCTCGCCCACGAGCAGGCGGCGGACGGCAGCTGGCGGTTCGTCGTCACCGACGACTGGGACCTGACCGGGCAGGTCCCGCACGACTGCGTCAGCTGGACGAACCTGTACCCGAGCGGCGAGTGCGACCCCGTCACCTCCGTCATGCCGGACTGGACGGGACGGATCTGGTGGGTGACGCGCCAGGGACGCGTCGGCACGGTCGACCCCGCCACCGGCAGCATCAAGTCGGTCCGCCTGGAGGGGGAGGAGATCCAGAACTCCTTCTCCGTCGCGCAGGACGGCGTCTCCCTCGTCTCCGACCACGCCCTCTACAGCTTCGACGCGGCCGCCGACGGCACCCCGAGGATCGTCTGGCGGCAGACCTACGACCGGGGCACCGGCACCAAACCCGGCTCCGTGAACCAGGGTTCGGGCACCACTCCCGACCTGTTCGGCGAGGAGGACGACTACGTCGCCATCACCGACAACGCCGACGACCGGATGAACGTCCTCGTCTACCGGCGCGGCGCCGACGTCCCCGCCGACCGGCGCCTCGTCTGCAAGGTCCCGGTCTTCGGCTCCGGCGCCTCGACCACCGACAACTCCCTGATCTCGCACGGCGACAGCCTCGTCGTGGAGAACAACTACGGCTACGAGAACATCACGTCGCTCACCTTCGGGCGCAGTGTCGTCGGCGGCGTCGCGCGTATCGACGTCCGCCCCGACGGCAGCGGCTGCGACACGGTATGGGAGAGCGACGTGCGCTCCCCGTCCACCGTGCCGAAGCTCTCCCTCGCCAACGGGCTGCTGTACTTCTACACGAAGCAGCCCAACTCCCTCGGCGTCGACGCCTGGTACTTCACGGCCGTCGACTTCCGCACCGGCACGACCCGCTGGAAGCGGCTCGCCGGAACCGGCGTCGCCTACGACAACAACTGGGCACCGGTGACGCTCGGCCCCGACGGCACGGCCTACGTGGGCGTGTTCAACGGCCTGGTGGCGGTGCGCGACGGAGCCTAGGGCGGGACTTTCGAAACAGCCCTAGCGGCGCGAATAGACCCCTATGCCGTTGGCGACGGCCCGTTCGGGGGAGTCCGTGGGGTGGTTGAGGAGCGTGACCGAGGCCGCCCCCGGCTCCCGCGCCACCAGCGTCGACGAGCCGCCGCCGTCCAGGCTGAACGCGTCGTCCGCGCCCAACGTCCGCATGGTCTCCGCCACTTCGGCGATGGACAGGCCCGTGCGGTACGCGGGGGCGCCGTCCAGGGCCAGCAGGATCAGCGTGCGTCCCCGGTCGGCGATGCCGGCGGCCGTGCGGACCGCGGAGGTGGTGGCGTCGAGGCCCGGCAGCGGGGCGCCGTCGCGCAGCACCGGGTAGCCACCGACCGCGAACCGGTAGGGGATGCGCGTGTGCGCCGCGACCAGGCGGTGGCGGACGACCACGGGATCGCCCGCCGACAGCTTCCGCAGCCACTGGGCCCCGGCCTCGCGGCCCACCAGCACCGTGCTGCCGTC
>NZ_JAAGMG010000222.1 GCF_010548525.1 Streptomyces sp. SID14478
AGGGCGACCCGGCTGCCGGGGCCGACCCCGGCGTCGGCGAGCCGGGCCGCGGTCCGGCCGGACTGCGCCCACAGCTCTCCGTACGGGACGGCCTGTCCGGCGTCGAGGATCGCCACCGCGTGCGGGTCGGCCGCACCCCGGGCCGCGATCCGGTCGAGGAATCTCACGTCGTCCCCTCCAGTACCTTCTGCTCCGAGTGATCAGGGGTCGGGCCGAGCAGGCGTACGCTCCGGTGCCCGAGGGGCAGCACGGACGCGGTGAACACGAACGGGACGATCCACAGGGTCGCCTGGGTGCCGAACCGCTCCACGAGCAGGCCGCCCAGCAGCGCCCCCAGCGGGATGGTGCCGAAGGTGACCATGCGGTAGCTGGCGTTCATCCGGGCGTGCAGGACGGGCGGTGTCAGCAGCTGGCGCAGCGTCACGCTCACGACGCCGCCGACGCCGGTGCCCGCCGAGGTGAGGGCGAGGGTCACGGCGAACGCCGTCACCACGGCCGTGCGCGAACCGCCCACGACGGGCAGGATCCAGAACGCGTTCACCGTCACGGCGAGGGTGCCTGCCATGGCCCGGCCGTAGCCGAAGGTCCGGATGAGCCGGGGCGCGGCCAGGGTGCCGAGGACGGCGCCGACGCCGCCGCACACCAGGACCAGGCCGTAGGCGGCGCTGCCGTATCCGCGGTCGCGTACGAGGTGGATGACCAGGACGACGTTGAGGAGCTGGACGCCGGCGTTGTTGAGCGCCGCGTGCACGGCGATGGTGCGCACCGCGGGCGTCCTGAAGACGGTGTGGAGCCCCTCCCGCACTTCCCGCGGCAGGTCCCTGGCGGGGCGTTCGGCGGGCCGCGGGGCGTCGCGGTGGCGCAGCCGGCCGGTCATCAGCGCGCACCACAGGTAGGACAGGCCGTCAAGGACGAGGGCGTTCGAGGCGCCCACCAGGGCGGTCAGCCAGCCCGCAAGTCCCGGGCCCGCGGTACCGCCGACCGCGAGGCCGACGTTCAACCGGCTGTTGGCCGAGGCCAGTTGGTCGGCGCCGACGAGCTGCGGCACGAGTGAGGCCTTGGCGATGTCGGAGACGACGGTGCCGGCGCCGCCCAGCAGGGCGATGACGTACAGGTGGGCCAGGCCGAGCGTGCCGAAGGCGTCCGTGACCGGGACCGACAGGACCAGGGCGGCGCTGAGCAGGCTCAGCACGATGAGCACCGGCCGCCGGGCCCGCCGCTCCAGCCACACTCCGGCGGGCAGCGGCACGAGCAGGAACGGCAGCGTGTAGAGCGCCTGCAGCAGACCGACCTGGTCGGCCGAGGCGTGCAGGGTGGTCACCGCCGTGACGGGCAGCGCGAAGAGCGTGATCTGCGAACCGAGTTGTGACACCGCGTCCCCGGCCCACAGGCGCCGGAAGTCGTCGCCCTGTCGTACCGAACCCGGTTCCGCTCGCCGTTGCCTTCGGACCAGCACCGGTGCACCACCTCACTTCGCGACCCCGCGCTCCGAACAACTCCCGCTCACGCTGGGACACCGGGGCCCGGCCCGGCCAGTCGGGAGAAGTCCCGATGGCCACCCCCTACCGCGCGGGCCACAGTTGCCAAGCACCAGGAGTCCGCGCAGAGGGAGATGCCGCATGCCGAGGTTCGAAGCCGGCGGGCCGATCCGAGCTCGTGCCCGCACCGCTCGCACGACCACCGGTGACGCCACCGAGGCCAAGCGTCTGCTGAAGGAGTTGGGTGCGCGGCGCGGCACCACGGCGCAGCTGTCCCCGGTGCCGCGCGACCGTCCGCTGCCGCTGTCCTTCGCCGGGCAGCGGCTCTGGTTCCTCGACAAGTGGGCGCCGGGCCAGGCCGTCTACAACTCCCCGCTGGGGCTGCGCCTGAGCGGGGACCTCGACCACGAGAAGCTGGTCGCGGCGCTCACCCTCGTCGTCGCACGGCACGAGAGCCTGCGCACCCGTTACAGCGAAGAGCACGGCGTGCCCCACCAGATCATCGATCCGGCTCCCGCGCGCGTGGACATCCCGCTGACCGACCTGTCGCAGCGGCCGGACGCCGAGGAAGAGGCCCGCGCCCTGGCCCTCGAAGTGGCCACCGGCGCCTTCGACCTGGCCTCGGGGCCGCTGCTGCGCGCCCGGCTGATCCGGCTCGCGCCGCAGGAACACCTGCTGGTGCTCTGCATCCACCACATCGCGACCGACGGCTGGTCCACCGGCATCCTCGTCTCGGAACTGACGGCCTGTTACGCCGCCACGGTCGCGGGCACCTCGCCGGACCTGCCCCAACTGCCGGTCCAGTACGCGGACTTCGCGGCCTGGGAGCGGGAGCGGGCGTCGGCCGGGACGACCGACCGGCTGGTCGCCTACTGGCGCGAGCGCCTCGCGGACCTGCCGGCCCTCGACCTGCCCACCGACCGGCCGCGCCCGGCCGAGCAGAGTTTCCGCGGCGACACCGCCGTCCTGCGTCTGCCCGACGGGCTGCGCACCCGGCTCGGCGAGCTGGCACGCGCCGAGCAGGCGACGCTGCTCAGTGTGGTGCTGGCCGCTTTCAACGCGCTGCTCACCCGCTACACCGGTGCCAAGGACGTCGTCGTCGGCTCGGTGTTCTCCGGGCGCGACCACCCCGACATCGAGCGGCTCATCGGCTTCTTCGCCGACACGCTGGTGCTGCGCACGGACACCGCCGGTGACCCGACGTTCAGCGAGCTGATCGCCCGGACCAGGGAGACCGTCCTCGGCGCCCATCTCCACCAGGGGCTGGGCTTCGACCGGCTCGTGCGGGAGCTGCGCCCCGAACGGGACACCAGCCGCAATCCGCTCTTCCAGGTCTCCTTCACCCTCCAGAACGCGACGGCGGGCAGCGGCCGGGCGGGCGGCCTGCAGGTCGTCCACGAGCCCGTCGGGCAGAAGACCGCCCGGTTCGATCTCGCCGTACAGGTCACCGAGGTCCCGGGGGAGGGTCTCGACCTGTGGGCCGAGTACGCCACCGACCTCTTCGACAGGGAGCGGATCGAACAGCTGCTCACGCAGTACGCCGCCGTTCTCGACCAGGTGTGCGCCGATCCCGCCGCCCCGCTGTCCCGGCTCGACCTGCTCGGCGCCGACCAGCGGGCTCTCGCGCTGCGCCACAGCACCGGACCGGACGCGCCCGGTGCGCGCGGCCGGCTGCTGCACCAGCTCTTCGAGGAGCGCGCCGCCGCCGACCCCGACGCCCCGGCCTGCCACTTCGAGGGTTCCACCGTCTCCTACGGCGAGTTGAACGCCCGCGCCGACCGGCTGGCCCGGCGGCTCGCCGGCGCGCAGGGCATCGTCGGCGTGCTGCTGCCGCGGGGTCCCGAACTGCCCGCGGCACTGCTCGGGACACTCAAGGCCGGCGCGGCGTACCTGCCGATCGACCCCGGCTATCCGGCGGACCGGATCGCGTGGATGCTCGACGACGCGGGCTGCCGGACCGTGGTGAGCGTGCGCGAGGTCGCCGGACTCCTGCCCGCGGGCGTGACGCCCGTCCTGCTGGACGCCGACGACACCGACGACATCGAAGCCGCCGAGGCCACCGAGGACTCAGGGCACGGACCCGCCCCGGTCATCGACCCCGCTTCCGCCGCGTACGTCATCTACACCTCGGGTTCCACCGGCCGCCCCAAGGGGGTGGTGGTGGAGCACCGCCAGGTCGTCGAGTTCGTCCTCGCCATCGTCGAGACCTTCCGGCTCGTGCCCGGCGACCGTGTGCTGCAGTTCGCCAATCCGGCCTTCGACGTCAGCGTCTTCGACTTCTTCTCGGCACTCACCAGCGGCGCGGCCCTCGTGCAGGCGCCGGTCGAGGTGCTGCACGACATGGACCGGCTCGCCGAGTTGATGCGCTCCACAGGGGTCACGGTGACCGACCTGCCGCCGTCGATCCTCGCCGAGCTCGACGCCGACGCCTTCCCCGACCTGCGGGGGCTGTTCGTGGGGCTGGAGCCCTACCCCGGCGACCTGGTCAACCGGTGGAACATCCCCGGCCGGGAGTTCCACAACGCCTACGGCCCCACCGAGGCGACCGTGGCCTGCATCGACCACCTCGTCCCCGACGTGCTGGACGGCCCCCCGCCCATCGGTCTGCCGCTCGCCGGCTACCGGGCCTACGTCGTGGACGAACAGGGTGATCTGGCGCCCGCCGGAGTCCCCGGTGAGCTGTGCATCGGCGGCACCGGCGTGGCCCGCGGCTACCTCGGCCGCCCGGGACTGACCGCCGAGAAGTTCCTGCCCGACCCCTTCGGCCCGCCGGGCAGCCGCGTCTACCGCACGGGTGACCTCGCGATCCGCCGCCACGACGGCGTCCTCACCTTCCACGGGCGGCTGGACCGCCAGCTCAAGGTGCGCGGCCTGCGCATCGAGCCCGGCGAGATCGAGGCGGTGCTCACCGACCGGCCGGGGATCCGGCAGGCCCTGGTGACGCTGCGGGACGGCGCCCTCGTCGCCCACCTGGTGACGGCGGACGGCGCCGCCCCCGACAGCGCGGCCCTGCGCACGGAACTCGCCGCGCTGCTGCCCGCCGGCCTGGTCCCCTCCTCGTTCGTCGCGCTCGACTCGTTCCCGCTCAACGCCAACGGCAAGATCGACCACACCAGGCTGCCCGATCCCGAGCGCGCCGCGGCGTCCGAGCGGACTGGGCCGCGCACGCCGACCGAGTCGCGTCTCGCCGAGATCTGGGGCGAGGTCCTCGGCACCACGGACCTCGGGGTGCACGACGACTTCTTCACCCTGGGCGGCAACTCGCTGCGCATCACCCAGATCACGTCCCGGGTGCGCGATGCCTTCGGAGTGGGCCTGGAGCTGCGCGCCTTCTTCCGGGCCTCCACCATCGCCGGGCTCGCCGCGCTCATCGAGAGCGAGGAACTGGCCGCGGCCGACGAGGACCTGCTGGCCGAGCTGCTCGACGACCTGGAGGACAGCTGATGGACGCCGATCTGCGCGAGCGCCTCGCCACCCTGTCCCCCGAACGGCGTGCCGCGCTGCTCGCCCGCCTCAGGGCCAAGGAGATGTCGCGGGCCCGCGACGGGGCGCCCGGCCCGATCACGGCGCTGGCGCCGGGCACCATCGCCCCGATGTCGTACGCCCAGCAACGCATGTGGTTCCTCGACCAGTTGATGGACCATCAGGCGATCTACCACACCCCCGTGGTGCTGCGGCTGCGCGGCCCGCTGGACGTGCCCGCCCTCGGCCGGGCCCTGACCGCGCTCGTCGCCCGGCACGCGGTGCTGCGCACGCGGTTCGCCCAGGACCGGCAGATCGTCGAGGACCCTCCCGCCGCCGTGCCGCTCCCGCTGGAGGACCTGCCCGGACTCGATCCGGCT
>NZ_JAAGMG010000265.1 GCF_010548525.1 Streptomyces sp. SID14478
GAGCGCCCCGGCCGACCGGGGCGCCGGGGCGTGGGAAGAGGTCCGGGAGGCGCACGGGGCGCTGCGCGAGCTCGCCCCGAGGATCCTTGATCCGGCGCTGCGGGCCGAACTCCTCGCGGCGCGAGGTGGACGTCCTCGCGTGCGTGGCGGCGGGCGCGACGAACGCGGTGGCGGCCGAGCGGCTCGGTCTGCGTCCGGAGACGGTCAAGGGCTATCTGCGTGCGGCGATGCGGAAGCTGGGCACGCACACGCGCGGCGAGGCCGTGGTGGCGGCGCGGCGGGCGGGGCTGCTGCCGTAGCCGCCCCGCCCGGCTTCCGGCTACTTGTCGGCGGTCAGCTTCCCGGCCTGGCCCCAGCTGTCCGCGGGAACCTCGTGGATCCACACGCTGACGGTCTCGGCCGGGATCTTGTACGCGTCCACGAAGGCGTCGGTGACGCGCTTGACGAGGTCGCGCTTGAGCTCGACGTCGCGGGGGCCCTGCTGGATGGTGACGATCGGCATGACTGAACTCCCTTGCCAGAAGCCCCTTTTGGGGCTTGCTCAGGCCCCCTTCGGGGGCCGCCGCTTCGGTTCCTTGGTTGCGACATCAGTTCATCGCGGCGGCGGCCTTCGGCCAAGAAGCAGTTCGTGAGCGCAGCGATCAGTGATCGTGATCGGCGCCGTTCAGACAGGCCTTGCGGAACGCCGTGAGGTCCTCGTCCGCGGCCTCCGACCGGGTCACGAGGACGGTGGTCAACGCGAGCCCCGGTGCCCGGAACGGCACGAAGGCGACCCGGGAGCTGTGCACCACGCGCGCGTGCGAGGCGTACACGACCGTCCACATCGGGTTGGCCCCCGCGCCGATGGTGGCGAGCGTGTCCTGGAGCGTGCCGCCGCAGGGAGCGGGCCGCGGCTCGAATCCGGCGTCGTGGCACGCCCCGACGACGAGGTCGACGAGAGCGGGGTGGTTGCGCCGGTCCGTGAGGCCCAACGGCAGCTCGGCGAGGTCCGCGACGGCGACGTCCGGGGCCGCGGCGAGCGGGTGCCTCGCCGGGAGCGCCGCGAGCAGCGGTTCCTGCCACACCGGTACCGCCCGCAGCCCGGGCGCCAGTTCCGGCCCGTCGGCCCCGGCCCGCAGGAACGCCGCGTCGAGACGCCCTTCCTGGACCTCCCGCAGCCGTTCCTGCGTCGGCGCCGACACCAGCTCGACCCCGAGGTGCGGGGCGAGGTCCGCGAAGGCGCCGAGCACCCGGTCGAGGTGTTCGCCGAGCCCGGTGCTGGTGCCCAGGCGCAGTACGGTGCGGCGCGCCACCGCCGCCCTGGCCCGCTCGGCGGCGACGAGCACGGCCCGCGCCTCGGGGAGCAGCCGCTCGCCCGCGCCGGTGAGACGGACGTGCCGGGGCGAACGGTCGAACAGGTCGCGGCCCAGGTCCCGTTCGAGCCGGCGGATCTGCTGGCTCACCGCCGACTGGACGATGTGCAGCTTCTCGGCGGCCCGCCCGAAGTGCAGTTCCTCGGCGACGGCCACGAAGTACGAGAGCTGGCGCAGTTCCATGCCGTGACCCTAGAGCGGCGATCCGGTCCCGATGTCAGTGGGATGGTCTTCAATGGTGTGCGGGGGTGAGGCACATGGTCTCGACGGACCGGTTCGTGGCGTTCGCGGTGATGTCGTTGCTGGTGATCGTGATTCCGGGGCCGAGCGTGCTGTTCGTCATCGGCCGGGCGCTCGCGCACGGCCGGCGTACGGCAGTGGCGACGGCGCTCGGCAATGTCGTGGGCTCCTACCTGCTGGTGGTGGCGGTCGCGCTGGGCATCGGCTCGCTGGTGGCGCGCTCGGCGGAGCTGTTCGTGGCGGTGAAGCTGGCGGGCGCGGCCTATCTCGTCTACCTGGGAATCCAGGCGTTCCGGCACCGGCACACGTTGAAGGCGTCGGTCATCAGCGGCCCCGCGGGCCCGGCGCGCGGCGATCTGCGCACCGTGCTGGACGGCGTGCTGGTGGGGGTGACGAACCCGAAGGGCATCGTGTTCTTCGCGGCGGTGCTGCCGCAGTTCGTCAACCACGAGGCGGGCCGACTGCCCGCGCAGATGCTCCTGTTGGGCCTGGTGCCGATCAGCATCGGCCTGGTCACGGACACCCTGTGGGGGCTGACGGCGTCGGCGGCCCGCTCCTGGTTCGCCCGCTCGGACCGGCGGCTCTCGCTGATCGGCGGGACGGGTGGCTTCGCGCTGATAGGCCTGGGGGTGACGGTGGCGGCGACGGGCCGCGCGGACTGACACGCGCACGATCGCGACCGCCCACCTCCCCCTCCTTCTCCTTTCCTCACACCCTCTTTCGTACGGCGCCGAAGTCCACGGCGACAGGGTCGGGCGCCTCCAGGACGGCGGCGGTGCGCGCGGCCTCGGCGACGAGCTCCTCGCGCCGGGCCCGCGTGAGCTCCCCGAAGGGTTCCAGGGTGAGGGAACTGCCCTCCCCGCTGTCGGGCTTGCCCTCCTTCAGGGTCCACAGCCCGCCGACCATGCCGTCGACGAGGAACGTGGGGAAGGCGATGTTCCCCTGCCAGGTGTGGCCCCGGTCGGCGTCTCGGACGACCCGGGTGCGGTCGGCGTGCGACAGGAGCAGGTTGTCGAACCCGGCCAGGAGGCGCGGCGGCGCCGGGACGTCCTCGTCGGGGCGCGGCGCGCCGGGCAGGTCGAACAGCTCGACGCCGTGCTCGTCGCGGAAGGTCACGAGCTGCGGCCGCAGCCGCTCGAAGGCGTCCTTGGTGCGGGTCAGCCCGGCCCACTGCTGGAAGTCCTTCACGGAGGCGGGGCCGAAGGCGCCGAGGTAGCGCAGCACGGTCGCGTCGGCCGTCGGCGCTTCGCCTCCCGCGGGGGACGGCAGTCCCAGCCAGTGTTCGGCGGTGGTGAGACGTACGCCGCCGCTGCGCCGCCACAGCCCGCGCGGGGTGACCTGGATGAGCGGCAGGGAGCAGCGGGCGGCGATCGACAGGGCCTGCGGGTCGGCGTCCGGCCACTCGTCGAGGAGCAGCTCGCGCAACTGCTTCGGCGTGCGCGGCTCCTCCTCGACGTACTCCCGGGTCAGGGTGCACAGCCTCGGCAGGTCCACGCCGACGAGGCCCTTGCGGAACATGTGCAGTTCCCGGTCCCGGGCCGGCTGCACGAGCGGACGCAGCGTCATGCAGTCCTCGGCGGTGTGCAGATGGATCGTGGAGCGCATGGTGACGAGGCGGGCCAGGCGCCGTTCCTCCAACGCCGTGGAGAGCGCCGCCGGCGTGAAGCCGGCCAGGCGGGCGGCGAGCGTCACGTACGGCGGCCGGACCTCCTGCGCCTGCAGTCCGACGAGATGCGCGACGGCCTCCTCGACGCCCATCGGGCTTCGCTGCAACAGGAGTTGGCGCGCGAGGGTGGCACGGCCCAGCGCCCGGGCGGTCATCGTCTTCGTCGTCATACGGGGAAGGTAGCGGGCATCGAGGCCTGATGCTGTCCTAGATGCCGCTGCGCGGCCGGGCCGGCTTCGCTGGTTACGCTGCCCGGGACCGACGGCGAGAGGAGGCGGCGATGCCGCGACGGCAGGAGCGAGAGGGCCGGGACCAGCACGGCGGTGCGCACCGTTACACCTGGCGCCGGGGCACGACCCCGAGGCCGTCGCAGGAACCGCCCGCGGAACCCGCCGCAGACGCGGCGCCCCCGCAGGAACCCGTGGACAGCGTCGTGCACACGGCCCTGTACCGGGACGGGGTGCGCGTGGCAGCCCCCGAGACGCTCACGGACACGTACCGGCAACTGCACGAGCACCCCCGCACCGTGGCCTGGATCGGGCTCGCCCGCCCGACGGAGGCCGAACTGAAGTCACTGGCCGCTGAGTTCGACCTCCACGAGCTGGCGGTCGAGGACGCCCTGGAGGCCCACCAGCGCCCGAAGCTGGAGCGCTACGGCGAGACCCTCTTCGTCGTCCTGCGCGCCGCGCGCTACCTGGACGCGTCCGAGGAGGTCGACTTCGGCGAGCTGCACGTCTTCGTGGGCGCGGACTTCGTCATCACGGTCCGGCACGGCGCGGCCCCCGACCTGTCGGCGGTGCGCCGCCGCATGGAGGCGAGCCCCGAGCTCCTCGGCCTGGGCCCGGAGGCGATCCTCTACGCCATCCTGGACGCGGTCGTCGACGGTTACGCGCCGGTCGTCGACGGCGTCCAGAACGACATCGACGAGATCGAGACGGAGGTCTTCTCCGGCGCCCCCGAGGTCTCCCGCCGCATCTACGAGCTCTCCCGCGAAATGGTCGAGTTCCAGCGCGCGACCCGCCCCCTGGTCGGCATGCTGCACGCCCTGATGGCGGGCTTCGCCAAGTACGGCACGGACGAGGAACTCCAGAGCTACCTGCGCGACGTCGCCGACCACGTCACCCACACCAGCGAACGCGTGGACGGCTTCCGCCAGGCCCTCACGGACATCCTCACGGTGAACTCGACCCTGGTGACACAGCAGCAGAACGCGGAGATGCGGGCGCTGGCGGAGGCGGGGTTCGAACAGAACGAGGAGATCAAGAAGATCTCGTCGTGGGCGGCGATTCTGTTCGCTCCCACGTTGGTGGGGACGATCTACGGGATGAACTTCGAGAACATGCCGGAGCTGGGGTGGGGGTTCGGGTATCCGTTCGCGATCGGGCTGATGGGGGTCGTGTGCGTGAGCCTGTACTTCGTGTTCAAGCGGCGGGACTGGCTCTAGAGAAAGATCTGCCCCCACCTGCGCCGCGTGCGCGGCTTGCGCGGCTTGCGCGGCTTGCGCGGCTTGCGCGCGAAGACCCAGGGCACGACGGCCCGCGCGGAGCGACCGTCATGGCGGCGGCAACTCCTGCTGCGTACGGTCACGTTGGTAACGTTTCTCTCTGCTCGCGCAAGCTCGTCACCTGGGGGAAGCGTGCTGCCACTCGTGCCTGGAGATCCGCCGCTCGTGGGGAGCTACCGCCTTCTCGGTCGGCTGGGCGAAGGGGGCATGGGGTGCGTCTATCTGGGACGTTCTCGCAGCGGGCGGACCGTGGCCGTGAAAGTCGTCCGGGCGGAGCATGCCCAGGAGGAGCAGTTCCGCCACAGGTTCACGCGGGAGGTCGCCGCTGCCCGCAAGGTCGGCGGGGACTGGACCGCGCCTGTCATCGACGCCGACACGGAGGCCGCCGTGCCGTGGGTGGCCACGGGCTACGTACCCGGGCCGGACCTTCACACCGTCGTCAGAAAGCGGTACGGGCCGCTGCCCGAGGCATCGCTGTTCGCTCTCGCCCACGGCCTGGCCTGCGCCCTGAAGGACATCCACGGAGCGGGTCTCATCCACCGCGACCTCAAGCCGTCCAACGTCCTCGTCACCGTGGACGGTCCGCGCGTGATCGACTTCGGCATCGCCCGGGCGATCGTGCCGGTCACCGGCCAGGCTCTGACCCGCACCGGGGCCGTGATCGGATCGCCGGGATTCATGTCGCCCGAGCAGGCGCGGGGTCAGCGGCTCACGCCCGTCTCCGATGTCTTCTGTATGGGCTCCGTCCTCGTGTACGCGGCCACGGGCCGTTCCCCTTTCGGCGCCCCGGAAGCGGGCCCGCACGCCCTGATGTTCCGGGTGGCGGAGGAGGAGCCCGACTGGGCCGGGGTCCCGAGCGCGGTACGCGACCTTGTGGAGCCGTGTCTGGCCAAGGAGCCCGCGGAGCGCCCCGGCGTGGCAGCCCTGATCGATGCCATCGCGGCCAGGGGCGACGCCGCGGACCCGTGGCTTCCGGCAACGCTCCTCGCCCAACTCGGACGTGAGGCCAGCCATCTGCTGAACCTTGATGGACCGCCTGATGTGTCGCCACCGCATCGTGAGGGAGCGCCGGGCGGGCAGGAAGGCGACGTCGCGCCGGGCGAGGCCGTCGGGCCGGAGCCAGAAGGTCTCCCGCCCTCCGGGCCGATATCGGTATCGGTATTGGTTCCGGAACCTGTACCGGTCCCGGAACCTGTACCGGTATCGGAACCGGTACCCGTATCGGTATCGGAACCGGGAGGTGCAGGCGGTGAAGGCGTCGAGACGGTCCCGACCGTCCCGTTCGCGAACCCGCCCGCAACACCGGTGACGCCCCGACGGCTCTTGAGCGGTCCGCGCGGACGGATACTGCTCGGCGGGGCCCTGGTTCTGGCGCTGGGCGCTGCACTGGTTCCGCTGTGGGGACTGCTGGAACAGCCAGGCGGCACAAGCTCCGCGAAGCAGCCCTCCGCCCCTCCCTCGGGCAAGCCGCGCGTCTCCTTCACGGGTGCGTGGGAGCGGGACACACCTGGGTTGGGCGGGACGTTCGGGCGCATCGAGATCAGCGAGGACAGCAAGCCGGGCGGGGATCCGGCCCGGATCCTCTTCACCGACGAACGAGGCAGCGTTCTGTGCCAGGGACGAGCAGAGGTGATCGAGCGGAGCGCCGGCCGCCTCGTGCTGGGCTCCGAAAAGATCACCAGCACGACACCGGCGGGCACCTCCACGAAGCAGTGCCCCATCGAGGAGCGCCAGGCTTTCACCACCCAGAAGAACGGCACTCTGCGACGTGAGAGCGGTGCGTCGCACCCTGGCCGGGACGCGACGGAGTGGGTACGGGCATCAGGGGGCAGCGAGCCGGTGGACGCGAGGTTCCTCGGAGCCTGGACGTCCGTGGACTACGACCAGCCCTCCTTTCGTGAAAAGACTTTTGAGCACGCCACTATCAATATCTATCAAGGCAGGTCAGGCTCGGTCGCCGCCGTTTTCAAGCTGA
Organism: Streptomyces sp. SID14478; assembly: GCF_010548525.1. GTDB lineage: Bacteria > Actinomycetota > Actinomycetes > Streptomycetales > Streptomycetaceae > Streptomyces. The sequence continues at coordinate 6,738 of NZ_JAAGMG010000265.1, forward strand.
CCAAGGGGCCCCAGGGCGCGGTCTGCGAGGGAGAGGTTCCGCTGCTCAGCGCGAAGAAGAGCTCTCTGCGTTTCGGGCCGCCGGCCAGACTGTCCGAGGCTTCCACCGCGGGGTGCGCCCCGACCGCCGTGGCCTGGGACGCGTCGGCATCCGACGGCGCCCACGACGAGATCACCCTGATGCTCAGCGGCGAGGCCTCCCTCGGCCTCAACAGATCCTGACCTTCCGCCTGCCGCCCCCGCGACTACGGCGTGAACTGCGAGGACATGCCCGGGCCGGGGCCGGCCGTGACCGCGCACGCGGCCCCCGGGCCGTAACGTGGCGAGCCAGGACCGACCGCCTTGGAGAACCGGTGACACCTCGCCTCAACGCATACGACCAGCCCATCGGGGAGCCCCTTGCGCACTGGTCGCCCCGTCCGGCGCCCGACAGGATCGGCCTGGAGGGCCGGTACTGCCGGGTCGAGCCCCTCGACGCCGACCGTCACGCGGCCGACCTGTACGCGGCGTTCGCGGCCGCGCCCGACGGGCGGAACTGGACGTACCTGCCCGTCGGGCCGTTCGAGCGGGCCGAGGACTACCGCCGGTGGGCCGAGGGCGCGGCGCGCAGCGCCGATCCGCTGCACTACGCGGTCATCGACCGGGCGACCGGCAGGGCCGTCGGCACCATGGCGCTGATGCGGCACGACCCGGCCAACGGCGTCGTCGAGGTCGGCAACGTCATGTTCTCCCCCTTGCTGCAGCGCACGCCGATCTCGACGGAGGCGCAGTACCTGTTGATGGCCTACGCCTTCGACAAGCTCGGCTACCGGCGCTACGAGTGGAAGTGCGACTCCCTCAACGCGCCGTCGCGCAAGGCGGCCGCGCGGCTCGGTCTCACCTTCGAGGGCGTGTTCCGTCAGGCGGTCGTCTACAAGGGCCGCAGCCGCGACACCGCCTGGTACTCCGTCGTCGACGGCGAATGGCCCGCGCTCCGCGAGGCGTTCCGGGCCTGGCTGGCGCCGGAGAACTTCCGCGAGGACGGACAGCAGAGGCGCTCGCTGGCCGACTTGCGCGGCGCCGTCACGCCCGGCCCCCGGTGAACCCTGTCGCCTTTTCACCTCGTCCAAGCGAACGGACACCGCATCGCCGACCTCGGCTCCGCCCACGGCAGCGGACATCGCCGTGACCGCGCGCACGTAGTCGCCCGTCCGGAGGGTCGGGCGCGTCCGCCGGGAGCGCCCGATCCTCCGAGACGGCCAGGTCAGGTGCGGGAGCCGTATGGCATCATGCTCCGGCGGCGCGCGACCCTGGGGAGGGGTGGGCGCCGCGCCAACAAGCAGGCGCCAACAGGGGGTTCAGCGTGAATGCGGGTGGGGACCGGGACGAGTCGGCCATATCGGACGACGAGTGGGAGCGTTTCCAGCGGGAGTCCGCGGAGGGTGTGCGGGAAGCCCCGAAGGAGCCGTCGGCGCGCGCCCGCATGGTGACGCGGCGCCTGCGCGAGGAGGCCGCGCCGCCGCCCGGCTGGCGTACGCACCACCCGCCGCGGCAGCGCAGACGCTGGTACGCGGTCGGTCTGGTGGCCGCGCTCGCCCTGCTGGTCGCGGCGTTCA
>NZ_JAAGMG010000312.1 GCF_010548525.1 Streptomyces sp. SID14478
GCCCGTCGGCGGCGCAGGAGCCGACGGACCTCGCGGCGATCGAGGCCACCTGCCCCGACTGGCCCACCGCTCCCGCCGCCCCGGCCCCGGCCTCGTACGACGCCCTGCACGCGGCGTGGCTGGGCCGGGCGGCCGGCTGCCTGCTCGGCAAGCCGGTGGAGAAGCTGCCGCTCTCCGGCATCCGGGCCCTGGCCCGCTCGACGGGGAACTGGCCGCTGAACGGCTGGTTCACGGAGGTCGGCCTCGACCCGGACCTCGCGGCGGCCTACCCCTGGAACCGTCGCAGCGCCCCCACCTCGCTCGCCGAGAACATCGACGGCATGCCCGAGGACGACGACCTCAACTACCCGCTCCTCGGCCTGCTCCTCCTGCAGCGCCACGGCGCGGACTTCACCACCGACGACGTGGCGAAGCTCTGGCTGGACGAACTCCCGGCCGGGCGCACCTTCACCGCCGAGCGGATCGCGTACCGCAATCTCCTCGACGGCATCGAACCACCCTCGACGGCCGTGCACCGCAACCCGTTCCGGGAGTGGATCGGCGCGCAGATCCGCGCCGACGTCTTCGGCTGGACGAACGCCGGCGACCCGGCCCGCGCGGCCGCCCAGGCGCACCGGGACGCCGTGCTCACGCACACGGCCAACGGCGTGTACGGCGAGATGTTCACGGCGGCGGCCCTCGCGGCCGCCGCGTCGGGCGCCGCGGACGTGCACGAGGCACTGCGCACGGGCCTCACCGTCGTCCCGCCGCACTCGCGCTACGCGCAGGCGATCCGCACCGGCATCGAACTCGCCCACGCGCACCGGGACTTCGACACCGTGGTCGACGCACTGCACCGCGTCTACGCCGACGGCCACCACTGGGTGCACGTCCTGCCGAACGCGGCGCTGCTCGCGGCCGCCCTCACCCACGCCGACGGCGACTTCGGCGGCGCCGTCTGCCGTGCGGTGAGCGGTGGTTGGGACACCGACTCCAACGGCGCGACGGCGGGTTCGCTGGCGGGGCTGCTCGCTGGGCACCCGGACGCCCTCGGCGCCCGCTGGACCGCCCCGCTGAAGAACCGCCTCGCCACCACGGTCGGCGGCTTCGACGGCATCGGCTTCGACGAACTGGCCCGGCTCACTCTGGAGGCCCGCACATGACGCACCCTCACCAGGCAATGCAGGAAGGCCCGTTGACGGGACTGCGCGTCCTCGACCTGGCCACCCTCTTCGCGGGCCCGCTCTGCGCCACCATGCTCGGCGACTTCGGCGCCGAGGTCATCAAGGTCGAGCACCCCCGCAAGGCCGACCCCTCGCGCGGCCACGGCCCGTCCAAGGACGGCATCGGCCTGTGGTGGAAGACGCTCGGCCGCAACAAGAAGAACCTCACCCTCGACCTGTCCTCCCCCGGCGGCCGCGAGGTCCTGCTCCGACTGGTCGCCGAGTCGGACGTCGTCATCGAGAACTTCCGGCCCGGCACCCTGGAGAAGTGGCGGCTCGGCTGGGACGAGCTGAGCGCGGCCAACCCGCGGCTGGTCCTGGCCCGCGTCACCGGCTTCGGCCAGTTCGGCCCGTACGCGCGCCGCCCCGGGTTCGGCACGCTCGCCGAGGCCATGTCCGGCTTCGCGGCGATCACCGGACAGCCGGACGGCCCGCCGACCCTCCCCCCGTTCGGGCTCGCGGACTCCATCGCCGCGCTCGCGACGTCGTACGCGGTGATGGCAGCGCTCCGCGGCCGGGACACGACGGGTCGCGGCCAGGTCGTCGACATGGCGATCATCGAGCCGATGCTGGCGATCCTCGGCCCGCAGGCCACCTGGTACGACCAGCTCGGCTACGTCCAGCCGCGCACCGGCAACCGCTCGACGAACAACGCGCCCCGCAACACGTACCGCACGAGCGACGGCAAGTGGGTCGCGGTGTCGACCTCCGCCCAGTCGATCGCGGAGCGCGTGATGCACCTGGTCGGCAGGCCCGAGTTCCTCGACGAGGACTGGTTCGCGACGGGCTCGGGGCGTGCCGCCCACGCCGACGAGCTCGACGGGGCGGTCGGCGGCTGGATCGCGGCCCACACCCGCGACGAGGTGGTGACGGCGTTCGAGAAGGCGGAGGCGGCCATCGCCCCGATCTACGACGTCCGGGACGTGCTGCAGGACGAGCAGTACCGGGCGCTGCACTCCATCACCGAGCTCCCCGACCCGGACCTCGGCACGGTCAAGATGCAGAACGTCCTCTTCCGGCTCTCCGAGACCCCGGGCGGCATCAGGTGGACGGGCCGCCCGCACGGCGCGGACACCGACGAGATCCTGGACGGCCTCGGCCTGTCGGAGGCGGACATCGCGCGGCTGCGGGAGGCTGGTGCGGTATGAGCACGAGGAACGGCACGAGCGGGGTGAGCGGCATGAACAGCACCTACCTGACCTGGCTGTACGTCCCCGGGGACCGCCCCGACGTGGTCGCCAAGGCGCTCGGCTCGGGCGCCGACGTGGTCCTCGTCGACCTGGAGGACGCGGTCGCCCCCGACCGCAAGGCGTACGCGCTCGACGCGACGGCCGAACTCCTCGCCGACAAGCACACGGTGCCGGTGCACGTCCGGGTGAACGCCCTCGACGGCCCCTTCGCCGGGGCGGAGGTGGGCCGGCTCGCCCCGCTGCCCGGCCTGGACGCGCTGCGCCTGCCGAAGGTGAACGACCCGGCGGACCTCGCCCGGGTCGTCGACTGGACCGGCGGGGACCGCGAAGTACCGCCGCTCTACGCCCTGTTGGAGTCGGCCCTCGGCGTCGAGCAGGCGTACGCCATCGCCTCGCACCCGGCCGTGCACGGCATCGCGCTCGGCGAGGCCGATCTGCGCGCCGACCTCGGCGTCACGGACACGGCGGGCCTGGCCTGGGTGCGCGGCCGCGCCGTGGTGGCGGCCCGCGCGGCGCATCTGCCGCCCCCGCCCCAGTCGGTCTACCCGGACGTGCGCGACAC
>NZ_JAAGMG010000353.1 GCF_010548525.1 Streptomyces sp. SID14478
GGGCCGCGGGATCCACTCGCCGGCCAGGCCGAAGGCGGCGTCGGGCGGAGTGGCGCGCAGCCCGGCGTCCCCGGCGGCCTTGTGCCCCGTGGTCATGCCGCGCGTCCACGACGGCAGGCGCGGCTCGCGCGAGGACGGCCCTTCGGCGACCACCTCGGTCCCGGGGTGCGGGGTGACCTGGTGGGCCCGGACGGTGGGTACGTACGCGCCGCGCGCGGACCGTCCGGCGGTGATGCGCCGCCCCAACTCGCGCGCGTCACGCGGCCGTCGATCGGGCTCCTTGGCGAGCAGGTCGAGGATGATCCGCTCGACGTACGCGGGCAGTTCGGGACGGTGGCTGCGCGGCGGCTCGGGCGGGGTGTCGCGGTGCCCCACGAGGACGGCCCAGGCGTCGTCGAGGTCGAACGGCGGGGCGCCCGTGGCGATCTCGTACAGCACGCAGCCCAGCGAGTACAGGTCGCTGCGCTGGTCGACGTGCGCGCCGCCGATCTGCTCGGGCGACATGTAGTGCGGGGTGCCCATGGCGATGCCGGTGCCGGTGAGACGGGCGGTGAAACCGATGTCGTGGCCGAGGCGGGCGATGCCGAAGTCGCAGATCTTCGCCGTGCCGTCGGCCAGGCGCACGATGTTCGCGGGCTTCAAGTCACGGTGCACGATGCCCTGTTCATGGGTGTACGCGAGCGCGGAGGCGATCTGCTCCGCCATGTCGACGATGTCGTCCACGGCCAGCGGATGGTGCCGGTTGTCCTCCAGGAGCTGGCTGAAGTTCTTGCCTTCGAGGAGCTCCATCACCAGGTACAGGATGCCCTCGTATTCGCCGAAGTCGTGCACGACGGTGATGCCGCGGTGCTGGAGCGCCGCCGCGACCCGCGCCTCCCTGCGGAAGCGCTCGCGCAGCACCCGGGTGAACGACTGGTCGCGCTGCGGGCCGAGCGGCTTGAGGCACTTCACGGCGACGTGCCGCCCGAGCGACTCGTCACGGGCGCGCCACACCTCGCCCATGCCACCGCGGCCGATCAGATCGAGCAGCCGGTAGCGCCCGTGGATCAGCCTGACGTCCCGCGTGTCCCCCGACTCCGCCATGTCCCGCCGTCGCCCCCGTCGCCTCGCTGCGCCCTCCCCGGCTCGTCCAGTATGGCTACCCATCTGTGGACTTTGTACGGTGCCGGACGGGTCTCGGGACCGAGTCGTGCCATCGCGCGCAGGATGTGTTTCGGAGGCAGTTGCCAGCGCACACGGGCGGGGACGCAGCGCAGTGCGGTGCCGGTGGCACGCAGGCGACGGGTGACGACGGCCGGGGCGGGAACACGCCGGCCGTACAGCTCGTGGGCGTAGGGCGGCAGGGAGGCGTACGCCAGATTCGCCACCCGTCGCCACAGCGCCTCGCGGGCCGGGATCAGCAGCGGGTGAGTGGGCGGCCGCTGCAGGAAGTCGTCGACGACGCGGGCCTCGGGGCCCGCCGCCAGTGCGGGCCGCACCTTCTCGAAGTACGCCGCCAACTCGACCTGACTGCCGGGCACTTCGGCCGGGTCGAGGCCGACGAGACGGGCACTGGTGCGGTGTTCGGCGACGTACCGGTCGGCCCCCGCCTCGGTGAGGCGGAATCCGGAGCGGCGCGCGACCCGCAGGTAGGAATCGATCTCGGCGCAGTGCACCCAGAGCAGCAGTGCGGGCTCGTCGACGCCGTACCGCTCCCCCGTGTCCGGGTCGGTGGCCCCGAGCAGGCGGTGGATCCTGCGTACGCGCGCGCCCGCCTTCTCGGCGGCCTCGGTGGTGCCGTACGTGGTCGTCCCGACGAAGCTCGCGGTGCGCATCAGCCGGCCCCACGCGTCGCGCCGGAAGTCGGAGTTCTGCAGCACGCCGCGCACGGCCCGCGGGTGCAGCGCCTGGAGGTACAGGGCGCGTATCCCCGCGATCCACATCATGGGATCGGCATGCATCTGCCAGGTCACCGAGTCGGGGCCGAAGAGCCCCGGGTCTCCCGTTCCCGTCCGCGTCACCCTGGGCCTCCCGCCGTCGCGGCCAGCTTACGCAGCCGCCCGCCGCCGCAGGCATACGGGCGCGTGCGATCCCCCGGCGCCTGCGGCACGGGCCGGCGTCAGCGCCGCACCCGCGGCATCCCCAGCCCGATCCACGAGATGATCTCGCGCTGGATCTCGTTGTTGCCGCCGCCGAACGTGAAGATGACGGCCGAGCGGTAGCCGCGCTCCAGTTCGCCGTGGAGCACCGCCTTGGCGCTGCCCTCCTTGAGGGCCCCCGCCGCGGCCACGACCTCCATCAGCCAGGCGTACGCGTCCCGCCGCGCCTCGGAGCCGTAGACCTTCACGGCGGAGGCGTCCTGCGGTGTGAGGGTGCCCTCCTGGACGGCGTTCACCATCTGCCAGTTGAGGAGCTTCATCGCGTCGAGCCGGGTGTGGGTCTGGGCGAGGCGCTTGCGGACCCAGCCGAGGTCGATCACGCGCCGGCCGTCGGCGAGTTTGGTCTCCATGGCCCAGCGCTGGACGTCGTGCAGGGCGCGGATCGCCATGGTGCCGTGTGCGGCGAGGGTGACGCGTTCGTGGTTGAGCTGGTTGGTGATCAGGCGCCAGCCCTTGTTCTCGTCGCCGACGCGGCGGGAGAAGGGGACGTGGATGTTCTCGTAATAGCTCGCGGTGGTGTCGTGGGAGGCGAGGGTGTTGATGACGGTGCAGGTGTAGCCGGGGTCCGACGTCGGGACGAGCAGCATCGTGATGCCCTTGTGGGGCGGGGCGTCGGGGTCGGTGCGCACCGCGAGCCAGACCCAGTCGGCGGTGTCGCCGTTGGTCGTCCAGATCTTCTGCCCGTTCACGACGTAGCCGTCGTCTTCCCTGACCGCGCGGGTCTTGAGCGCCGCGAGGTCGGTGCCCGCGTCGGGTTCGCTGTAGCCGATCGCGAAGTCGAGTTCGCCGGAGAGGATCTTCGGCAGGAAGAACTCCTTCTGCTCGTCCGTGCCGAACTGCATGATCGTCGGGCCGACCGTGTTGAGCGCCATCAACGGCAGCGGGACGCCCGCCTGGGCCGCCTCGTCGAAGAAGATGAACTGTTCCATCGGCGTCAGGCCCCGGCCGCCGTACTCCTTCGGCCAGCCGACCCCGAGCCAGCCGTCGGCACCCAGGCGGCGCACGGTCTCGCGGTAGAAGCGCTTCTGGGCGGCCGGGTCCTCGTAGCGGGCGTAGGCGTTGTCGGGCACGAGGTCGGCGAAGTAGGCGCGCAGCTCGGTGCGCAACTCCTGCTGCTCGGGCGTGTATTCGAGGTGCACGGCCCCTCCTGGCGGTCAACTGTGCGGCGTCTTGGCGGGCTTGACGGCGCACACAGTAGAACTCGTTCCAGAAATAGGGAATGCCGGCGACCGATCAGTCCTCGGCACCGCCCAGGGTCGCCAGGAAGTCGGTGCAGGCCCGCGCGCAGGCGCGGCAGCGCTCGGCGCACTGGGCGGCCTCCGGGATGTCGTCGCAGGCGTGCGCGCAGTCCAGGGCGACGGCGCGGCACCATTCGACCTGGAGCCGCAGCCCGTACTCGTCCTGGTGGGACTCCTCCGACAGCAGCCGGCACGTCGCGTCGCAGATCTCGACGCACAGCAGCAGCGCCCGCCGCAGCCCGTGCCCGGCCCCGCTGCGCCCGGTGTCCAGGGCGGGCGTGGGGCGGACGGGGCCCTGCCCCGGCGGGGCGGCACCGGCCGGTTCGAGGGAGCTGACGAGCAGGGCGCAGGCGCGTGCGCACTCGGTGCAGGCCTGGGCGCAGGCGAAGCGGTCCTCGAGGAATCGGATGAGGTCGTCCTTGGGTGGTTCGGTCATCAGGGCGGCGTCGGCCTCCGTGGTCTCGGCGCGGAGGTTCGGGTACTTCGCCATGGAGGTCACCGTCCCGGCTCCTTTCCAGGGAACGTCTGGTTCCGGACCGAGTAGCCGGATCGTCGGCCGTCAAACCGGTCGCGATCGGCACGTCCCGGTCACCGCCGGTTTACGGAACCGGCGCGCGGTTACTCTCCATCGGTGCCCAGGCGCGCTCACCACCTGCACCGACGCGACCTCGACCCACGGCATTCGTCCGCCTCAGCACGAATCCGAGCAGCCACGGCACCCGCACGGCTGGCGCCGTCCACCACGGCACCTGCACGGCGGATCCCGCCCGAAGAGGATCAGAGCGAGCAGCACCACCGACAGAACGGCATCACCATCACTACCTCCTCGGCACAGCGAGTCCCCTCAACAGACCCTCACACAATGCGAGTTGACGACGTGGCCGAGAACACCAAGTCCGGCGCGCAAGAGGATCGCAGGACCCGGATCACGGTCCTGGTGGCCCTCGGCGCCAATCTGCTCATCGCCGCGGCAAAGCTGGTCGGCGGCCTGATCACCGCCTCGCCCGCGCTGCTGTCGGAGGCGGCGCACTCCGTGGCCGACAGCCTCAACGAGGTGTTCCTCCTCGCGGCGCTGCACCGCAGCCGCCGCCCCGCGGACGGCCAGCACCCGTTCGGATACGGCAAGGAGCGGTTCTTCTGGTCGCTCCTCGCCGCGGTCGGCATCTTCGTGATGGGCGGCTGCTTCTCCTTCTTCCAGGGGTTCGAGGCCCTGACGTCGACCCCGCACAAGGAATCGTCCACGGGGTACGTCGTCGGCCTCGCGGTCCTCGGAGTGGCGCTGCTGGCCGAGGGCAGTTCCCTGATCCGCGCCGTGCTCCAGGTCCGCGCCCAGCCGGGCGACGGCATCGGCTCCGACCCGGCGCTGCGCACGGTCCTGGCCGAGGACGGCACGGCGGTGATCGGCGTGCTGCTCGCCGCGGGCGGCATGGTGCTGCACATGGTGACCGGCGACATCGTCTGGGAGGCGTCGGCGTCCCTCGCGATCGGCGCGCTCCTGGTGTACGTCGCGTACCGGCTCGGGCGCACCGCCCGCCGCCAGCTGATCGGCGAGGCCGTCGATCCGGAACTGAGCCGCGGCATCCGGGAGTTCCTGGACTCCCAGGACGAGATCGACCACGTGGCGGAGCTGCACACGATGCAACTGGGCCTCGACTCGACTCTCGTCGCGGCCCGCGTCGACCTGGCGCCGGGCATCGACAGCGAGCGCCTGGAACTGGTCAGCGAGCGCATCAAGCGCAACGTGCGGGAGAAGTGGCCCGAGGCCGACCAGGTCTTCCTGGACGTGGTGGAGGCCCCCCGCCCCGTGCACGGCTGACCACCGGCGGGTACCCGCGTGGGCAGGTTCGGTCCGGCTCGCGCGGGTACCCGGGGCGGGCACAGGAACCGAGGTCTCGGACAGGGGGTGCCCATGCGTCTGGTGAAGACGGAGGTGCGGGCGCCGGGCCGCGCGGAGCCGGAGGAACTCGCCGCGCCCCACCGGACGGCGCCCCCTCCCCTCGGCCGTCGGCGACAGGGTCGGACCGCGCGGGGGCCACTGCGTCCCCATGGCGTTCCGCCGCGGCCTCCGAAGACCGACCGACAGGTACGAGGCGGCGCCCGTCGCCGGTCCTCGGCCGGTACCGGCGGCGCGTGTTCGTCCTCCCGTCCGCGCCCGGTACCCGGACGCGGATGCATGAGCGCGTCGACGCGGAGCCGGATCGCGGTCCGGCCGGGCGGCTCCGGCCACCACTTGACGCATTCCGCGCAACATCGCTCGCGTACGGGACACAAAAGACCGTCCACGTAACCGTCTACAAGCCGAATCGGTTCACCACAGCCCGAGGAAAGGTCCACACATGAACACCCGCCCCCGCGCGCCGCACCCCGCGGAGACCGAGCACGAGGTCAGGGGCCGTATCCGCACCTGCCGCCCGGCCCGGCGCGACGGACACGACCCCTCAGAACCCGACACGGACCGGGATCCCGACTGGAATCTGGTGCGCGGCGAGGACTGAGAGCCCTCTTCCGTCCCCCTCGTTCCGGCATATGCTGTCGGTGCCGACGAGGGGAGGCTCCCTGCGATGCTCACCGCCGCACGGCCCAAGATCCTCGTCGTCGACGACCGCGACGACACCCTCTTCGCGATGGAAAGCGCACTGGCCCCGCTCGGCTATCCCGTGGACCGGGCGAGCACCGGGGACGACGCGCTCAAGGCCGTGCTGCGCGGCGGCATCGCGGTGGTCCTGCTGGACCTGCTGATGCCCGACGTCAGCGGCTTCGAAGTGGCCCATTACATGGCGCGCCTGGAGCAGACCCAGGACATACCGATCATGTTGATCACCGGCGTCGGCCAGGACCCCACGCTCGCCCTCAAAGCCTTCGAGCTCGGCGTCGCCGACTACGTCGTCAAACCCGTGGAGCCCTGGGTGCTGCGGACGAAGGTCCGCTATCTGTACGAGTCGTACCTGCGGATGACCGCGCTGCGCGAGCGACTGCGTTCGTACGAGTCCGGTGACGAACGACCACCCGCTCCCCCGTCCCCCGGCTTCGAGGGCCGCCCGCTTCCACGGCCGGCCTGACCCCTGCCCGCATCGGGGTGTGCATGGTCACACCCGGTCCGGAACGTCCGCCCCCCATGTGGTTGTAGAGTACAACTTGGTTAAGAGTTGTATAAGCCAACCTATGGAGGTCCTGCCCATGCCCGCCGACCACAGAGCTCATCGGCCCGAGGGCGCGGGTGCCGTGCGCGGGGTGGTACGCGGTGCGGCGAGCGGCGCGCACGACCCGGCGCTGCGCCACGTCCTGACGCATCTGCTCACCCCGCTCCTGATGTGCGTGGGCATGGGCCTCGCCTACCTGGGAGCCTTCGCGGCGCCCGAACCGCACCAATTGCCCGTCGCCGTCGTCGGCTCCGGGCCCGAGGCGAAGGTCTTCGCCCAGACCGTGAAGGACAACGCGGGCGACGCCCTCGACGTCCGTACGCTCGCCACCCGCACCGACGCCGTCGACCAGCTCAGGACGCGGCACCTCGACGGCGCGTACGTGCTCGGCGACAAGCCGCCGGAGCTGATCGTGGCCTCGGCGGGCTCGGACACCACCGTCTCGGCCGTCGAGAAGATCTTCACGCCGGTCGCCGCGCAGCAGGGCGAACCGCTCAAGGTCACCGACGTGGCGCCTCCCGTGGGCGACGACCCGACGGGGCAGGGCCTGTTCTTCCTCCTCGTCGCCCTGAGCATCGGGTCCTACGCTTCGGTCGCGGTCCTCGGCGGGGTCGGCGGCGCCCTGCGGATGCGGACCAGGGCGCTCCTCGTGGCCGCGGTCTCCGGCGTGGTCGCTCTCGTCGGCACGGCGTTCGCGGGGCCGGTCTTCCACCTCGCGCACACGAACCTGTGGGGCCTGTGGGGCATGGCCTGGGTGTACTCGGCGGGCATCCTGCTGATCGGCGTCGGCCTGCACACCTTCCTCAAGCGCTGGACGACGCTCGCGATGATGGTGCTGTTCGTGATGCTCAACTTCACGAGCTCCGGCGGCATCTTCCGCCCCGAGCTGCAGAACGGCTTCTTCGGGGGCCTGCACACCTTCTGGAACGGCGCCGGCTTCGTCGAGGGCGCCCGCAGCCTCCTCTACTTCGACCACTACGGCCTGGGCCGTTACGTGTGGACGCTGGTGGCGTGGCTCGCGGTCGGCGCGGTCGTGCTCGCCGTCGCGGCACTGGCCGAGCGCCGCAAGAGGCCCTCGCTCACCGCGGCCGCCGCCCCGCCGGTCGAGGAGGAGGAAGCGGCCGAGGAGGAGGAAGAGGAAGAGGAGACGGTCGGCGTCTGACGCGCCGCTCCCCCGGTCGTGACGGTTCCCCGCACTCGCTTCGAGTGCGGGGAACCGTCACGCGCGACCTGCTTCAGACGCCGTGCGGAAGATCCTTCGCCTTGCCGCGCAGCATGAAGGCCTCGACGATCTCCACGACGCCCATCGCCACCAGCCAGCAACCGCCGACCAGGGTGAGGACGGCGACCGACGCGAACGGCGAGACGATGAGCACGATGCCGGCCATCGCGCTGACGATCCCCAGGAAGATCTGCCAGCCCCGCGCGGGCATCGCGGCGTCCGAGGCGGCCGCGGCGGTCTGCGTGATGCCGCGGAACAGCCAGCCGATGCCGATCCACAGGGCGAGCAGCAGGATCGACTGCATCGAGCCGCGGAAGCAGAAGAGCCCGAGCAGGATCGAGACGGTGCCGCTGATGAACGCCATCACGCGCAGCCCCGTGGTCACATGGGTGCCGAACGCCGTGACCAGCTGGAAGACGCCGCTGACCACGAGATAGACGCCGAACAGGACACCGGCCGCCCACAGCGAGGCGCCCGGCCACACGAGGACGAGCACACCGAGGATCAACGCGGCGATGCCCGCGAGCAGCACCGCCTGCCAGGCGGCGTGGGCAAGTCTGCCGAGCGGCCCCTCGGGAGTGCGCGGCGGCGCTTCCTGAGCGGCGCCCCGGTGCTGACTCTGCGGGTCGTACGGTGCTTGGGTCATGTCCGACTGTTCCCACCGCGGCCCGCGCGTCGCCAGCGGAGTGGGCCGACCGGGTGACACCGGGCGGCCGCGCGGCGTGGCGCGCAGCACAATGGACCCATGCCCGCTCCCCGTGCGCCCCGCCCGCTCGCGGTCCGCCGCGTCTACGATCCGCCCTCCCCGGCCGACGGCACGCGCCTGCTGGTCGACCGCCTGTGGCCGCGCGGCCTCTCCAAGGAGCGGGCCGCCGTCGACGAGTGGCTCCGGGACATCGCCCCGTCCAAGGACCTGCGCACCTGGTACCACGCGGACAAGGACGCGCGTACCGCGGCGTTCGGCGAGCGGTACGCCGCCGAACTGGACGAGCCGGTCCGCGCCGCCCTCGTCGACCACGTGCGCACGCTGGCCCGGCAGGGTCCCGTCACGCTGGTGACCTCGGTGAAGGACGTCGAGCACAGCCACGTCCCCGTGCTCCTACGCCACCTCGCGGAGTCCGCCGAGGAACGCTGACGGCTCAGGCGGCGAGGCAGACCGTGCCGCGGCCTCGGCCGCCGCCCGCCGCTCCGCCCGCGGAGACCGCGGCCACCGAGACGACCCGGACCGGCCTGCTCTCCTGCGCTGCTCGCGCGGTGCGCGCCAACTCGCCCTGCGCCAGCGCCAGTACGTCAACGAGCC
>NZ_JAAGMG010000397.1 GCF_010548525.1 Streptomyces sp. SID14478
TCAGCTCCGCGCCGGTGCCGCCGGCCAGGTGGCGGCGCATGCCCGTGGACCAGGAGGCGGCGGCGTGGACGCGTTCGGCGAGGGCGTCGTAGCCGAGGGGGAGGGCGACGATGCCGCGCGCCCCGCTGTCCATCGCGGCGGTGAGCAGGGCCGGGCTGGTGTCGGCGGTGGCGAGGACGACGCCGACCCCCGGGAAGCGCAGGACCAGGTCGCGGATCAGGTCCAACGCCGGTACGGGGCCGATCCGTTCGTGGACGAGGACGACCTCGGGCAGCTCGTCGAGCGACTCGGCGGCGAGCCGGGCCAGGGTGTCGAGCAGCGCCGTGGAGTCCGCGACGGGCGGGGCGGGTTCGGTGTCGGGGAGCTGGGACAGAAGGGTGACCAGGGCGCGTGCCGCCTCCGGCTCGGAGGCGGCGGGGAGGATGCGGGTCGTCATCGGCGGTATCCCTTCAGGGGCACTGGCGCGCGGGTTGCCGTGCTTTGCCCCGGGCCCCGCCGCCGATCGTCCCGGTGCGGGGCCTGATGGGCGCGCATCGCATGAGTGGCCATCACTTGTCCTCGTCCAGCGTGTACGACCGGTCGCCCGGCGCGATCGTCCCGGCGTCCCCCGGCGCGACGAGCGCGAGGCGTACGTGGGTGGCGAACGACTCGGCGTACGCAACCCGTTGGGCGTCCGCGGCGCTCAGCGCGAAGGTGATGGGCACCGCCTCGCCCTGCCGCCGGGTGGCGTTGTTACCCGAACTCCCCGCCCCCTGCTGGTCGATCGGCGTCAGCTTGCCCACGTCGAGGACCTCGGCGTTCTCCACGATGACCTTGGACTGGTCGCGCTGCTTGTCGTTCTCGGCCTTGAAGGTGGCGTAGATGTTGACCTTCGAACCCGGGTCGATCTTTCCGGCGACGCCCGTCTCCGCGTCGATCATGATGGCGATCTCCTGCTGTCCCGCCTTGAGTTCGGGCCGGGCGACGATCATGTCGGTCTGCAGCAGGGAGCCCTTCTTGAGCTGGGTGACGGCGATCTTGCCGCGGACCTGGCGCAGGCTGGTGACGGCAGTGTCCGACAGCCAGCGCTCCGGCATCTCCACCTTCTCGAACTGGTCGTCCGAGAGCTCCTTGTAGGGCGCGACGTCGCTCTTGAGGCGGTACGCGGTCACCTCCGGCCCCACCTTGGAGTTCACGTCACGGATCACGGACAGCACACCGGCGAACGCGCCGAGGGCGCACAGGGCCGAGACGACCAGGAGGATGACGCCGCGGCGCTGACGTGAATTCATGGACGGGGCAACCTCGTTGGTAGGCGGGCGGGGTCAGGGTTCGGGGGTCGGGGTCAGTGGTGCGGGGTGGCGCGGGGCAGGGCCGCTCTGCCCGCCCCGGCGGCCGGGGCGAGGGACGCGCGGGTGGCACCCGCGCGTTCGGGCGGTGCGTCGGCGGCCAGTGCGGCGGAGCAGAACCCGCAGCGGTCGCCGATGAGTTCGAGCCCGCACCAGCGGCACTCCTCGCGCCGCACTGACGACACGAGCTGGTACAGGACGGAGATGTCGGGGATGGCGGCGGCGAACTCGACGATCCGCCCGGGGTGGGCGCCCTTGCCCGTCGCCCACCAGCGCGGCGACTCGGCGGGCAGCCGCGTCTCGGTCGCGCCCTGCACCCGCCAGGCCGGGGCGAGCACCCCGGTGACCCAGTCGGTGGACTGCTGCCCCGCGGCGTAGAACATCCGCGTACCGAACGAGGGGCCGCCCGGCGTCTCCGTCCCGGTGACGCGCAGCAGTTGCGGCTGCGGCGAGGCGACGACCGCGAACTGGGCGCCCGGCGACCAGGACTTGGCGTGCGCCTTGAGCGAGACGGGGACGCGGTCGAGCTTGGCCACGGAGCCGACGAGGGCGCCCGCGTGGACGTAATGGGCGAGCAGCCGGCCCGCGGAGGCCAGGACACCCGGGCTGAAGTCGCAGACCGACAACTGGCGCAATTGCAGCGCGAGCACGGCGAGGCCGAGCGGTGGCAGCTCGGGGCGCAGGATGGCGATCCGGTCGCTTTCGAGCACGGAGCGCACGGAATGCAGCCGGTGGACGACCGCGTCCGGCACGGACTGCGGACAGAGCACGATGACATACCCGTGCTGTTCGATCAGCGTGTGGACGTCGACGATCGCGCGGTCGAGCGGATAGGCGTCCGGCGGCTCGCCCACGGGGAGCACGGCGGCGCTCGGAGTGTGCCGGTCGGGCGAGGTGAGCACCAGGTCGGGGTCGGTCACGGCTATGGCGGTCGGCACGCGGGAACCCCCCGGTCGCTCTGCGTTCCTCCAGCAACTGCAGTGTGTGTTCCTGCCTGAGCACCATATCCAGGCGGGCGCCCGGCAACACCCCACTTCGCACTGTTCACGAACCTCCGGCGCCCGGGTTGGCGCGGAAGTGACGTCGCAGTATTGGCGCAATCCCTTGACAAGCCTATTGGTCTGGACCAGTTTGTACGCCCAGCAGCTGCTTCCCCACTCCCCCCACCCGGAGGCAGAAATGAACTCCCCTCACCGCAGACGCCCCCGACTCGCCACGCTCATCGGCACGTTCGCGACGGCGGCCGCGCTGGCCGTGACCGGTCTGCTCGCCACGAGCGGCACCGCCTCGGCCGCGTCCGTCCCCGCGCACGCGGTCACCGGCTACTGGCAGAACTTCGACAACGGCGCGGCCGTCCAGAAGCTCAGCGACGTGCCGTCCGACTACGACATCATCGCGGTCGCCTTCGCCGACGCCACCACGACGCCCGGCGCCGTCGACTTCACGCTCGACTCGGCGGGCCTGGGCGGCTACACCGAGGACGCCTTCAAGGCCGACATCAAGGCCAAGCAGGCCGCGGGCAAGTCGGTGGTCATCTCGATCGGCGGCCAGAACGGCACGGTCTCGGTCAGCGACTCCGCCTCGGCGACGAACTTCGCGGACTCCGTCTACGCCCTCATGCAGGAGTACGGCTTCGACGGCGTCGACATCGACCTGGAGAACGGCCTCAACTCCACCTATATGTCAAAGGCGTTGGAGTCGCTCGCTGCCAAGGCGGGCAGCGGATTCGTGCTGACGATGGCACCGCAGACGATCGACATGCAGTCGACGTCGGCCGAGTACTTCAAGACGGCCCTCGCCGTGAAGGACATCCTCACGGTCGTCAACATGCAGTACTACAACAGCGGTTCGATGCTCGGCTGCGACGGCAACGTCTACAGCCAGGGCTCCGTCGACTTCCTCACGGCGCTCGCCTGCATCCAGCTGGAGGGCGGTCTCGACCCGTCCCAGGTCGGCATCGGCACACCGGCGTCGAGCAGCGCGGCGGGCAGCGGCTACGTGGCGCCGTCCGTGGTGAACGACGCCCTCGACTGCCTGGCCAAGGGCACGAACTGCGGCTCCTTCAAGCCCTCGAAGACGTACCCGGGGCTGCGCGGCGCGATGACCTGGTCCACCAACTGGGACGCGTCGAACGGCAACGGGTGGTCCTCGGCGGTGGGCCCGCACGTCCACGGGCTGTGACCCGCGGCCGGTAACCCGCGAACCGGCAGCGCCGCCGCTCCCCCGGCGGCGCTGCCCGTCCTCCGGATCCGTCACCTGCCACCCGTCACCCGTCACCCGTCACCCGTCACCCGTCACCCGGATCAATACGTCAGTCGAGGCAGAACTCGTTGCCCTCGATGTCCTGCATCGTGATGCAGGACTCGTTGAACTCGTCGGCGCGCTGCGCCAGCACGGTGACCGCGCCGAGAGCCTTCAGCCGTTCGCACTCGGCCTCCAGCACGGCGTAGCGCTCGTCGCCCACGAGCCCGGTGCCGACCCGCACGTCGAGGTGGACCCGGTTCTTGACGACCTTGCCCTCGGGGACGCGCTGGAAGAACAGGCGCGGGCCCGCGCCCGAGGGGTCGACGCACGCGAACGACGCGCCCTGCTCCTCGGGCGGCAGGGACCGGTCGAACGCCTCCCAGCTGTCGAACCCGACCGGAGGCGGCGGTACGACGTATCCCATCACCTCGCACCAGAAGCGGGCGACGCGCTCCGGCTCCGCGCAGTCGAAGGTGATCTGGACCTGCCTGATCGTCGTCATGGGAGCCACCGTAACGATCACGGCCGCGCCGGTCGAGGGTGTTTCCCGCGTGTGCCCCTGGCCTTCGGCCGGCTCGGCGAGGCGGTTCAGAAGAAGTCCGACCAGGCCGTGTCCCAGATCTGCTGCACGCACAGCACGACGAACAGCAGCCCCGCGATGGTGAGCATCCCGTTGCTCAGCCAGCCGTTGCGCCATGTCGCGGGCGTACGGGCCGAGTTGAGCAGCCACACCAGGGTGAGTGCCAGGAACGGCATGAAGGCCGCGCCCAGGACCCCGTACAGGATCACGAGGCGGAACGGCTGGCCCTGGAAGAGCAGGACGATCGGCGGGAAGGTCAGCCACAGCAGGTAGACGCGGAACGGCCAGCCCTTCTCGCGGGCGCCGCGGGCCACCTCCGCGCCGCTCGTGCGCGCGCCGCGGTAGCGCTCCACGAAGTCGGCGAACATGATGCTCACGCCGTGCCAGACGCCGATCAGCGACGTGAAGGACGTCGCGAAGAAGCCGACGAGGAAGAGCTTCGCCGTCGCCGTGCCGTACTGCGCCTCCAGGATCTTCGACAGATCCACAAGTCCCTTGTCGCCGCTGGCGATCGACGTGTGCGAGGCGTGCAGCATCTCGGCGCCGACGAAGAGCATCGCCACGACGAAGACGCCGGTGGTGATGTACGCGACCCGGTTGTCGAGCCGCATCACCTTCATCCAGGACGTGTTGGTCCAGCCCTTGGCGTTCACCCAGTACCCGTACGCAGCAAGGGTGATGGTGCCGCCGACGCCGCCGATCAGGCCGAGGGTGTTGAGGACCGAGTCCTTCTCGTCGGGCAGGACGGGCAGCAGCCCGGCGAAGGCGTCCCCGAGATGCGGCGTCACGCGGATCGCGAGGTACACCGTCACCACGAACATGACGCCCACCAGGACGGTCATGACCTTCTCGAAGACCTCGTACTTGTTGAACCAGACGAAGGCCAGACCGACGACGCCGCACAGGACCGCCCACGGCTTGATCGACCAGTCGGCCGGGAACACGTCGGGGAACAGGGCCTGCAGCGGCAGCGCGCTCGACGACATCGCGGCCGCGCCGTAGACGAAGCCCCAGATCACGACGTAGACGACGAAGAACCAGGTCGTCCAGCGGCCCAGGCTCGCCCAGCCGTCGAACAGGGTGCGGCCGGTGGCCAGGTGCCAGCGGCCCGCCGCCTCGGCCAGGCTGATCTTGACGACGCAGCCGATGATCGCGGCCCACAGCAGGGTGTAGCCGAAATTGCTGCCGGCGATGAGGGTCGCGACGAGGTCGCCCGCGCCCACGCCGGTCGCGGCCACGACGATGCCGGGGCCGATGTACTTCCAACTGGACTTGCGGGGTTCGGGTTCGGTCGCGGTGCCTGTGCCGGTCGCTGGGTTGCCCGTGGTGTCCGCCATGAACATCAAGGGTGCGTAAAGAATCCCCGGTGGCAAGAGCGCCGTCAGGAACGCGCCGAGATCGTGATCCCGGCGGCCCCCTCCCGCCTACTCCTCGAAGTACGCGTCCAGCGCCTCGTCGATCCGGTCCGTCCACTCGGCGAGGCGGGCCTTGTCGGGCGCCTCGACGTCGTTCGGGAACCAGCGGCTGTTGGGCATGTGCACCGTCACCGTCAGGCGCTTGCGGGACGTGCCGTACTCGACCGCGCTGATCTCGTCCCAGGTGAAGTCGGCTTCCTGGTCGTCGAGCGTGAACCGGACGCCGGTCGCGTCGACCGTGATCGAGCCACGGCGGTCCTTGGCCTCCAGGACCGGACCGTCGCCGCTGTCCTTCTCCCCCTCGGCCTCGGCCTCGGGGTCGGCCTCGGGGTCGGCCGACTTCTCCAGTACGGCCTTCTCCGGCTCGTCCTGCGTCGTCACCTCCTCCGCGACCGCATCGGATTCGGATTCCGTGACCGTGTCTTCGACGTCCTCGACGTCCTCGACGTCCTTGGCCGGCGCCTCCGGTCCGGGAGACGTCAGGCCGGGAACGTACGCCGGGTCGAAACCGGCACCGGTGACGGGCGTGACCTTCTGACTCTCCATACGCTGCTCCACGGGGCGAAGTATGGCGGACGAGCCTGTGCGGCGCCTCCCCCGGGCCGATCCGAACACCGCGCGCCACCCTCGCACCGTACGGGTGGGACCATCGGCGACATGATCGGATGGATGCGCCACGCCCCGCGCGGTGCCGTGGTCCTGGCCCTCGCCGTCGCGGCCGGGATGCTCTGCGTGGGCGCCGTCGCGCACGTCACCGATCTCCTGCGCCACGGGCTGCACCCCTACCCGGCGGAACCGGCCTGGCTCAACCTCTACTGGACCTGCCTCGCGGCCCTCGACCCGCTCGTCGGGGCGCTGTTGATCGCCGGGCGGCGGCCGGGCGTCGCCCTGGCGTGCGCCGTCATGACGACCGACCTCGCCGCCAACTGGTACGCCGTGTACAGCATCCAGCACAGCGACGTCGCCGCCCAACCCGGACTGCAGCGCCTGATCGCCTTCGCCCTGCTCGTCCTCGCCACGGCGCCCTACCTGTACCGGCGTCTGCCCCGTTGAGACGGCCGGGGCCGCATGCTCGTAGCGGCGCTCACCCAACGCCGGGGCTGCTGCCCGCGCCCCCACGGGATCGGGAAGGCGGTGGGGGCGGAACTGCTGCTGCTGCGGTGATGGGGTCCGTCGCTCTGCGACGGTGGGGTGGTGCCGGTGGTTCGCATGCGGCTCTCCGCCGGTGGGCGCCTTTTTGCTTGGATTGCATGGCTGGGGTGCGGTGGGTGGTTGAGCTACCTCCGCTTGTCGAGTGTCGTCGGACCGCCGCCTTGGGCTGGCTTTCGTCGGCTGGGGAGTGTGGGTGGAAGGGCAGAGAGTCACCCATTTCCTTCAAGGCCCTTCGGTCGCGCCCGCCACTCCCTGTGGCGGGTTGGGTGGCGCGTATGGGGGGTGGTGGCGGTGGCCACAAAGATGCGGCAAGGGGGAGGGGGTGGCGTCACACGTGACGCATCCGTCTCTCTGGTGCGGCTCGTGGGGGGTTTAGGACACCCACAGGACCGGAGAGTGTCCTAAACCCCCCACGAACCCATCGAGACCACCTCTGTCGTCACACCCACCACCTCAGCCACCCACCCACCAGCAGACGACCGACCGGCCTCCCCCAGCCTCCACCCGTAGCTGCGTCTTTGTGGCCACCGTCACCACCCCACATACGCGCCACTCAACCAGCCACAGGGAGTGGCGGGCGCGACCGAAGGGCCTTGAAGGAAATAGATTGCTTGGTCCCCTTCCACCCACCCTCCGTCACCACCGAAAGTCAGCCGTAGACGGACAGTTGGCCGACTACGAGAGAAACGGAGGTAGCTCAACCACCCACCGCACGCCAGCCATGCAATCCAAGCAAGAAGGCGCCCACCGGGCCGCCACCCGACTTCGAACCACAGTCACTACCCCACCGTCGCGACGCGACGGACCCCCCCACCCCCGCCCCCACACCCCGCGCGGGCCGTCGTCCTCGCCTTCGTCATCGCGGTCGGGATGCCGCTGTTGATCGGAAGGAGGCGGTCGTCGAGGTGGCCGGGGCCTGCTCAGGAGCCCTCGGGCAGCGCCCGGCGGGTCCGGACCGGGGACAGGAAGACCGGCAGGAAAGCCGTGGCCGTGAAGGCGCCGCCGACCCAGAGGACCGTCCGTACCGAGGTCGTCTCGGCGAGGGCGCCGGAGGCCGCGGCGGCCAGCGCGAGCGACCCCATGAAGAGGAAGCGGAACGTGGCGTTCATGCGGCCGAGCATCGCGTCCGGCGTCAGGCGCTGGCGCAGAGTCACACCGAGGACGTTGTCGACGCCCGTCTTGAACGTGACGGCCAGCCAGCCGCATCCGGCGATCAGCAGCAGCCACCAGTCCCGGCCGATCAAGGGCACGAGGAGGCCCGCCGGGGCCAGGCACAGGCCGGCCAGGCCCAGGGTGCGGCCGTAGCCGAAGCGGACGGCGATCCGGCGGGCGGTGCGCGCGCCCAGCAGCATGCCGACGCCGCCCGCGGCCCAGAACAGGCCCAACGCCCCTGCGGTCAGGCCCAGTTCGCGTACGAAGAGCAGGGGCAGCATGGTGTTGATGAGCTGGCTGCCGAAGTTGACCAGGGAGCCGGTCGCGGCGAGGGCCCGCAGTTCCGGGTTGCCGAGGACGTGCCGGAGGCCTTCGGCGATCTGGGTGCGCAAGGGGACGCGCGAGGCGGCCGGGGTCGCGGGCGGCGCGGCGGGCGCCGGTGCGATCCGGGTGAGCGTGAGCGCCGAGGCCAGGTAGCCGGTGGCCGCGACGACCACCGCGTAGGGCAGGCTCACCAGCTGGACGAGGCCGCCGCCCACGCTGCGGCCCGCGATGCTGCCGAAGCCCATCAGGCTGACCAGGGCGGCGTTGGCGGGGACGAGTTCGTCGCGGCGTACGAGCTGTGGGACGACGCTCTGCGATGACACGTCGAAGAAGACCGTGGCGCAGCCCGTGAGGAAGACGACCGCGTACAGGTGCGGGAGAGTCAGGCTGCCGAGCCACCAGGCCAGGGGGACGGACGCGAACGACACCCCGCGCAGCAGGTCCGCGACGATCATCAGGCGGCGCTGCCGCATCCGGTCCACCCAGGCCCCGGCGGGCAGTCCGATGAGGAGGAAGGCCAGGGTGCTGAGGGTGGACAGGGCGCCGATCTGCGCCGGGGTCGCGTCGAGCGCGGAGACGGCGACCAGGGGCACCGCCAAGTAGCAGACGTTGGAGCCGAGCTGGCTGAGTGCGGTGCCGGTGAACAGGGTGCGGAAGTCGGGGTTGTGCCAGGGGGAGGGCGGGGCGTCGTCGCCGACGGTGCCGGCCGCGTCGGCCGTACGTAGCGTCTTGTCCTGCGGCGTGCCCACGCGTCCCCCGGGGTGGTGTCGTCCCTGTGGTCGGACCCCGCACCCTGACGCACCGCGGGCCCGCGGGACAAGGGAGTTGTCCTGCGGGCCCTGGTGGGGTCGGCCTATACGAACAGGCTGATCACCGCCGCCACCGCGAATCCGGCGACGGAGAGGACCGACTCCAGG
This sequence comes from Streptomyces sp. SID14478, assembly GCF_010548525.1. Lineage (GTDB taxonomy): Bacteria > Actinomycetota > Actinomycetes > Streptomycetales > Streptomycetaceae > Streptomyces. The sequence goes on from NZ_JAAGMG010000397.1 coordinate 9,113, forward strand.
ATCGTCCAGGTCCGCAGGGTGTCGCGCTCGGAGATGCCGAAGTACTTGGCGACCATCCAGAAGCCGCCGTCGTTGACGTGCGAGGCGAAGATGGAGCCCGCGGAGATCGCCATGATGACGAGGGCCGTGAAGGCCTGGGAGTAGTCGCCCTCGGCGAGCAGGGGGGCCACGATGCCCGCCGTCGTGACGATCGCGACCGTCGCCGAGCCCTGGGCCACGCGCAGCACCAGGGAGATCAGGTAGGCGAGGACGATGACCGGCAGGCCGACGTTGTTGAAGGTGTCGGCGAGGGCCTTGGCGATGCCGCTCGCGCTCAGGACGGCACCGAAGACACCGCCCGCGCCGACCACCAGGAGGATGTTGCCGACCGGCTTCAGGGACGCGGTGGACACCGTCTCCAGGGACTTGCGGGACCAGCCGCGGCGGATGCCGAGCAGGTAGTACGCGAGGAGCAGGGCGATCGTCAGCGCCACGAAGGGGTGGCCGAAGAACTCGATGACGGAGCGGCCCGTGGAGGGGTCGAAGGCGATCGAGGAGAAGGTCGCCAGCAGGATCAGGACCAGTGGCGTGCCGATGATGGAGAACACGACGCCGAGCGAGACCGGCTTCTCGGTCGGGGTGACGCCCGAGGCGCGCTGCTCCTCGACCAGGGCGGCCTTGGCCTCGTCGGCGGCCTCGACCATGTCCTGCGGTACGGGGACGAAGACGCGCTTGCCGATCCAGGCGGCCCAGCCCCAGGCGGCGAGCACGGCCGGGATGCCGCAGATGATGCCCATCAGGATGACCCAGCCGAGGTCGACCTTCAGCAGGCCGGCGGCGGCGACGGGGCCCGGGTGCGGCGGCAGGAACGCGTGCGTCATGGACAGGCCCGCGAGCAGCGGCATGCAGTACAGGATGATCGACTTGCCGCCGCGCTTGGCGGACGCGTAGACGATCGGCGCGAGGACGAAGATGCCGACGTCGAAGAAGACGGGGATACCGAAGATCAGGCCCGTGAGGCCCATCGCGAGCGGGGCGCGCTTCTCACCGAAGAGGTTCAGCAGGCGGGAGGCCAGCACCTCGGCGCCGCCGGAGACTTCGAGGACCGCGCCGAGCATGGTCCCGAGGCCGATGATGATCGCGATGTGTCCGAGGGTGCCGCCCATGCCGGACTCGATGGTCGAGACGGCGGTGGACTTCTGGACGGTGCCGAAGAGTTCGGTGACGGACAGGCCGGCGCCGAGGCCGACGGCTATGGAGACCGTGAGCAAGGCCACGAAGGGCTGCAGCCGCACCTTGATGATCAGGAAGAGCAGCAGGGCGATGCCGAGTGCGGCGATGGTCAGCAGACCGGTGGTGCCGCCGATGAGCGGCAGGATGCCGCCGGTGTGGGGTGGCGTGGGCGCCGGGGCGGCGGCCGCGAGCGGAGCGAACAACGGGGACATCTTCGACCTCGTAAGGGCATGGGCTTTCAGGGCAGGGGGGATCGCGGTGCGGCGCATCGTGGTGATGCGCCGCTCCGTGACGACGTACGGGTGGAACTACGGGGAGGGCGTGCTCAGCCGAGGACGGCGAGCGCGTCGATCTCGATGAGCAGGCCCGCGGGGAGACCGACGTAGACCGTCGTGCGCGCGGAGGCCGGGGCCTTGAGGCCCTGCTCCTCGAAGTACTCGTTGTAGATCTTGTTCATCTCGGCGAAGTGGTCGACGTCCGTCAGGTAGACGCGCATCATCATGACGTCGTCCCAGGTGGCGCCGCCCTCTTCGAGGATCGCCTTGACGTTGGCGAACGTCTGCAGGGTCTGCTCGCGCAGGGTCGGGCCGGCCGGCGTGGGGGCCTTGCCCTCCTCGGCGGGCAGGAAGCCGACCTGGCCGGCGACCTGGAGGAGGTTGCCCTTCTTGACGCCGTGCGAGAACTTCGCGGGCGGCGTGGTGTGCGTGGCGGGGGTGAGCGCGGTCTTGTCGGTCATCGTGAACTTGCTTCCTTCGTGGGGGCGTTGCCGGAGTAGTCCCGGCTGATGGCTTCCGCCGTGCGGCGCACCAGCGGGAGCAGGGTGAGGAGTTCCTCGGCGGTGACGACGACGTTCGGTGCGGAGACCGACATCGCGGCGACGACACGTCCGTCCGCGCCGCGGATCGGGGCCCCGACGCAGTTGATGGACTCCTCGTGGCCACCGAGGTCGGTGGCCCATCCCTGTTCGCCCACCTTCTCCAACTCCCGCAGGAAAGCGGGGGCGTTGGGGGTCGAACGGGATGTGTACATGGGGTAGTCGAGCCGGTCCGCGAGGGTGCGGCGCTCGGGCTCGCTCAGGTCGGCGAGGAGCAGCTTGGCGACGGCGGCGACCGTGATCGCGACCGGCTTGCCGATGCGCGAGTACATGCGCACCGGGTAGCGGCTCTCGACCTTGTCGATGTAGAGGACCTCGTGCTCCTCGTACACGGCGAGGTGGATGGTGTGCCCGACCTTCTCGTTCAGCTCGACGAGGTGGGGGTGGGCGATCTCGCGCACGTCCAGGTTCTCCACGGCCTCCTGCGCGAGGGCGAAGAGGCGCGCGCCGAGCCGGTAGCGCTGGTCGGACTGGCGGTAGACGAGGCCGTGTTCGTGCAGGGTGCGCAGCAGGCGCAGGGCCGTGGACTTGTGCACGTCGAGGCGGTCGGCGACCTGGCCCAGGTCGGCGGGTCCCTCGGCGAGCAGCGGCAGGATGCTGAGCGCGCGGTCGACGGTCTGGCTCATGGCGTACGTACCTCCTCGGCGGCCCTGCGGTCGGCTGACGCGGTCCAGCCGGGGCCGAGGTGCAGTGTCTCCCACTCGTGCGGCGCCAGGGCGACGAGGCGGTCGGCGTGGGCGCGGCTCGGCGGCGCGGCGAGGTCCCCGGGGACGGTGAGGGCGGCGGCGGCCCACAGGTGGCCGTGGC
>NZ_JAAGMG010000440.1 GCF_010548525.1 Streptomyces sp. SID14478
GCGGGACTGCTGGCGGACGGCGCCTGACCCGGCCCGCCGGCCTGCGGCGGCACCCGCGCCCGGCATCGCCCGTGCTCCGGCATATCCTGTGCGGGCAGTGGCCGTCGGCTGACAAAGGAGTCCGAAGGTGCCGTCGATGCTCGATGTCGTCGTGGTGGGTGCGGGGCCCAACGGGCTGACCGCCGCGGTCGAACTGGCCAGGCGGGGTCTGTCCGTCGCCCTCTTCGAGGCCAAGGACACCGTCGGGGGCGGCGCGCGCACCCAGGAGCTGACGCTGCCCGGCTTCCGCCACGACCCCTGCTCGGCGGCCCACCCGCTCGGCATCAACTCCCCGGCGTTCCGGGCGATGCCGTTGCAGCGGTACGGCCTGGAGTGGGTGCAGCCCGAGCTGCCCATGGCCCACCCGTTCCCCGACGGCACGGCCGCCGTCCTGTCCCGGTCGGTCGCCGAGACCGCCGCGTCCTTCGGGCCGCGCGACGCGGGCGCCTACCGGCGCATGGTCGAGCCCCTGCTGCACCGCTGGGACACCCTGGTCCAGGACTTCATGTCCCTGCCGCTGAGCGCGCTGCCCCGCGACCCGGTCACCCTCGCCCGGTTCGGGCTGCTCGGACTGCCGCCCGCGACCTGGCTCATGCGCCGCTTCCGCGACGAGCGGGCCCCCGCCCTGTTCTCCGGCATGGTCGCCCACACCATCGCCCCGCTCGGCGGCTTCGCGACGTCCGCGATCGGGCTCGTCTTCGCGCTCGCCGGACACGCGCGCGGCTGGCCGCTGGCCCGCGGCGGCTCCCAGTCCGTCTCGGACGCGCTCGCCGCGTACCTGGAGGACCTCGGCGGCGCGATCCACACCGACTACGAGGTGAAGCGGCTCGACGACCTGCCGCCCGCCCGCGCCTACGTCTTCGACACCTCGCCCCGGGCCCTCGCCCGGATCGCGGGGCTCGGCCGCTACTACGACCGCTTCCGGTACGGACCCAGCGTCTTCAAGATCGACTACGCGCTGGACGGGCCGATGCCGTGGACCGCGAAGGAGGCCAGGTCCGCCGGGACCGTCCAGGTGGGCCCCTACAAGTCCGACATCGGCACGGCCCTGCGTGCCGCCTCCGTCGAGGGCCGGGCCCCCGAGGCGCCGTTCCTCATCACCGTGCAGCCGAGCGTCGCCGATCCGACGCGGGCCCCCGCGGGCAAGCACACCTTCTGGGCGTACGGGCACGTGCCCAACGGCTGGGACGGCGACCTGACCGACGCCATCGAGCGTCAACTGGAGCGTTTCGCACCGGGGTTCAGGGACCTGGTCCTCGCCCGCGCCACGGCGGGCCCTGCCGAACTGGCCGTGCACAACGCGAACTACGTGGGCGGTGACATCGCCTCCGGCTCGGTCGCCGGACTCCAGCTGATGCTGCGCCCCAAGCTGTCGCTGTCCCCGTACACCACCCCGCACCCGGCCGTCTTCCTCTGCTCCTCCTCCACACCGCCAGGCCCCGGCGTGCACGGCATGTCCGGGCACAACGCGGCGAAGGCCGTCTGGAAGCGGCTGAGGGCCTCATGAGCCCCCGACTGGTCCTGGTCCAGGGCGACATCACCGAGCAGGACGTGGACGCCGTGGTGAACGCGGCGAACTCGTCGCTGCTCGGCGGCGGGGGAGTGGACGGCGCGATCCACCGGCGCGGCGGACCCGAGATCCTCGCCGCCTGCCGCGCCCTGCGGGCCTCCCACTACGGCAAGGGACTGCGGACGGGGCACGCGGTGGCCACGACCGCCGGACGGCTCCCGGCCCGGCACGTCATCCACACCGTCGGGCCCCGCTGGTCGGCGAGCGAGGACCGCTCCGAGCTGCTGGCCTCCTGCTACCGGGAGTCGCTGAAGGCCGCCGCCGCACTCGGCGCGCGCACGGTGGCGTTCCCCGCGATCTCCACCGGCATCTACGGCTGGCCGCTGGACGACGGGGCGCGGATCGCCGTCGAGACGGTCCGCGCGAGCGCCGTACCGGGCATCGAGGAGGTGCGGTTCGTCGTCTTCGACGCCCGGGCGCACGAGGTCTTCGCCCGGCACCTGACCTGAACCGGGGGGCGCGCTCACCAGGCGACGGGCAGCTCCCTGAGTCCGTACACGATGTTCCGCTCCGTGTACGAGAGTTCCGACTCGGGGACGGCCGGGCGCAGGGTCGGCACCCGGCGCAGCAGCGTGGCCAGGATCAGCTGCAGTTCCACGCGGGCCAGCGTCTGCCCCAGGCACTGGTGCACGCCGAACCCGAACGCCATGTGGCGGCGTGCGTCGCGCTCCAGGTCGAGGGTGTCGGCGTCGTCGCCGAACAGGGCCGGGTCCCGGTTCGCCGTGGACAGCATGCACAGGACGCCCTCGCCCGCCCGGACGGTCACCCCGCCCACCTCGACGTCCTCCTTCGCGGCGCGGGCGAGCCCCAGATGGATGATGGTCAGATGCCGCAGCAGCTCCTCCACCGCCGCGGGGATGCGCGCCGGGTCCGCGCGCAGGCGGGCCGTCCGCGCGGGGTCGCGCAGCAGCGCGCACACGGAGATCGCGGTCATGTTCGCCGTCGACTCGTGCCCCGTGACCAGGAGCAGGAAGCCCAGTGAGGCGACCTGCTGCGGGGTGAGGTCGGGGCGGGCCGCGAGCCGGCTGAGGATGTCGTCGCCGGGCGCGCGGGACTTCAGCTCGGCCAGCCGCTCCAGGAACGTGGTCAACTCGACGTGCGCGGCACTCACTTCGTCGTGCGAGGCGGTGTTGTCGAGCAGGGTGCGGCTGAGCGACTGGAACCGGTCGTGGTCCTCGTACGGCACGCCCAGCATCAGGCAGATGACGAGGGACGGGATCGGCAGCGCGAAGTCCCGTACGAGATCAGCGGGTTGGCCGCCCGCGAGCATCGCGTCGAGCTGCTCGTCGACGATCCGCTGGATCCCCGGGCGGAGCTCCTCCACGCGGCGTACCAGGAAGTCCTTGGTGACCATGCGGCGCAGCCGGGCGTGCTCCGGGTCGTCCATGCGGATGAAGCTCGGTCTGGCGGTGGCCAGTTCGCGCTGCCCAGGTGACAGGAACGGGAACCCGGGGGTGCGGGCGTCGGCGCTGAACCGGGCGTCGGACAATACCGAGCGCACTTCCTGATATCCCGTCACCAGCCAGCAGGCCGATCCGTCGGGCAGTACCGAGCGGGTGACCGGGGCCCGGCCCGCCGCCTCGGTGTAGGCCGGCGGCGGTGTGAACGGGCAGGACCCGTACGGGGCGGGCAGGGCGAGCGGGAGGGGTGGGGCGGAGGTCATGACAGGGATGCCTCTTCCGTGATCCGGTCCGGTGCGGTGAGGTGGATCGCGCCGCTGGGGCACAGCGCGGCGGCCAGGCGCAGCCGGTCCGTCACGGCGGGCCGCTCCTCGACCAGCGTGACCTGGCCGTCCTCGTCGTGCGCGAACACGTCCGGAGCGGTGGACACGCACTGCCCGGCGCTGCAGCAGCGCGCCGCGTCGACGCGCACGGTGGGGCCGCCGCCCGGGGTGCGCAGCGTGTTCAGCGTCGTACAGACCATGGCGCACTGGCCCACGAGGACGAGCAGTTCGAGGAGTTGGGCCGCGGTGAACATCCCGGACAGCTCGCGCCACAGCGGCTCGGGAAGCACCTCGCCCACGGCGAGCAGGTCCACCGCACGCAGCACGGCGGCCTCGGGTGCGCTCCAGTCGTACGCGGCCGGGTCCGCCGCCGTCGCGGCGACGGCCTCCGGGGCGACGCCGACGTCGCGCGCATGGTCCTCGTGGCGGGCGCGCACGTACGGCGCGCGCAACAGGTGCGAGGTGCGCAACAGCGCCAGCTCGTGCAGTGTCGGTTCCAACAGACCCTGGTGAGTGAGGACTTGGGCGAGGTGCAGCCAGGCCTCGGCGAGCGGCGGATGGTGGGCGAGCGTGCCGAAGAGGTTCTCGCGGCCCGCGCCGTCGCGGCGGGAGGCGTGCAGCAGCTCACGGAGCGCGGGCGGCCAGTCGTCGACGGGCAGCGGGGCGATGCGCGGCGTCACCACGTGCACACCACCACCCCGGCGCTCGCCCCGCTCGCGAACCCGAACAGGCCCACAAGATCGCCTCGTTGGAGCCGGCCCGACTCCAGTGCCGTGGCCAGCTGCAGCGGAATCGTGTTCGTGGCGACGTTGCCGTGCGTGGGGAAGGTCGGGTGGATCCGGTCCACGTCCACGCCCACCCAGTCGCAGGCCACCTTCGTGAACGCGACCGACGGCTGGTGGATGCAGACCAGGTCCAGGTCCGCCACGGACACCCCGAGGTCGCGCACGGCCGCGCGCATCCGCTGCGGCAGTCCCTCGAAGGACGCGACGAGTCGGGACGAGTCGATGTGCAGGTGGCCAAGGGAGCGGTGACGGGCGTACGGGTTCGGGAGGGTGGCGGCGGGCCAGCCCCACGAATTGGCGAAGAAGCGCGAGCCGAGCACACCGGGCCGCTCGGACGCCTCCATCAGCAGCGCGGAGCCCATGTCTCCGGTGCTCAGGCTGGGCAGCGCCGTCAGGACGTCGTCCTGGCCGTCGACCGACCACCGGCTCTCCCGGGTGGAGACCTCCGCCGTGGTGATCAGCACGCGCCGGTACTGGCCGGCCTTGATGAAGGCGTCGGCGACCTCGATGGCGTTCAGCACGCCGTTGCAGGCGTTCTTGAGGTCGAACACCGGGCAGTTCAGGCCGAGTTTGTCGGCCACGACGTGCGCGGTGGCGGGCTCCTCCATGTCGGCGAGGATCCCCGTGAAGATGAGCAGATCAATGTCGTCGGGGGCGGCGACACCCGGCGCGCCGAACAGCGTGCGCGCGGCGTGCGCGGCCAGGTCGGACGGCTGCTCGTCGGCGTGCGCGACGGTCCTTTCGAGCAGCCCGTACATGTGCTGGAGGACGCCGCGGGACAGCGTGACGTCCGGGTTGTGGGAGCGGAAGCGGTCCTCCGCCTCGGTGACGCTCTGGCGGCCGGGCGGAACGTGCACGGCCGCATGGGAGAGGGAGCTGTACGCGGTCAAGTGGATGCGCTCTTTCGTCGAGGCCTGTGCGGTGCGGCGGCCTATGCCGGGATCAGCGCGAGCACGACGTTGTGCCCGCCGAATCCGAAGGAGTGACTGACGGCGGCCCGCACCCGCTGCGCGCGCGGCGCCCCGGTCACGCAGTCGAGGGGGAACTCGAGGTCCTGCGGAGTCAGGTTGGCGATCGGCGGCACGGTGCCGTGGTGGAGGGTCAGCGCGGTGACGGCCGCCTCGACGGCCCCGGCCGCGCCCAGGCTGTGACCGAGCACGCCCTTCGGCGCGGTGACGCTGGGGCCGTGTGGCAGGACCCGGCCGATGAGTGCGGCCTCCGTCCGGTCGTTGAGCGGGGTGGACGTGCCGTGCGCGTCGACGTGGTCGACGTCTGCGGGGGACAGGCCCGCGTCCGCGAGGGCGGCCCGCAGTGCCGTTTCCGCGACGACGCCGCCCGGCGCGGGCG
>NZ_JAAGMG010000486.1 GCF_010548525.1 Streptomyces sp. SID14478
CTGCGCCAGCGCCAGTACGTCAACGAGCCCGAGGCCCAGCGCGCCGGCCGCGGCGGCGAGCATCTCCGACGAGGCCTCCTTGCGTCCGCGCTCCACCTCGGAGAGATAGGGCATGGAGATCCCGGCGATGTCGGCCACCTGCTGCAGGGTCCGTCCCTGGGCGCGCCGGCGGCGGCGCAGCACGTCCCCCACGACGTGCCGCCACAGCGGCTCCTGGGCGGCGGGGCGGGACCTGCGCGTCTCGTCTCGGGTCACCGGAACAGCGTACGGCGGGCCCGGCGCCAGGTGGCCGGGTTCGCCGAGGGCGATATCGGCGGGCCTCCCGGCGCGCGCCGCACGGGCGGCCACAATGCCCGCATGCACAGAACAGGACACAGCAACCCGGGGTGCGCATGGACGTGACCCTGATCGCGATCGTCGGTGTCGCGAGCATCGTGGCGGTCGCCGCGTTCTCGGAACGCCTGGGCCTGGCCGCGCCGCTGAGCCTCGTCGTGGTGGGCATCGCGCTGAGTTTCGTACCCGGTGTGCCGGTGGTGGAGGTCGAACCCGAGTGGGTGCTGGGCGGGGTGCTGCCGCCGCTGCTGTACTCGTCGGCGGTCAACATGCCGGCGACGGACTTCCGCCGGGACTTCAAGGCCATCACCGGTCTCGCCGTGCTGCTCGTCGCCGTCTCGACGCTGGGCGCGGGCTGGCTGGTGCACATGCTGATGCCGGACATCGGCTGGCCCGCGGCGTTCGCGCTCGGCGCGGTCGTCAGCCCCACGGACGCGGTGGCGGCGACCTCGGTGGGCCGCAAACTCGGCCTGCCGTCCCGCTTGTTGACACTGCTGGAGGGCGAGGGGCTGGTCAACGACGCCTCGGCGCTCGTCCTGCTGCGCTCGGCGGTCGCCGCGATGGCCGGCGCGGTGTCGGTGTGGGGCGTGGCCGGGGACTTCGTCTTCTCGGTGGTCGTCGCCGTGGCCGTCGGACTGGTCGTCGGCCTCGTCAACGTACGCGTCCGGTCGCTGCTCAACGACACCGTCCTCAACACGGCGATCTCCTTCGTGGTGCCGTTCGTGGCGTACGTGCCCGCGGAGGAGCTGGACGCGTCGGGGGTCCTCGCGGTCGTCGTCACCGGTGTGGTGACCGGGCATCAGAGCCCGCGGCTGCTGCGGGCGCAGGACCGCATCGGCGAGAGCATGAACTGGCGCACTCTCGCCTTCCTCCTGGAGAGCGCGGTCTTCCTGTTGATGGGGCTCGGCCTCAAGTCGCTGATCGACGAGGTGCACGCGCACGAGAACGGGCTCGGCGCGGGCCGGGTCCTGCTGTACGGACTCGCGGTGGCCGGGCTCGTCGTCGTGGTCCGGATGGTGTTCGTGGCCCCGCTGGTGGCGATGGTGCGGCGCGATGCGCACAAGGCCGCGAAGGTCAAGCCGTTCATCGAGCGCTGGCAGGAGCGCATGGACACCTTCGACATGAGCGAGCGCTTCACTCCCCGCAAGAAGGCGCGGCTGGAGCGGCGGGTGACGCGGGCCGGCGCGGACATCGCGTTCCGCCTGAACGAGACGCTGGGGTGGCAGGGCGGTGTCGTGCTCGCCTGGTCCGGGATGCGCGGCGCGATCACGGTGGCCGCGGCGCAGACCCTGCCCGAGGACACCCCGTACCGGCCGCAGCTGATCCTGATCGCCTTCGTCGTCGCCGCCACGACGCTGCTGCTGCAGGGGCTGACGCTGCCGTCGGTGATCCGTGTCGTACGGATCCCGGGAGACGATCCGCTGCGGCTGCGCGGGGAGTACGGCAGGTTGGTCGAGGAGTTGTCGACCGCGGCGGCCGGCGCGCTGGACGAGGAGGCGAAGGAGGGGGCGATCGCCCCCGAGATCGTCGACCGGGTACGCGAGGACGTGGTCCGTCCCCCGCGGAACAAGGACGGGGACGAGCCCGATCCCGTCGCGGACAAGATCGCCCGCGACACGTACCTGCGACTGCGCGCACGCGTCATCGACGTGGAGCGCGAGACGCTGCTTGCGGCCCGCACGCACGGCACGTACAGCTCACGGGCGATCACCGGGGTGCAGCACGCCCTCGACCTGGAGCAGGCACGGCTCGAGCAGATGGCCGAGCGCTAGGACCTGTGCCGTTCCGGCAGCTCCTGAAGGCTTGTTCCGTTCCTGGGGGCCCTGGCTGTTCCTGGGGCCCGTCGTGTCTCTAGGAGGCGCGCGGGCGCTCCCAGTCGCACGGGCGGGAGGGGAAGGCGTGGGCGTCGTGCTCCTTGAGGGCGACGCTCACCAGGCTCAGCAGCAGGTGCACGTCCGTGTCGCACTCCAGGAGCACGGTGACCCAGGAGTCGCCTGGCTGGACGCGGACGGCGCTGCTGTGCCGCAGTTGCGGCAGGAGCCGCTGCACCACGGTCGACGTCAGGTACAGATCGGCGCTGTCGTCGGCGTGGAAATGGACGAGTTCGTGGCCCGCCGCGTGGAACGCGTGCCCCACCGAGCACTGGGGCGGGCCACTCACCAGGTTCGGCCATGTCCCGAGTTCGGTCATGGCGCGCTGGGCCGCGGTCATGCCTCCATCCTCGCGCACGCTTCACCTTGAGGACCACCCCCAGCAACCCCCGCTTCCCTGCATGGGGTTGACGCGGCCTCCCCCGTTCACAGCGGGCCGGAGCCGAGCAGCTGGCCGCCGTCGACGACGAGGGTCTCGCCGGTGATCCACCGGGCGCCGTCCCCGGCGAGGAAGGCGACGGCCTCGCCGATGTCCGCGGGTTCACCGATGCGGCCGAGCGGGGTCGCGCCGACGAGCCGCTCCTCGTTCTCCTCCCAGAGGGCCTCGGACAGGCGGGTGCGTACGACGCCGGGCGCGAGGGCGTTCACCCGGATCCCTGGTCCCAGTTCCAGGGCGAGTTGCTTGGTGAGGTGGATGAGGGCGGCCTTGGACACGTGGTAGATCCCGACGTCCTTGGCGACCGAGAGTCCCCCGATGGAGGAGGTGTTGACGATCGCGCCGCCGTGCTCCCCCATCCAGGCCCGCACGGCGAGCGACGTCCACAGGATCGGCGCCCACAGGTTCACGTCCATCGTCTTGGCGAAACGGGCGTGGTCCTGGTCGATGACGGGGCCGTACGCCGGGTTCGTACCGGCGTTGTTGACGAGGATATCGAGGCGCCCGTACGTCGCGACGGTGAAGTCGACACAGGCACGCGCGGCGTCCTCGTCGGTGGCGTGGGCCCCGAATCCGACGGCGCCGCCGCCCAGTTCGCGTGCCGCCTGCTGCGCGCGCCCCTCGTCGCGGGAGGTGACGACGACCTGCGCGCCCCGGTCGCGCAGGGCG
>NZ_JAAGMG010000528.1 GCF_010548525.1 Streptomyces sp. SID14478
GGCCCGTGGCGCCCCCGCAGGTGCCGCTGTCGGCGAGCCGGGCCGAGGGGTTCGCGGACCTCGTGCAGGACTCCGTGGAGCGCCTGGAGCGGCGCTGGCCGCAGCTCGCCGAGGTCGACTTCCTCATCCTTGAGGTGCCGCGGCTGACGAGCGAGGACGAGGCGTGGGGCGCCGACGCGGTGCCGCTGGGCGGCACCGTTCCCGCGGGGGACGGGACGCCCGCGCGCGTGGTCGTCTACCGGCGCCCCGTGGAGATCCGCACCAAGGGGCGCGACGAGCGGGCCGCCCTGGTGCACGACGTGGTCGTGGAGCAGGTCGCCGAGGTGCTGGGGCTCACTCCCGAGACCGTGGACCCCCGCTACGGGGACGGCGAGGAATGAGCCCGCTTCTTCAGTAGGCGGCACGTGTACAGGTACGTACGTCTACAGGCGGCCTGCAGGTGCCGTGGGGCTACTTCTGGAGGACCGTGAGGTCCTCGTCGGCCTCCGGGACCGACACCGTCCCCCGGTCGTCCGGCAGCGTCTGGATCGTGAACGCCGGGACGCCGTCCTGCTTCTCCTCCAGCATCCGCGAGCCGTAGACCTTGCCGCCCGACACGCGCTCCACCGTCAGGGCGTACGAGCCCTTCAGGCCGTCCGGCACGGGCGCGGGCACCGACAGCGTCGTGCCGCCCTTGACGGTGTACTCCTTCGTGGCCGCGGTGCCGCCCTCGGTGCCCGCCGACGCGGTGACCTTCACCTTGCCGCCGGCGCCGGGCGCGGTCAGGGCGAGCGTGGAGCCCTTGGCGCGGTTGTCGGCGACCGTGGCGCGCGCGCCGATGTCACGGGTGGCGGGGATGAACGCCGTCTCCTGGTCGGCGCCCTTGCCGCGGGTGACCCGCAGGGCGGCGACGACCGGGACGGCGCCGTCGGTGGGCGTCAGCACCAGGGAGCCCGGGTCGCCGCGCGTCACGTCTCCGAGATCGACGGAGGACGTCATGCCCGACTTCACATGCAGCGTGTCGTGTCCCGCGGGGGCGATCTTGCCGCTGGAGGTGGCGAGCTGGACCTTCAGGTCGGCGTCGTCCTGGCCCGGCGCGAAGGCGACCAGGCGGACGTTCGTGGCGTCCTTGGGGATGCCGGGCAGCACGAGGGAGGCCGCCGGGTCGGCCGCGGCGGGCAGCCAGTCGCCGCCGAGCTTGTCGTCGGCGGCCGACACGGCGGCGGCGACCCGGCCGCTGCGCGCGGTCACGTGCAGCGTCAGGTTCGTGTACGGCTTGTCGGTCAGCGTCGACAGCAGGACCGGGACGCTGGCGTGCGGCCCGATCTGGATGCCCTCGCCGACGTCGGACTTGATGGCGCCGTCGGGGCCGTACATCTGCACGTCCACGACCGCGGCCTCGTCGTCCGGGTTCGTGAGGTGGATGTAGTCGCTGCGCTCCTTGGCGGTGCTCGCGCCGGGGAAGTAGAAGTCGGTGTCCGGGGCCGAGCAGTTCACGCCGCTCAGGCCGCGGCCGGAGCCGGCGTCCACCGTGGTGGTCTGCTGGACGGTCCAGCCGGGCGCCAGGGCGCCGTCGGCGGTGCCGATCGCCGCGGGTGCGTCCCCGCCCGAGGCACTGCCCTTGACGGGCTTGCCGGGCTCCTTCGGGGTGAGCACCGCCTTGGGCTTCTTGGCCTTGCCCTTCGCGCCGTCGGTGTCGCCCGCCCCGGTCTCGGCGGGCACCAGCTCCGCCTTGCCCGCGGACTCCGCCTTCTCCTGGGACGCGGGCGTGTACGACGTGTACGCGGTCTCCGCGAGGTCGGACTGGCTGGGAGCCGGGCACAGCAGGCTGGAGCGCTCGACGGGCAGCCGGGCGGCCGCCTTGGCGGTGGTGCCGTCCGCGCCGCCGGGCGTCGTGGCGGCGGCGAACCCGGTGACGGCGGCCAGGGCCGTCGCCGCGGCGATCAGGGACAGGGTCGTGCGGTTCACTGCTGGCTCCCGTCGGGGCGCTCGCTGTCGGCGCCGTTTCCGTGGCCGTGCTGCTGCTCGTATGTGGGGTCGTACGGCTCCTGCGCCTCGTACGTGCCCCCGTAGGCGTACGGGTCGTACGGGCCGGCCTGGTACGGATCCGCCTGGTACGGGTCGGCCTGGTAGGGATCGGCCTGCTGGTCGTAGCCGTAGCCGCCCTGGTACTGCTGCTGCTCGCCCGCGGTGTACGTGCCGTACTCGGCGCCCGCGTAACTGGGCTGCTCCCACTCGCCGTACTGCTGCTGCGGAATGTCCGCGACGGGGGCCTCCTCCGAAGGAGGAGGCGGTACGGCGCCGTCGGCACTCTGCTCGGCCTCGGCCTGGGCGCGCAGTCGGCGGGCCCTGCGGCCTTCGCCGGCGACGGCCTGGGCGGGCACGACCGGCTCCTCCGGGAGGTCGTCGTCGACGTCCCTGCGCCGGCCCGGCAGGGCGAGCACGACGAGGACGAGGGCGAGCGCGCCCTGGGCCCACAGCCAGGCGGTGTGCGTGACCGGGGAGTCGTAGGTGACGTCCAGGGTGCCGCCGGAGGCGGGCAGTTCGAAGCCCTGTGCCCAGCCGTCGACGGTGGTCCGCGTCAGGGGCGCGCCGTCCAGCGTGGCGGTCCAGCCCTCGGCGGCCTGGTCGGCGAGGCGCAGCACGCGCCCCTGCCGGCCCCCGGTCACCTTCGTGTGGATGTCCACGGGGCCCGCGGCGACCGCCACGGCCTCCTCCGACGTCGAGCCGGTGTCGGCGCTGGGCACGATGACCGCCCGCGCCACCTGCCGGTCGATGCGCCACAGCGCGGTGCCGTCCTGCTGGCTGAGCCGGGTCAGGCCGGGCGTCGCGTCCAGGACGCGGCCCATCTGGCGCGGCGCGCCGTCACGGACGAGGACGTAGCGCACGGCGAAACCGCCGAGCTGGTCGGCCTGGTCGGCGCCGGAGCCGGCGACCAGGTTGGCGACGACCTTGTCGAGGTTCTCGTTCTCGCCCGCGGCCGAGGTCAGTTCACCGTCACCGAGTCGGGCGCCCGCGCCCCTGACCAGCGAGTAGTTCACCTCGCCCGTGGAGCCGTCCAGGACGAGCGTGCGGGCCTGGTCGCGGGTGCCGGCCTCCTCGGCGACGAACGCGGGCACCTGCACCGGGTCGCGGCGCTCCAGCGGGCCGTCGGCGCCGGCGATCATCCAGCCCGCGGCGAGCAGCAGGGGACCC
>NZ_JAAGMG010000559.1 GCF_010548525.1 Streptomyces sp. SID14478
CGCCGCTCATGCGCCCCAAGGCCGCGCGGCGTCGGCGCCCCCGCGCGCGCGTGGCCGACGATGCGTCACCGGCCGCATACGGAAGCCCCGTTGGTGGCACGATGGTTCTGGCGGGGGGTGTGCGGGGCTGTGCCCCCCGGGCCGGGAGAGCGGACCGACCTAGGGTGTGATCAGTGTGGCCATTTCGCTGTCAGTGGTGCTGTTGTTGGCGATCGTCCTCGTGGTGCTGATGCGCGGCGGCTCGATCAAGGCGGGGCCCGCCATAGTGGCGGTGCTCTTCGGCTTCTTCCTGGCCTCGACCGGAATGGCCCCCTCGATCAACAACTTCCTCAACTCTGTCGCGGACAGCATCAGCGCGATCAAATTCTGAGCACGCGCAGGTCGCGAGGGGCAGCGGGCCGAGAGACAGCGGGCCGGGGGCACGAAAAGCCCCGGCCCGGTCCGCCCACGAACGCGATCAGGGCCAGGTGGAGGAGAAATCCTCCGACCTGGCCCTGCGTCGTATGGAGCGGGCGACGGGAATCGAACCCGCGTAGCTAGTTTGGAAGACTAGGGCTCTACCATTGAGCTACGCCCGCACAGCGCACCGCAGGTCGGCGACCGCGGCACGAAAGGCATCGTAGCGGGTCCGGGACCCCGCCCGCACACCCTCTTGCCGTCCCGGTCACGCACCGCGCAATGCGAGAGCCGCACCGCCTGCGGGCATGTACCCTACGTGTCGCACCGACGGGGTGTGGCGCAGCTTGGTAGCGCGTCCGCTTTGGGAGCGGAAGGCCGTGGGTTCAAATCCCGCCACCCCGACCAGCGTTGCCGCGGCGGCACGACGGCCGCCGCCCACGGGGTGGGTCCGGGGATCGAGCGGACTTCAAGATCGCATTGTGGGTGTGCTCCGGCGTGCCGTTACTATGCAAGCTGCATGCCCGTGTGTCTCTAAGCCGGGCACGATTCCTGAAGTCAGCCCCCAAGGAGACCCACCGTGAAGAGCGCCGTCGAGACCCTGAACCCGACCCGGGTTCGGCTCAGCATTGAGGTGCCCTTCGAGGAGCTCAAGGACAGCCTCGACGCGGCGTACAAGAAGATCAACCAGCAGGTCACGGTGAAGGGCTTCCGCAAGGGCAAGATCCCGGCCCGCGTCATCGACCAGCGGTTCGGCCGCGGTGCCGTGCTGGAAGAGGCCGTCAACGACGCGCTTCCGAAGTTCTACACCGAGGCCGTCAACGAGGCGGAGCTCAACGTCCTCGGCCAGCCCGAGGTCGACATCACGGAGCTGAAGGACGGCGAGACGCTGAACTTCACCGCCGAGGTCGACATCCGCCCGGCCATCGAGATCCCGGACTACTCCGGCATCGAGGTCGAGGTCGACGCCGTCGAGGTCACCGACGCCGACGTCGAGAAGGCCGTGGAGGAGCTGCGCGAGCGCTTCGCCTCGACCTCCCCGGTCGAGCGCGCCGCCGCGGACGGCGACGTCGTGACGATCGACCTGGAGGCCAAGGTCGAGGGCGAGGTCCT
Organism: Streptomyces sp. SID14478; assembly: GCF_010548525.1. Lineage (GTDB taxonomy): Bacteria > Actinomycetota > Actinomycetes > Streptomycetales > Streptomycetaceae > Streptomyces. The sequence continues at coordinate 1,510 of NZ_JAAGMG010000559.1, forward strand.
CGAGGACGGCGTCGCCTCCGGCGTCTCCTACACCATCGGCTCCGGCGAGCTGCTCGAAGGCATCGACGAGGCCGTGAAGGGCCTGGAGGCCGGTGGCGAGGCCACCTTCACCTCCGAGCTCAAGGGCGGCTCCGCCGAGGGCAAGGAGGCCGAGGTCACCGTCAAGGTCACCCAGGTCGCCGCCCGCGAACTCCCGGCCCTGGACGACGACTTCGCCCAGCTCGCCTCCGAGTTCGACACCCTCGACGAGATGCAGGCCGACAGCCGCAAGCGCCTCGAGAACATGAAGCAGTACGACCAGGCCACGCAGGCCCAGGAGCGCGTCCTGGAGAAGCTGCTCGAGCTGGTCGAGGTCCCCGTTCCCGAGAAGCTGCTCGAGGACGAGGTCCAGACCCGCAAGCACAACCTCGAGCACCACCAGCTCGGCCAGATGGGCCTCGACATCGAGAAGTACCTCGAGATCCAGGGCAAGACGGTCGAGGAGTTCGACGCCGAGACCCGCGAGCAGGCGGTCAAGGGCATCAAGACGCAGTTCGTCCTGGACGAGCTCGTCAACAAGGAGAAGCTGAACGTGAACCAGGAGGAGCTCACCGAGCACCTCATGCGTCGCGCCGCCTCCTCCGGCATGTCCCCCGACCAGTTCGCCCAGGCCGTCGTCGAGGGCGGTCAGGTCCCGATGCTGGTCGGCGAGGTCGCCCGCGGCAAGGCCCTTGCCGTGGTCGTCGAGGCCGCCACCGTCAAGGACACCAACGGCGAGGTCGTCGACCTGGAGGACGACGAGGAGGAGGGCACGGAGGCCGCCGAGGGCGCCGCCGAGTCCACCGAGTCCACCGAGTCCACCGAGGCCGTCGAGTCCGCCGAGGACAAGACCGAGGCCTGAGCCTGCCTCCAGCAGGCAGCTGACAGCGCAGCTGGGCAGTACCGCGAGAGGCCCCCGGGACACCCCGTCCCGGGGGCCTCTCGCGCCCTGCGGCAGGCCTCCCCAACAGGCGGCCAACCTGCGCTCACAGCGAACAGTTCCTTCTGCGGGATTCTCCGGAGGGACCCGCGCGTTAGGGTCCATGAATACGAGGGCAGGGGACTCCCCGAGCGAGGGCCCCGGCCTCAGTGAGAGACGCGAGACGGCACGTCGCCGTCAGAGACGAGCAGGTGGATACGTGACGAATCTGATGCCTTCCGCCGCCGGCGAGCCGTCCATCGGTGGTGGCCTCGGCGACCATGTCTACAACCGGCTGCTCGGCGAGCGAATCATCTTCCTCGGCCAGCAGGTCGACGACGACATCGCCAACAAGATCACCGCACAGATGCTGCTCCTTGCCGCTGACCCGGACAAGGACATCTACCTCTACATCAACAGCCCCGGTGGCTCGGTGACGGCCGGCATGGCGATCTACGACACCATGCAGTACATCCCGAACGACGTCATCACCATCGGCATGGGCATGGCCGCCTCCATGGGCCAGTTCCTGCTGACCGGCGGCTCGGCGGGCAAGCGCTTCGCGCTCCCGCACACCGACATCCTGATGCACCAGGGCTCCGCCGGTATCGGCGGTACGGCCTCGGACGTGAAGATCCAGGCCGAGTACCTGCTGCGTACGAAGCAGCGCATGGCCGAGATCACGGCCCGGCACTCCGGCCAGACGGTCGAGACGATCATCCGTGACGGTGACCGCGACCGCTGGTTCACCACCGAGGAGGCCAAGGAGTACGGCCTCATCGACGAGATCATCTCTGCCGCCACGGGTGTTCCGGGTGGCGGCGGCACCGGCGCCTGATCGCCGGCGTCGAACGAAGCCCACTGCCTCCCTCACCAGGACACCAGGACGGAACACCGACGATGAACAACATTCCCGGCAGCGGCCTGTACACGGGCCCGCAGGTCGACAACCGCTACGTGATCCCGCGCTTCGTCGAGCGCACCTCGCAGGGCGTACGTGAGTACGACCCGTACGCGAAGCTCTTCGAGGAGCGCGTCATCTTCCTCGGCGTGCAGATCGACGACGCGTCCGCCAACGACGTCATGGCGCAGCTGCTGTGCCTGGAGTCGATGGACCCGGACCGCGACATCTCCATCTACATCAACAGCCCCGGTGGCTCGTTCACGGCCCTCACGGCCATCTACGACACGATGCAGTTCGTGAAGCCGGACATCCAGACGGTCTGCATGGGCCAGGCGGCCTCGGCCGCCGCCGTCCTGCTCGCCGCCGGCACCCCCGGCAAGCGCATGGCACTGCCCAACGCGCGCGTGCTGATCCACCAGCCCTCCGGCGGCACCGGCCGCGAGCAGCTCTCCGACCTGGAGATCGCGGCCAACGAGATCCTCCGCATGCGTACGCAGCTGGAGGAGATGCTGGCCAAGCACTCGACGACCCCGCTGGAGAAGATCAGCGAGGACATCGAGCGCGACAAGATCCTGACGGCCGAGGACGCACTCGCGTACGGCCTGGTCGACCAGATCATCTCGACGCGCAAGATGAACAACGAGGCAATCGCCTGACGAGGCGTTGTATCGTCTGCCACTCCCCGGCACGGTTCACGGGGCCCGAGGGCCTGAAGGGTCTGCCTGACAGCAGCTCGTCGAAGTGAACCGTGCCAAGGGGGGCCCGAACGGGGGGCCCGGCAAGGTACCGTCGGATACAGGCACCAGGAGCCGCTTTACGCGAGCGTCTCCCAGGCGAAGGGGAAGCACCTCGTGGCACGCATCGGTGACGGCGGCGATCTGCTCAAGTGCTCGTTCTGCGGAAAGAGCCAGAAGCAGGTCAAGAAGCTCATCGCAGGCCCCGGTGTATACATCTGCGACGAGTGCATCGACCTCTGCAACGAGATCATCGAGGAAGAGCTCGCGGAGACGAGCGAAGTGCGCTGGGAAGAACTTCCCAAGCCACGCGAGATCTACGAGTTCCTCGAGGGCTACGTCGTAGGCCAGGAGGCCGCCAAGAAGGCGCTCTCCGTGGCGGTCTACAACCACTACAAGCGCGTCCAGGCCGGCGAGAACGGCGGGGCGACGGGCCGCGACGACGCGATCGAACTCGCGAAGTCCAACATCCTGCTGCTCGGCCCGACGGGCTCGGGCAAGACCCTGCTCGCCCAGACGCTGGCCCGCATGCTGAACGTCCCGTTCGCCATCGCGGACGCCACGGCGCTCACGGAAGCGGGCTACGTCGGCGAGGACGTCGAGAACATCCTGCTGAAGCTCATCCAGGCCGCGGACTACGACGTCAAGAAGGCCGAGACGGGCATCATCTACATCGACGAGATCGACAAGGTGGCCCGCAAGTCGGAGAACCCGTCGATCACGCGCGACGTGTCCGGCGAGGGCGTCCAGCAGGCACTGCTCAAGATCCTCGAAGGCACCACGGCTTCCGTCCCGCCGCAGGGCGGCCGCAAGCACCCGCACCAGGAGTTCATCCAGATCGACACCACGAACGTCCTGTTCATCGTGGGCGGCGCCTTCGCAGGCCTGGAGAAGATCATCGAGTCGCGGGCCGGCGCCAAGGGCATCGGCTTCGGCGCGACGATCCACTCCAAGCGCGAGCTGGAGGAGAAGGACCAGTTCCAGGAGGTCATGCCGGAGGACCTGGTGAAGTTCGGGATGATCCCCGAGTTCATCGGCCGTCTCCCCGTCATCACGAGCGTGCACAACCTCGACCGCGAAGCGCTCCTGCAGATCCTCATCGAGCCGCGCAACGCACTGGTCAAGCAGTACGAGCGCCTCTTCGAACTCGACGGCGTGGAGCTGGAGTTCGAGCGCGAGGCCCTGGAGGCCATCGCCGACCAGGCGATCCTGCGCCGCACCGGCGCCCGCGGACTGCGCGCCATCATGGAGGAAGTCCTCCAGTCGGTCATGTACGAGGTCCCGTCCCGCAAGGACGTGGCCCGCGTGGTCATCACCGCCGAGGCCGTCCACTCGAACGTGAACCCGACGCTGATTCCGCGGGATTCCCGCGGGAGCGGTGGCGGGGAGCAGAAGTCGGCTTAGCGGTACGGCAGTTGACGTAAGGAGGGCCCCGGTCCGGACGCGATGTCCGGACCGGGGCCCTCCTTCGTGCGGGGCGTGCGGGTGGCCGTCAGGCCTTGACGCGGACCTCGCTGCGGAACTTCGTGACGGTCTCCGAAGCGGCCTTCAGATCCGGCTTCTTGCCGGACATCATGTCCGCGACGTCGACCGCGGCGACGACCGCGACGGTGCTGTGGTCACCCCAGATGCACAGCGGCATGTAGACCACCTTGGGGCCCTTCTCGGTGGAGGCGGGGTCGGTGTTCTCCACCTTCATCTGCTGGCACTTCAGGATGAAGTCATCCGTGCTGTAGTCGGTGGGGCTGTCGATGAGCGTGGACTTGGTCTTGTCGCTGTCGTTGCTCTTCGTCATCTCGAGAGCGCCCTTGGAGAACATGCCGTCGACGAGCTTGTCCGGATCGTCGATCTGCCCGTAGGCGCCCGCGAAGTTCAACGCCTTGCCGGCCAGCGGGTTCGAGGTGTCCTGAGCCCCGTAGTTGGCACCGACGGACTTGCCGTTCTTCAGGCCGTCCTTCTCGGCGTCCTTCATGTCGCTCTCGTCGAAGCCGCTGCCGGAGTCGGTCGCGTCCTTCTTGTACTCGCCGAGCACCGTCGCCGGCGTCGTCAGCTTGTGCGCCCCGTCGTCCGCCACGGACGCGCTCGACCCCCCGGAGAACACCAGGTACGCGCCCACGCCGAGCGCCGCCACCACGGCGACCGCCGCGATGATGATGCCGGTCTTCTTCTTGCCGCCGCCCGCCTGCGGGGGAGCCGGCGGGTACTGGCCGTACGGGGCTTGCTGTTGCTGGCCGTAGGGCCCCGGCTGCTGGGGCTGGCTGTAGGGCTGCTGCGGCGGAACGCCGGGCTGGCCCTGCTGCGGGTAGCCGTACCCGGGCTGCGGGGCCTGCTGGGGGTACCCGTAGCCGGGCTGCGGGGCCTGGGGCTGCTGGCCGTACGGACCCGGCTGCTGCGGCTGCTGGCCGTACGGTCCGGGTTGCTGGGGCTGCTGCGGCTGGCCTCCGTACGGGCCCGGCTGGTTGTAACTCATTACTTGGGTTCCCTCCCGATGTTTATGTGCACCCGACATCCTGACGTACGCGCGTGCGGTTCGGTCCCTCGGAATCGGTTTCAGTACGGGACTGTGACCCCTCTAAACTGGCGCCGTGACCGAGAACTCTCAGCAGCAGAACCCCGTGCCCACCTCCGAACTGCCGACCCAGTACGCGCCGGCCGAGGTAGAGGGGCCGCTGTATCAGCGCTGGGTGGAACAGGGTTACTTCACGGCTGACGCGAAGAGCGACAAGGAGCCGTACACGATCGTCATCCCGCCGCCGAACGTCACGGGTGCGCTGCACCTCGGGCACGCGTTCCAGGTGACGCTCATGGACGCGCTCACGCGCCGCAAGCGCATGCAGGGGTACGAGACGCTGTGGCTGCCCGGCATGGACCACGCCGGCATCGCGACGCAGAACAAGGTCGAGCAGCAGCTCGCCGAGGAGGGCAAGTCGCGGCACGACATCGGCCGCGAGGCCTTCGTCGAGAAGACCTGGCAGTGGAAGAACGAGTACGGCGGCCGGATCCTGGGGCAGCTCAAGCGCCTCGGTGCCGGTCTCGACTGGTCGCGCGAGCGGTTCACGATGGACGAGGGGCTGTCGCGCGCCGTCCAGAAGATCTTCAAGGATCTGTACGAGGACGGGCTGATCTACCGTGCCGAGCGCATCATCAACTGGTGCCCGCGCTGTCTGACGGCCATCTCGGACATCGAGGTCGACTACCAGGACGACGACGGCGAGTTGGTGTCCCTGAGGTACGGGGACGGGGACGAGAGCGTCGTCGTCGCCACGACCCGGGTCGAGACCATGCTGGGTGACACCGCCGTCGCCGTGCACCCCGACGACGAGCGGTACGCGCACCTCATCGGCAAGCGGATCAAGCTGCCGCTGACGGACCGGACGATCCCGGTCGTCGCGGACACGCACGTGGACCCGGAGTTCGGGACCGGTGCCGTGAAGGTGACGCCGGCGCACGACCCGAACGACTTCGCGATCGGGCAGCGCCACGACCTCGAGACCCGCACGGTCATGGACGAGCGGGCGGTCATCACCGTGCCCGGTCCGTTCGAGGGGCTCGACCGGTTCGAGGCGCGCTCGGCGATCGTCGCCGCGCTGCGCGAGCAGGGGCGGGTCGTCGCCGAGAAGCGGCCGTACACGCACTCCGTCGGGCACTGCTCGCGCTGCAAGACCACCATCGAGCCGCGCCTGTCGCTGCAGTGGTGGGTCAAGGTCGAGACGTTGGCCGCGGCCGCCGGTGACGCGGTCCGTGACGGCCGTGTCGGCCTCCATCCCCAGGAGATGGAGAAGCGCTACTTCGACTGGGTCGACAACCTCAACGACTGGTGCATCTCCCGGCAGTTGTGGTGGGGCCACCGGATTCCCGTCTGGTACGGGCCGAACGGCGAGGTCGTGTGCGTCGGCCCCGACGAGCAGCCGCCGGGGACGCAGGAGGAGGGGTGGACGCAGGACGAGGACGTCCTCGACACCTGGTTCTCGTCAGGTCTGTGGCCGTTCTCCACGCTGGGCTGGCCCGAGAAGACCGACGACCTCGCGAAGTTCTATCCGACCGACGTGCTGCTCACCGGGCACGACATCATCTTCTTCTGGGTCGTCCGGATGATGATGTTCGGTCTGTACGCGATGGACGGCGAGATCCCGTTCAGGACGGTCGCGTTGACCGGTCTGGTCCGTGACGAGTTCGGCAAGAAGATGTCGAAGTCGAACCCGAACGCGGTCGACCCGATCGACTGGATGGACGCGTACGGCTCGGACGCCGTGCGGTTCACGCTGGCTCGCGGCGCCAACCCGGGTGCGGACGTGCCGATCGGCGAGGACTGGGTCCAGGCGTCCCGCAACTTCGCCAACAAGGTGTGGAACGCGACCCGCTTCGCGCTGATGAACGGCGCGACGGTCGAGGGGCCCCTGCCGGCGGCGGAGGAGCTGTCGACGACGGACCGCTGGATCCTGTCCCGGCTCAACAAGACGGTGGCCGAGGTCGACGCGTTCTACGACGACTTCCAGTTCGCCAAGGTCTCCGACGCGCTCTTCCACTACGCGTGGGACGAGGTCTTCGACTGGTACGTCGAGCTGTCGAAGACGACGTTCATGGCGGGCGGCGAGCCGGCCAAGGTGTCCGGCCGGGTCCTCGGTGAGGTCCTCGACGTCACGCTGCGGCTGCTGCACCCGATCGTGCCGTTCGTGACGGAGACGCTGTGGACCACGCTCACCGGCGGTGAGTCCGTCGTCGTCGCCGACTGGCCGAAGGCGGTGTCCGTCCCGGGTGTCGACGCGCCGGGCGGTTTCCGTGACGACGCCGCGGAGCGCGAGATCGAGACGGTCCAGCAGGTGGTCACCGAGGTCCGCCGGTTCAAGGGCGAGCAGGGGCTGAAGGCGGGCCAGCGCGTGCCGGCCCGGCTGACGCTGGACGGCACGGCCCTCGCGTCGCACGAGGCCGCGATCCGCCAGCTGTTGAAGCTGCAGCCGGCGGGTGAGGGCTTCAGCGCGACCGCCACGCTGCCGGTCGCGGGTGCGGAGGTGGCGCTCGACCTGTCGGGCGCGATCGACGTGGCCGCCGAGCGCAAGCGGCTCGCGAAGGACCTGGCCGCCGCGGAGAAGGACAAGGCGCAGGCCGAGGGCAAGCTGGGCAACGAGAAGTTCCTCGGCAAGGCCCCCGACCACGTCGTCGACGGTATCCGCGCCCGGCTGGTGAAGGCGGACGAGGACATCGCCCGCATCCAGGCGCAGTTGGAGCGACTGCCGCAGGCGTGAGCGGTCCGCGTACGAGGAGGAAGGCCCCCGCGACCGTCGTGGTCGCGGGGGCCTTCTTGTGTGCGTACGTCAGCCGGCGCGCAGGCCGAGCCGGCGCAACTCCACGTCGGCGAGGGCGTCCAGGACCGCCGGGTCGGCCTCGCGCCACCCTTCGGCCAGCCGGCCGGGGCCCGCGTCGCTGAAGCGGGCCAGCTCGTCGAGGGGTCGCACCAGGGCGCGCAGGGCGAGCAGTTCCCGGCCGTCCTCGGTGGCGGCCA
>NZ_JAAGMG010000607.1 GCF_010548525.1 Streptomyces sp. SID14478
GGAGCAGGACGACCCCCGCCGGCACCGCCATCCGCATCCCCGTCACCCGGCGCGCCTGCCGGACCCGCGTGACGCCGGTCACCGCCGTCACGCCCGTGCCCGGCCCGCCCTCGCCCAGCCGTCCGGCAGCTGCTCCAACGGCTCGGCGCCCGCGACCAGTTCACCGTCCACGACGTATCCCTCCGGTCGCCCCGTCAGCTCGGTGACGAGCCGCGCCCGCCACCGGGCGACGTCCTGCGGCGCGGACGCGGCCAGATCGTGCAGCTCCTGCGGATCGGCGTCCAGGTCGAAGAGCTGCTCGCGGCCGGTGCCCGAGAACCACAGGTACTTGCCGCGCCCGTCCGTCAGCCAGTGCATCGACTCGCCGAACAGGGCGTGCTCCCCGTGCAAGTACGGCCGTGGGGAAGGGAGTTGTTCGCCCCGGGCCGCCGGGAGGAGGCTGTGGCCGTCCAGGCCCTCGGGCACCGGCAGGCCCGCGCACTCCAGCAACGTAGGCATGACGTCCCGGAGTTCGGCCACCGCCTCGGGGCCGACGACGGTTCGGCCCGGCAGCGCCCCCTTCGGCCCGGACAGGATCAACGGCACCCGCGCCGACCCCTCGTACGGGTACGCCTTGCGCCACAGCCGGTGCTCGCCGAGCATCTCGCCGTGGTCCGACGTGAAGCAGATCCAGGTGTCGTCGGCCAGCCGGAACTCGCCGAGCGCCAGCACGAACCGGTTGATCTGCTGGTCGATGTGCGACATGTGGCCGTAGTAGCCGGCCCGCGCACGATGCGCCGTACTGCGGTCGTACGAGGCGTAGTTGGCGTCCGCGCGCGTGTCGTCCCGCCAGCCCTCCAGGGCGTCGGCCCAGTCGCCCACCACCGGCCGGTACTGCGGCGCGTCCAGATACTGCTCGAACGCCCAGCGCGGCGGATCGTAGGGCGGATGCGGCCGGTGGAAGGAGAGGTGGAGGAGGAAGGGAGCGGTCGGATCCCTGCGGTACAGGAAATCGATGGCCTCCGACACCACCCAGTTCGTGGGGTGCAGCCGCTCGGGCCGGTCCCAGGGCCGCGCCACGACGCTGTTGGCGTCGATCCCGTGGTCCGTGTAGTCGCCGCCGCCCGGTTGCCGCTCCAGCCACGCCTGGTAGTCGTCGTGGAACCGCGGATCCGTCCGGCGGTCCCGGGCGAAGCTCAAGTAGCCGTCGTGCAGGGTGACTTCGTCGAAACCGATCCGGTTCCGCTCCGGGAACGCGTGCAGCTTCCCGACCGCCCGCGTCTGGTAGCCGTGCCGCCCGAACTCGCCCGCCAGCGTCACCGGGTACTCCCACGGCACCCCGTCCCGGTACCCGGTGCGGCCGTGCGAGGTCTGCGCGAGGCCCGTGTGCAGCGCGGCCCGCGCCGGGATGCACGACGGCACCGCCGTGTACGCGCGGTCGAACCGGGCCCCGCGGCCCGCGAGTTGGTCGAGATAGGGCGTACGGACGACCGGATGGCCCGCCCCCGACAGACAGTCGCCGCGCCACTGGTCGGCGGTGATCAGAACGACATTGCGCGGCATCGAGCTCCTCGGTCCGGGACGCGAACTGCACGGGGTTGACGCAGCGTGACCTGCGGCGTCAGCTGCTCGTTGCACACAACTTGTCCGCGCCCGCGCTGTCAACCGGCGCATCGGGGGCGGAGCGGCGGCCCGGGTGACACCAGGGGGACATCAGGGAACAACCGAGCCCACGGATTCGAAGACGTGCACGGAAACCCCCCTTTGGAGTGAACTGACGCCGGGTCGCTGCCCGTTCACTCTCAGTGCGTAAAGATTCCCTCATCGACGACCAGTCGTCGGCCTGTCCCCGACCGGTCGCCGATCGGTCGGTGCCGTCGGCGGTGTCGCGCCATGTCCCCATGTGCGCGGCCCGAGCGGCATTCCCGTCCCGTTCCTTCCTTTCCTGGGGGTCCCACCAGCATGCCCAGCTCCACGTTCAGCACCGCCCTGCGCACGCCCGCCCGCCGCCTCGCCGCGACGGCCGTCGCCACCGCGCTCGCCGCCGGACCCGCCGTGCTGGCGACCGCGGGCCCGGCCGCGGCGACGGGCGACCACGGAGGGAAGGCCGGCGCGGTCGTCCTCCGCACGGGTCTGGACGTCTCCCTCCTCAACAAGACCGTGAACGTCCCGCTGAAGGTCGCCCTCAACGAGGTGCAGGCGCCCGCCAGTGCCGAGAAGACCGCCCTGACGGTGAACCTGGACGGCGTCGACCGCGGGCAGCCGTTCAGCGTGCTGCGCGCGGACGTGGCGAAGGCGCGCGCCACCGTCGACGACCACAAGGCGGAGGGCTTCACCCAGCTCGCCCACGCCAAGGTCCACGTCCCGGGCCTGCCGCTGCTCTCCCTGATCGAGGTCGACCAGGTCACCTCCAAGGCGCTGTGCGTGGCGGGCAAGAAGCCGGTCGCCGAGGCGAACCTGCTCGGCTCCGTCACCGTCCTGGGCAAGAAGGTGACGCTGAGCGCGGGCGGCACGACGGAGGTCAAGGTCCCGGGCGTCGGCGAGGTCTCCCTCGGCCTGTCCACCACCTCGACGACGTCGACGACCGCCGCGGCCTCCGCACTGCAACTCAAGGTGTCCGTCAACCCGTTGAAGCTGAACGTCGCCGAGGTCAACGGCGAGGTCACGCTGGCCGGCGCCACCTGCGAGAGCCCGAAGGCACCCGCGAAGCCCGCCGAGCCGAAGCCGGCCGACGACGCCGGTGACGTGAAGCCGCAGGGTGGCACGGAACAGAAGCCCGCGGCGGTCGAGCAGGCCGGGGCTAAGGCCGACCTGGCGGAGACCGGCGGCAACTCGATGACGCCGTACATCGCGGGCGGCGCGATCGTGCTGCTGGTCGCGGGCGGCGGCGCGGTGGCCATGGCCCGTCGGGGCCGTTCGCGGGCATAGCCGCCTCCGGGGGGAGGGGGCAGGGGGGAAATAAGGGGGGCAAGGGGGACGAGGGGCGCCGCCGTGGGGGCGGCGCCCCTCGCCGTCCGGTTCTGCCAACATCTGACCGGTTCTGAATGCGTTGTTCCGCCGCTACGTTCCGATGCCATGGACAACACCCGTAACGAGAACCCCTCGCTGTACGCGTCGGTGGGCGGCGCCCCGGCGGTCGCGGCGGTCGTCGACCTCTTCTACGACAAGGTCCTGGCGGACGACACCCTGGCCCCGCACTTCCGCGACACGGACCTCGCGGCCCTCAAGGCCCACCAACGGGCCTTCATCGCCGCCGCGTTGAACGGCCCCGAGGCCTACGAGGGCCGCCCCCTGCGCGAGGCCCACGCCCAACTGGCGCTGACGGCGGACGACTTCGACCGGGTCGTCGGACACCTCGCGGCGTCCTTGACCGAGGCGGGCGTCCCCCAGGACGTGATCGCGGCGACGGCGGAGCGGCTGACCCCGCTCAAACCCCAGATCGTGTCCGCCGGGTAAGCCCCGAACACCCGCCCCGGGCCGCGGGCTCAACCGGCCAGGACGTCCTTCAGCGCGGCCACGAACCGTTCGCTGGTACCCCGGTCCCGCACGGCGACCCGCACCCAGTCCGGACCGAGCCCCGGGAACGTGTCGCCCCGCCGCACGGCGAACCCCACCCCGCGCAACCGCTCCCGCACGCCATCCGCCCCCGGCACCCCCACCAGCACGAACGGGCCCGACGCCGGACCGGCCACCGACACGCCGAGCCCCGCCAACTCCCGCAACAGGCCGACCAGATACTCCCTGTCGTCCGCGATGCCGAGCGCCGCGGACGCCGCCTCCGCGACACCCCGCGCCGACACGCACGCCTGCGCCGCGACCAGCGCCGGGGACGACACCGGCCACAACGGCTGCGCCCGCTCCAGCGCCGCCACCACCTCCGGCTCGGCCAGGACGTACCCGATGCGCAGCCCGGCGAGGCCCCACGTCTTCGTCAGGCTCCGCAGCACCACCAGCCCCGGTACGTCGGTGCGGCCCGCCAGCGACTCCCGCTCACCCGGCACCGCGTCCATGAACGCCTCGTCGACCACGAGGACCCGCCCCGGCCGCGCCAGCCGCGCCACCGTCTGCGCGGGATGCAGCACCGACGTCGGATTCGTCGGATTGCCGACGACCACCATGTCCGCGTCGCCCGGCACCAGCGAAGGATCCAGCCGGAACCCGGCCGCCTCCGGCAGCAGCACCCGCCCGACCGCATGTCCGGCATCCCGCAGCGCCGCCTCCGGCTCCGTGAACTGCGGATGCACCACCACCGGGCGCCGCACTCCCAGCGCCCGCGCCAGCAGCACGAACGCCTCCGCCGCCCCGGCCGTCAGCAGCACCCGATCCACCGGCACCCCGTGCTGCGCCGCCACCGCCGCCCGCGCCGCCCGCCCGTCCGGATACGCC
>NZ_JAAGMG010000639.1 GCF_010548525.1 Streptomyces sp. SID14478
GCCGGCCCGCCCCGTCGAGGTGCTCTACGACCGCGAGGAGGAGGCCCTGCTCATCGGCGACGGCCGCATCTCGCCGGTCCCCGCGGCGGCCTGGGACTTCCACGTCAGCGGGGTCCGGGTCCTGGAGCAGTGGTGCGCGCGCCGCATCGCGGCCGGCGAACCGGGCACCCTGGCGGCCGTGCGTCCCGGGGCCTGGCCGCAGCCCTGGACGTCGGAGCTGCTCGAACTCGTCACCACGTTGACCCTGATGGCCGAACTCCAGCCGCTCCAGGAGGAGTTGAGGACAGGACTCGGCGAGCTCATCGGCCCCGACGAGCTGCGGCGGGCGCGCGTGCTGCCGGTGCCGGACGGGGCGCGCCGCCCGGCGTCCGTCCTCGACCATCACGAGGAGGGCCCCGGCGGGCAGTTCGCGTTCCTGTGAGGCCCGCCGCTCAGCTTGCCGCGAACCCCTCCAGCGTCCTGCGCAGCGCCCGCTCGAACACCGCCTCCAGATCGATCGGCCCGGCGTCCTCCGTGAACGCCGCCGCGAGCCGGGGATAGCGCCCGGACGCCACCTGCCCGCCCAGGTAGCCGATGCGTACGGCCTGCTCCTGCTCCTCGCTCCACGGCAGCGACCGCGTCCGCTCGGCGGTGGCGATCTCGTTGGCGACGTACGTCGTCACGACGCCCGTCACCGCGGCGATGAGCTCCATCTTCGCGCCGTACGGGTGCTCCAGCGGGTCCAGGCAGGACAGGCAGTACTCCAGGTACGTCAGCGCATTCGGGCTGAAGCCGTACACGGGCGACATCAGCCGCGGCAGCCACGGATGCCGGTGCATCAGCGCCCGGGTCTGGCGGGCGAGGCCGAGCACGTCCGCGCGCCAGTCACCGGACGGCGCGGGGTAGCTGTACTCGCCGCTGACGGCGTCGACCATCAGCTCGTACAGGTCCTCCTTGCGCGGCACGTAGTTGTAGAGCGACATCGTGCCCATGCCGAGCTCGGCGGCGATCTTCCGCATGGTGACCGCGTCGATGCCCTCCGCGTCGGCCACGCGCACGGCCGCGGCCGCGATGTCGCTCCTGCTGTGCGCGGGCCTGGGGCCGCGTCCGGTGCGCTCGGGGCGCGCCCAGATCACTTCGGGTACGGCCGGTCGGACCGCCATGGATCATCACCTCGCGCTCCATCGTAGTTACGTACGGCGTACGTAGTGCGCTACGGTGGGGCCATGACTTCTACGTACGCTGTACTTAGTGAAGGTCTGGAGAAGCGCTTCGGCTCGGGAACGAAAGCCGTGCACGCGGTGCGCGGCCTCGACCTGGCCGTGCGGGAGGGCACGGTGTGCGGTCTGCTCGGGCCGAACGGGGCGGGCAAGACGACCGCCGTCCGGCTGCTCACCACCCTGCTGCGCCCCGACGCCGGGACCGCGCGTGTCGCGGGCCACGACATCCGCCGCGCACCGGGCGACGTCCGCCGCAGCATCGCCGTCACGGGGCAGTACGCGTCGGTCGACGGGGACCTGACCGGCCGGGAGAACCTGCGCCTGTTCGCCCGGCTGCTGCGCGCCCCGCGGGCCCGGGCGGACGAGCTGATCGAGCGGTTCACGCTCGCCGACGCCGCCGACCGCCCCGCGCGCACCTACTCCGGCGGGATGCGCCGCCGCCTCGACCTCGCGTCCAGCCTGATCACCCGGCCCGCCGTCCTCTTTCTCGACGAGCCGACGACCGGCCTCGACCCGCACAGCAGGAACGCCATCTGGGAAGCGGTCCGCGAACTGGCCGGCGCCGGCACGACCGTGCTGCTGACCACGCAGTACCTGGAGGAGGCGGACCGGCTCGCGGACGAGGTCGTGCTGCTCGACGAGGGGCGCGCCGCCCATTCGGGCACGCCCGCCGAACTCAAGGCGCAGATCGGCCACTACGCGGAGATCGTCGTCCCGGACGACGCGGGCGATCAGGCCCTGCACGCGGCCGCCGTCGTACTCGACCAGCTGACCGGCGCACGGCCCCGGCTGGACCCCGAGCGGCGCACGGTCGGCGCGGTCGTCCTCGACCCGGCCGTCACGCTGCCGCGCGTCGTACGCGAACTCGACGCGTCCGGCGTCCCGTTGCGGGACGCCACCCTGCGCCCGCCGACGCTGGACGAGGTGTTCCTGCGTCTGACCCGCACACCCCCGAGGACCGAGGAGGTCGCCGCATGAGCACCGCGATCCTGTACGACGGCACGGCCATGCTGGGCCGCCACCTCCAGCGCATCCGGCACGCCCCGGCGATCCTGATCATGACGCAGACGATGCCGATCGTCTTCCTGCTGTTCTTCGGGTACGTCTTCGGCAGCGCCCTGGCCATGCCGGGCGCCGACTACCGGGCCTTCCTGGTGCCGGGCATGCTCGTAGCGACGGCCGCCAACGGGATCATGACGGGGATGTTCACCGCGGCGCAGGACACGCACCGCGGGGTGATGGACCGGTTCCGTACGCTGCCGATGAGCCGGGCCGCGGTGCCCCTCGGGCAGGCGCTGGCGGATCTGGTGACGACGGCGGTGGGCCTGGTGCCACTGGTCCTGGTCGGGCTCGCGATGGGGTGGCGGATCGAGGGCGGGGCGCCGGGCGCCCTGGCCGCGTTCGGGCTGCTGCTGCTCTTCCGGTTCGCGACGACCTGGGTGGGCATCCTGCTCGGGCTCGCCTCGCGAAGCGAGGAGGCGGCGGGGCAGTTGGGCGGGGCGACCTTCATGCTGCCGCTGCTGTCGAACGCGTACATCCCGACGGACGGGATGCCCGGCTGGGTGCGCACCCTCGCCGAGTGGAACCCGATCAGCGCCGTGTGCACGGCCGTCCGGGACCTGTTCGGCAACGCCCCCGTGCCGCACGGCGCCTCGTGGCCGGTGGCGCATCCGGTGGCCGGCTCACTCGCCTGGTGCGCGGCCCTGCTCCTGCTGTGCGTACCGCTCGCCGTCCGTCGCTGCACACGCGGCGAGCGATGAGCGGGACGCGGTCTACTCCCTGAGGGAGACAGGACAAAGGCCCGCATCCGACTCCCCCGCCGGGGCGCTCGCCGCATGCCGTGGGGATGACGGTCGCGAAAGAGCGCAGCGCTGCGCCGGACGGCGCGGGGGTCGGGATGCGGGCCTGAGGCCTGCTGGTCGGGCGGCCGGTCAGCGGCCGCCGAACAACGTGCGGCGCAGTCGCCGCAGTGGCGCGAAGAGCGAGACCCGTCGCACCCGCGAGGCACTGCCGCCCCGGTCGTGCGCGGTGTCACGCGCGGTCAGCTCACGCATCAGCGACGTCGCTTCCACCGTCTCGCGCTGCGGGACGGCAGGACCGCCGAGCACCGAGAGATGGCGGTCGAGACGCGAACTGGTCGCGCTGCTCCCGCACGTGATCGCAGGCACACGAGGCCTGCTGCGCACTGTTATCTGTTCCATGTCACTCCCCACCCATACGAGGGCACCCGGCCCGGGCAGGTTAACCCTATCGCCCCCACGTGACACTCGTGTATCCCGGTCACAGGATTCACCTCCCCCATAGGGATGTTGACGCCCGCTTGACGGTTACTCTCCGAATATGACTGATTCCAGGGCGAGTTGGACAAGAGGGGCACTTTCCGGGCGCGATGAGGCGCCGCCGGACCCGCTCGTGACAGCGAGTGAGGATGCGGCCGGCGTCAAGCCGGAGGCGTGCATGGGCGTGTCGGGACCTCGGTTGACGGCAGACCGGGAGAAAGGCACCCCATGAGGGAGGCATCACCCTCACGTGACGCTCACGCCCGCACAGGCATCAAGAGCAAGGGGAACGTGGGCGATCTCACGCGCCCGCGGTCGGCGCCCGTCGAGCCGGACACGAGTGCGGCTCCGTTCGACACCGGGTCGCGCGGCACAGCGAGTGGGTGCGGATCAACCCCCAAGGGGGCTGCAACGGCGCTCGGTTGAGCTACTTTTGTTCTGACTTGTCTTCAGGCTCGTCGTGCGCCTCGCCGCAAAGGGGGACCCGTGAGTGAGCGAGTGATCGCGGGGCGGTACCGGCTCGTCGACCCGATCGGCCAGGGCGGCATGGGCACCGTGTGGCGGGCCCGCGACGAGGTGCTCGGACGGGACGTCGCCGTCAAGGAGGTACGGGCCCCCGCCGGGCTGCCGACCGCGGACGTCGAGCGGATGTACGCCCGCCTGGAGCGGGAGGCCTGGGCCGCCGCGCGCATCGCGCACCGGAACGTGGTGACGCTGTACGACGTCGCCACCGAGGACCAACGGCCCTGGATCGTCATGGAGTTGGTCCGCGGGGTGTCGCTCGCCGATCAGCTCGACGCCGAGGGCCCCCTGGCACCGCAGCGCGCGGCGCACATCGGCGCCGAGGTCCTGGCCGCGCTGCGCGCCGCGCACGCCGCGGGCGTCCTGCACCGCGACGTGAAGCCCGGGAACGTCCTGCTGTCGAACGACGGCCGCGTCGTCCTCACCGACTTCGGCATCGCCATGGTCGAGGGCACCCAGGCCCTGACGATGACCGGCGAGATCATCGGCTCGCCCGAATTCCTCGCCCCCGAGCGGGCGTTGGGGCGCGCGCCCGGCCCGCAGTCCGACCTGTGGTCCCTGGGCGTGCTGCTCTACGCGGCGGTGGAGGGGCACTCGCCGTTCCGCCACGACACCCCGCTGAGCACCTTGCGGGCGGTCGTCGACGAGGAGCTGCCGCCGCCGCACCGCGCGGGGGCGTTGGCCCCGGTCATCGAGGGGCTGCTGCGCAAGGATCCGGCCGAGCGGACACCGGCCGCGG
>NZ_JAAGMG010000679.1 GCF_010548525.1 Streptomyces sp. SID14478
CCGTCGGCTCCGGCGGCGCCGCCGATGCCCACGGCGCCGCCACCGCCCGGAGTCTGATACCGGCACTTCGTTCCGAAGCGCGACGTTTGGGCGCCGGTATCGAGGAGAAGCAGGGAACCCGACCGTCGGCGCCGGCGATCAGGACGCGCGATCGGCTCACTGCTCTCCTCCCGGGGACGGGTGGGCGAGGCGCCGGCCCGCGTGCCGGACGCCACCCCGTCCCCGCCCACGCCCGAAGGAGGCAACCGGTGACCACGTACAGCGACCAGGAAGTGCACGCCCTCGCCCAGCAGTTGAGGGTCGACGCGGTCCGCGCGGCGGCCGCCGCCGGATCCGGCCACCCCACGTCGTCGATGTCCGCCGCCGAGCTGATGGCCGTGCTCCTCGCCCGCCACTTCCGCTACGACTTCGAGCGCCCCGCCCACCCCGGCAACGACCGGTTCGTCCTGTCCAAGGGGCACGCCTCACCGCTGCTGTACGCCGCGTACAAGGCGGCCGGGGCCATCAGCGAGGCCGAACTGCTCACCTTCCGGCAACTCGGCAGCCGCCTCGAAGGACACCCGACGCCGCAGCGGCTGCCGTGGGTCGAGACGGCCACCGGATCGCTGGGCCAGGGCCTGCCGGTCGGCGTCGGCATCGCCCTCGCGGGCAAGCGGCTCGACCGCGTCGGGTACCAGGTGCACGTCCTGTGCGGCGACAGCGAACTCGCCGAGGGGTCCGTGTGGGAGGCCGCCGAGCACGCCGGGTTCGAGCACCTCGACAACCTCACCGTGACCGTCGACGTCAACCGGCTCGGCCAGCGCGGACCCACCCGGCACGGCCACGACCTGGACGCGTACGCGCGCCGCTTCGCCGCGTTCGGCTGGCACACCGTCGAGGTCGACGGGCACGACGTCGCGGCCGTCGACCGGGCCTACACCGAGGCCCGCGACACCGTTGGGCAGCCCACCGCGATCCTCGCCCGCACGCTCAAGGGCAAGGGCGTCGCCGCCGTCGAGGACCGGGAGGGCCTGCACGGCAAGCCGCTGCCCGAGCCCGAGGAGGCGATCACCGAGCTCGGCGGCGACCGCGGCATCCACGTGGACGTCCAGGAGCCGCCTGCCGCACGGGTGTTGCACTCCGTGCGCAGCGGACACCTCGACCTGCCCCGCTACGAGGTCGGCGAGGAGGTCGCCACCCGCGACGCCTACGGCCAGGCCCTCACCGCGCTCGGCAGCTCCCGCGGCGACGTCGTCGCCCTCGACGGCGAGGTCGGCGACTCCACCCGCGCCGAGTACTTCGCCAAGGAACACCCCGAGCGGTACTTCGAGTGCTACATCGCCGAACAGCAACTCGTGGCGTCGAGCGTGGGGTTGGCGGCGCGCGGCTGGCTCCCGTACGCGTCCACGTTCGCGGCGTTCCTGAGCCGCGCGCACGACTTCGTGCGGATGGCCGCGATCAGCGGCGCCGGGATCAACCTGGCCGGCTCGCACGCCGGGGTCGCCATCGGACAGGACGGGCCCTCGCAGATGGGCCTGGAGGACCTCGCGATGTTCCGTGCGGTGCACGGCTCGACGGTCCTGTATCCGTGCGACGCCAACCAGACGGCCCGACTCCTCGCGCAGAGCGCGGACCTGGACGGCATCCGCTATCTGCGGACCTCGCGCGGCGCCATGCCGGTGATCTACCCGCCGGACGAGGAGTTCCCGGTGGGCGGCAGCAAGGTCCTGCGGTCCGGGAGCCACGACCGCGTCACGCTCGTCGCCGCCGGCGCCACCGTGCACGAGGCGCTGACCGCCGCCGACGAGCTGGCCGCGGCGGGAATCCCCGTGCGCGTCATCGACCTCTACTCGGTGAAGCCCGTCGACCGCGTCACCCTGCGCGACGCCGCGCGCGACACCGGCTGCCTGGTCACCGTGGAGGACCACCGGGCCGAGGGCGGCCTGGGCGACGCCGTCGCCGAAGCCTTCGACGACGGCTCGCCGGCGCCGCGCCTGGTCCGGCTCGCGGTGCGGACCATGCCGGGGTCGGCAACCCCCGAGGAGCAGTTGCGCGCGGCCGGGATCGACGCGGCGAGCATCGTCGCCGGCATCGCCCTTCTCGTGGAGCACGCCGTCACGCCCTGAACCGGGTCAGGCGTACGGCGTCGGGGCGCGGGTACCCGGGCTCGCCCCGACGCCGTACGGAGGCCCGATGAAGGACGCACGCACCCTCCGCGCCGGGCGCCCACGCGTCGCTCCGCGCCGCCCCCGCGAGGTGCTGCTCCCCGGCCGCGGCGAGCGGACGCGGGACCTCGCCAGGAGCGGGCTCGCCCCCTGCTACCGGGACATCACCTCCTTGCTGCTCCCGCTTCCGCGCGGCCGCACCCGCATGCCGGAGCGCCGCCCCGTTCGGTCTCGACGGGCCCCGCCTCCCCAGCAGGAGACCCAGGACGGCGGTGTGCCCCGCTGCCTCGACGAGCGGGCCCGGACGGCCACCGTCCCTGCCGTGGACAGGTCTGCTCGGCGCCGGGCGCCCGCTGGGACCGGCGCGGCGCAAACTCCGTACGTACGAGCTGAGTTGAAGGTTTGGCCAGGGCTCAACAGGTGACTCGGGATGTGAGGCTGCCATGACGAATACGAAGAAGACGCAAACATCGTCCGAGAACTCCACCGACAACACGAGCGAGGCGAGCCGCGTGACCGGGCCCATGGAGGTGCTGCGTGAGGCGCGCACGCAGCTGGCGGAGCTCACCGGCATGGAGGCCGAGTCGGTGTCGTCCTTCGAACGGACCGAGGACGGCTGGGAGTTGGACATCGAGGTGCTCGAAGTGTCCCGGGTCCCCGACACCATGAGCCTGCTGGCGACCTACCACGTGAGCCTGGACCCGCAGGGCGCGCTCACCGGGTACCGGCGCATCCGCCGCTACGAGCGAGGGCGGTCCGAGGCGCGCAGGTCCGGCGGCCAGTAGAGCACCCTCCCCGGCGCGCAGCGCGCCCTGCACGGACAAGCCCGCACACGCTACACAGACAAGGAGGACCGGTCTCCATGACCGTGGTTCCCGCACAGCAATCAGGCGGCGGTGGCGGTACCAGTGGCCTGTACGACGTTCTCGAACTCGTACTGGACCGCGGCATCGTCATCGACGCGTTCGTCCGTGTCTCGCTGGTCGGCATCGAGATCCTGAAGATCGACGTCAGGGTCGTCATCGCCAGCGTCGACACCTATCTCCGGTTCGCCGAGGCCTGCAACCGCCTCGACCTGGAGACCGGCGCGAAGAAGCCCTCGGGCCTGACGGACATCGTCGGCGACTCGGTGGAGTCCGGCGCCCGCGGCAAGACCAAGGGCGCCCTGTCCGGGGCCGCGCAGACCATATCCGAGGCGTTCAACCAGGCCCGTGACGAGGGCCAGGAGCAGCCGAAGCGCACCCGCCGTGCCGCACCGAGCCGCCGCAAGGAGGAGCAGGAGTGACCAGCACCTACATCTACGGCATAGCGAGCGCCGACCACCCCTCGCTGCCCGACGGCATGGACGCGATCGGCGAACCCCCGCGCCCGGTACGGATCGTGAAGGAGGGCCCGCTCGCGGCGATCGTCAGCGAGGCCCCCGACGACCTGCGGCCCAAGCGCCGCGACCTGCTCGCCCACCAGAACGTGCTGGCCGAGGCGGGCGGCGGCGGACCGGTGCTCCCCATGCGGTTCGGCAGCCTCGCACCCGACGACAAGGCCGTCGCGGACGTGCTCGCCGAGCGGGCCGACCACTACCAGGAGCGGCTGACCGCCCTGGAGGGCAAGGTCGAGTACAACGTCAAGGCACAGCACGACGAGCAGGCCGTGCTGCACCGGGTGATGTCCGAGAACCCCGAGGTGCGCTCCATCACCGAGGCCAACCGGCAGGCGGGCGGCGGGACGTACGAGGAGCGGCTGCGGCTCGGCGAGATGGTCGTCTCCGCGGTACAGGCCCGCGAGGCCGAGGACGCCGTCCTGCTGCAGCGCCTGCTGGAGCCGAAGGCCGAGGCCGTCTCGGTCGGGCCCGAGGGCACCGGCTGGCTCGCCAACGTGTCGTTCCTCGTCGAGCGGACGGCCGCCGAGCACTTCCTCGCCACGGTCGAAGCGGCCCGGCAGAAGCACACCCACCTCGAAGTCACGGTCAACGGGCCGCTCCCGCCGTACAGCTTCGTGGAGCCGGGTCCCTCGGCGCCGGTCGGCTCGGAGTGAGCCATGGGCCTCATCAGTGAGGTGCTGTTGCTGCCGCTCGCTCCCGTGCGCGGCTCGATCTGGGCGATGCAGAAGGTGCTCGAGGAAGCCGAGCGGCAGTACTACGACCCGTCGGCGGTGCGCGCCGAACTCGCGCGCCTGGAAGAGCAGTTGACGTCGGGCGAAATCGATCAGCAGACATTCGACCGTATCGAGGACCAGCTCCTCGACCGGCTGGAGGGCAAGTGAACCGAGCAGCACTCGGCCTCGCGATAGGGGCCGGTTACGTCCTCGGACGTACGAAGAAGATGAAGCTGGCGTTCGCCGTCGGCACGATGGTGGCGGGCAAGCGTCTGAAGCTGAGCCCGCGTGCGCTCGCCCAGATGGTGAGTACGCAACTGGAGAACAACCCGCAGTTCAAGGAGATCGGTGACCAGCTCCGCCAGGACCTGCGCGGCGTCGGCAAGGCGGCGTCGGGTGCGCTCGTGGAGCGCCAGATCGAGGGCCTCGCGGGCCGGCTGCACAGCCGTACGCAGGGCGTCCGCGACCAGATCTCCGGTGTGGCCCCCGACGTGGACGACGTGCGCGACGCCGGTGAGCGCGTGACCGGCACCGTGACCGGGACGGTGACCGGCCGCCGCGACGAGCGGGACGAGGACGCGTACGAGGAGGAGGACGAGGAGCGCTACGAGGACGACGCCGACGCCGAGCGCACGCAGAGCCGGGACAAGGACACGGACGACGGCGCGGACGAGGAAGCGGACGAGGAGCCGAAGCGCCGGCAGTCCTCGGGTTCGCGGCGGCGCAGCCGCGCGGACGAGAAGCCGTCCTCCGACGAGGCCAAGAGCCCGGCGCGCAAGGCGCCGGCGAAGAAGGCGGCCGCGAAGCGGACGGGCACCGCCAAGAAGGCCGCGGCGAGGAAGCCCGCCGCCAAGACGGCCGCCGCCCGCAAGACCACGGGCACCGTGTCCCGCGCCGCGAAGGGGGGCAGTGACCGTGGCTGACTCTCCGAAGAACGTGCTCGGCGGCCTCGCGAAGAGCGAGGCGGCGGACCACCTGAAGGCCGAGGCGCAGCAGTACCTCGCGGCGCAGGCCCAGAAGCTGCTGATGGGCGCGGGCCGCAAGCTCGGCGCGACCACGGTGAAGCTCAACGACATCGCGGACGGCAACAGCCCCGGTTTCGCCAAGCTCGCGCTGGACGGCGGCCGCAAGCTCGCCGAGGGCAAGAGCCCGATGCGCAGCGCCGTGGAACTGGGCGCGGGGCACCTGAAGGACAAGGTCGTCGGCGGGGTCAAGGGCCTGTTCGGCAAGGGCGGCAAGAAGAAGGGCGGCGCGGGCAAGAAGCCGACCGTCATCATGGAGTTCATCGACGTCGGCGTCGACCTGCGCACCGCGTACGACCAGTGGACGCAGTACCAGGAGTTCAGCACGTTCGCGCGGGGTGTCAAGAACGCCAACCGTGCCGACGACGTCACGTCCGACTGGCAGATGAAGATCTTCTGGTCCAGCCGGAGCTGGAAGGCGCACACCACCGAGCAGGTGCCGGACGAGCGCATCCAGTGGACGTCGGAGGGCGCCAAGGGCACCACGAAGGGCGTCATCTCCTTCCACCGCCTCGCCGACAAGCTCACCCGGGTCCTGCTGGTCATCGAGTACTACCCCAAGGGCCTGTTCGAGAAGACCGGCAACATCTGGCGCGCGCAGGGCCGCAGGGCCCGGCTCGACCTCAAGCACTTCTCCCGCTTCGTGACGCTGCGCGGTGAGGCGAGCGACGGCTGGCGCGGCGAGATCCGCGACGGCGAGGTCGTCGTGAGCCACGAGGACGCACTGGAGCAGGAGGAACAGGAGCAGGAGGAGCAGGAGCAGGAGCAGGGCAAGCCGGAGGACGACGCGTACGACGGCGAGGGCGAGCCCGAGGGCGAGATCGAGGACGAAGCCGCGGAACAGGGCGACGACGAAGACGACGCGGAGTACGAGGACGACGTCTACGACGAGGCGGAGGAGCCCGAGGACGAGGCCGAGGAGCCCGAGGAGTACGCCGCCGAGGCCGACGACGAGCCCGAGGACGACGGCTACGAGGAAGAGCCCGAAGAGGACCGCCGCGCGCGGCGACCGGCCACCGCCAGTGGCCGGGCCCGACGATGACCACCGCGAGCCGGATGCCCGAGTCCTACCGGGGTGACAGCGGGGCCAACCTCGCCGACATCCTGGAGCGGGTCCTGGACAAAGGGATCGTCATCGCGGGTGACATCCGCATCAACCTGCTCGACATCGAACTGCTCACCATCAAGCTGCGCCTCATCGTCGCCTCGGTCGACAAGGCGAAGGAGATGGGCATCGACTGGTGGGAGGACGACCCGGCCCTGTCGTCGGGCGCCCGCCGCAAGGAACTCGCCCGCGAGAACGCCGAGTTGAAGCAGCGCCTGCTCGAACTGGAGGAGGCGGCGGAGCCTCGGCGGCGGACGAAGGAGGAGGGCGCATGACGTCGGGCGACCTGTGTTACGTGTACGCCGTCTGCCACTGCCTGTCCGCGCCGCTGCAGGCCGAGCTCGTCGGCGTCGGGGACGTCGCGCCGAGGCAGCTGGAGCACCACGGCCTCGTCGCGATCGTCGGCGCCGTACCGGAGCGGGACTTCGCCGAGGCCTCGCTCCGCGCCCGCCTGGAGGATCTGGACTGGCTGACGGTGACCGCCCGCGCCCATGAGCGCGTGATCGCGGCGCTGACCACGGTCACCGACCCGCTCCCGCTGCGCCTGGCCACGGTCTTCCGCGACGAGAGCGGCGTACGGAGCATGCTGGAGAACGAGGAGGACCGCCTGCGCGCGGGCCTGGACCGGCTCGCCGGACGGGTCGAATGGGGCGTCAAGGTGTACGTCGAGGAGCCCGCGGCCGAGCCGGCCGAGGCCGCGACGCCCGCCGCCTCCGGACGTGAGTACCTGCGCCGCCGCCGCGCCGAGCGCGGCGCCCACGACGCGACCTGGCGGCGGGCCGAGGTCTTCGCGCAGCGACTGCACGACGATCTTGCGCTGCGCGCCGCGGCGACCCGCAGCCATCCGCCCCAGAACCCGGAGATCGCGCGTGTCGGCGGCCGCAACGTCCTCAACGCGTCCTACCTGGTCCCGCGCGCGGAGTCCGAGGAGTTCGTGGAGCGGGTCGGCGCGACGAAGGAGGACGAGTCGGGGCTGCGCGTGGAGCTGACCGGCCCCTGGGCCGGGTACTCGTTCACCGATGAAGGGGGAGGGACGCCGTGACCGTCATCGAACGACGCGAGATCGCCCTGGTCGACCTGCTCGACCGGCTGCTCGCCGGGGGCGTCGTCCTGACCGGCGACATCACGCTGCGCATCGCGGACGTCGACCTGGTCCGCATCGACCTGAACGCCCTCATCAGTTCGGTCAACGAGCAAGTCCCTTCCCCCTGGCCGGAGTTGACGTGACCCGCATCGAACTCGAACAGGACACCGTCGAGCGCGACCTGATGAAGCTCGTGCTCACCGTCGTCGAGCTGCTGCGTCAACTGATGGAGCGCCAGGCCGTACGCCGCTTCGACACCGGCGACCTGACGGAGGACCAGGAGGAGCGCATCGGGCTGACCCTGATGCTCCTGGAGGACCGCATGGCCGAGCTGACGGAGCGCTACGACCTGCGGCCCGAGGACCTCAACATCGACCTCGGGCCGCTGGGCCCGCTGCTCCCCAGGAGCTGAACGCCCCGGCGGCCGGGCCCGCTCGGGGCCCGTCTCAGGCCTGCTTGCGGCACAGGATCTCGCCGTGCAGCACGGAGAACCACGCGTCCTCGTGCGTGCCCCACTCCCGCCACGCCTCGGACACGGCCGTCAGCTGCTCGGCGCTCGCGTGCCCGCCGCCCACGGCCCGCTCCGCGTAGGTCGACGCGACCGTGCGCTCCGCCCACAGGCCGCTCCACCAGGCGATCTCGTCTGGTGTCGCGTAACACCACGTACCGGCCGTGGACGTGACGTCCCGCGGGGCGAAACCGGCCTGAAGCGCCCAGGACCTGAGCCTGCGCCCGGCATCCGGCTCGCCGCCGTTGGCCCGCGCGACCCGCTCGTACAGGTCCAGCCAGTCGGTCATCCCCGGGGAGGCCGGGTACCAGGTCATCGCCGCGTAGTCGGAGTCGCGCACGGCGATCAGGCCGCCCGGCTTGGTGACGCGGCGCATCTCGCGCAGCGCCTGCACCGGGTCGCCGACGTGCTGCAGCACCTGGTGGGCGTGGACCACGCAGAACGTGTCGTCCGGCCAGTCCAGCGCGTGCACGTCGGCCGTGGTGAACTCGACGTTGTCCAGGCCTCGTTCGGCCGCGGTGGCGCGCGCCCGGTCCAGGATCTCCTCGGCGTGGTCGGCGCCGGTGACGTGCCCGTCGGGGACCAGGGCGGCCAGGTCGGCGGTGATGGTGCCGGGACCGCAGCCGATGTCCAGGATCTTCATGTGCGGCTTGAGCGCATCGAGCAGGTAGCCCGCGGAGTTGGCGGCGGTGCGCCAGGTGTGCGAACGCAGCACGGACTCGTGGTGGCCGTGGGTGTACACGGCTGTCTCCTGTGACATGACCCGATCCCTTCACGGTGTGGCCGCCCGGGCCCAACGCCCCGGGCGATGCGCTCACCGTACGCCGGGCGGCCAGATCGTGAGATCCCCGTCTTGAGATGTGGACTCAGGGAAGGGTCACAGTATGGTCAGCGGCCGGTACACGCGCAGTGCCTCGTGCTGCTTGTCGATCGTCAACTCGCTGCCGCACTCGGTGACTTCACCGTCATACGCGAGCGGAGTGCCCGGCGAGACGCCCGAGACCCGCAGCCGGGTCAGCCGGGTCGCGGCGTGGAACGGCGAACGGGACAGCGGGCCCGACAGGGCCGCCGCGAGCAGCCGGACGCCCGGCAGCCGGCCGCCGTTGACGGTGCGTACGTCGAGGAGACCGTCGGCGAGGTCCGCGCGCCGGCCCGCCGTCAGCCCCATTCGCCGGTAGGTGCAGTTCCCGGCGAACAGCAGCCACAACGGCCGCTTCTCGCCGTGCACCTCGACCTCCAGCGGGTGATCGCGGCGCAGCACGTACACCGCCGCCACCACGTCAGCGAGCCGACCGCCGATCCGCCCCGACCAGCGCTCGCGCTCGCGCACCAGCTCCGGGTACGCGCCCAGGCTGAACGTGTTGAGGAAGATCCCCGACGCCTTGTCCGAGCGGAACCGGCCCACGTCGACCGCGACCGCGTCCCCGGCCTCGACCGCCCGCACCAGATCGCCCGCGTCCTCGATGCCGAGGTCGTACGCGAAGTGGTTCAGGGTGCCACCGGGCAGCACCGCGAGCGGCAGCCCGTGCCGCAGCGCCACCTGCGCCGCCGTGTTCACCGAACCGTCGCCGCCCGACACGCCCAGGGCGAGGGCGCCCGACGCCGCCTTCTCCAGCGCGTCCGGCATCTCGGGCCCCTCGCACTCCACGAACTCGGCGAGCGGCAGCGCGTCCCGCAGGACCCGCATCCTCTCCGGCGTGCCCGCCTTGGTGTTCACCACCATCACCAGGCCCTCGCCGCCGGGCAGCGCCGGCACGTCGTCCACCAGCGGACGCCCCGGCGACGGCATCTGGTGACGCGTCGGCACGAGGCCCCGTACGGCGAACGCGGCGCCGACGCCGAGCGCCGCACCCGCGAGCACGTCACCAGGGAAGTGCGCGCCCGTGTAGACGCGCGAGGCGGCCACCGAGAACGCCAGCGGGGCGACGACCGCGCCCCAGCCCCGCGACTCCAGGGCGACCCCCGTCGCGAACGCCGCCGCCGAGGCCGAGTGGCCCGACGGGAACGACGTCGTGAACGGCTGCCGCTTCAGCCGGCGC
>NZ_JAAGMG010000708.1 GCF_010548525.1 Streptomyces sp. SID14478
CATCCGGCGCCCCTGCCGCGGCGGCGGAGCGGGACGCGTGGGCGGACCCCTCCCGCATCGCGGGACGCCGCCTGCCGGCACCGGGCCCGACGGCGTGGAGCCGTACCTACTGGCCCGGGTGAGCGCGAACTGGTCCCCACGCGCCGGGGCGCCTGAGTACGCGTACTCAGGCGCCCCGCGCACGGCCGCCGCAGTATCGAAGGCGTGCTGTGGTCAGACCCCGAGAACGAGCCGCCCAAGGAGCTCCGCGAGACGCAGGAGATGCTGCGCCGCGCGGGTCTCGTGGTGGCGCTCGCCATGTTCCTGGCGATGCTGGTGCTGGGCGTCGGGGTTCTCTGAGACGGTCCGGCCCATGCGGTCCGGGTTCTATACGCTGGCCCGCATGACAGACCGGCGCCGCCTCATCCTGGCCTCCCAGTCCCCCGCCCGTCTGGGCCTGCTGCGGCAGGCCGGGTTCGCCCCGGAGGTGATCGTCAGCGGGGTCGACGAGGACGCCGTGACGGCCCCGACCCCCGCCGAACTGGCCCTCGCGCTCGCCGAGGCCAAGGCCTCCGTGGTGGCCGCGCGCCCCGAGGCGTCCGGCGCGCTCGTCATCGGCTGCGACTCGGTGCTCGACCTGGACGGCGAGGCGCTCGGCAAGCCCGTCGACGCCGAGGAGGCCACGGCCCGCTGGAAGGCGATGCGCGGCCGGGCGGGGACGCTGCAGACGGGCCACTGCGTGTACGACACGGCGAGCGGCCGCTACGCGTCGGGGACCGCCTCCACGGTGGTCCGGTTCGGCGAGCCGAGCGACGCGGAGGTCGCCGCGTACGTCGCGAGCGGCGAACCGCTGCACGTGGCGGGCGCGTTCACGCTCGACGGCCGCTCGGCCCCGTTCATCGACGGCATCGACGGCGACCACGGCAACGTGATCGGCCTGTCGCTGCCGCTGCTGCGCCGTCTGCTCGGCCAACTGGGCGTCGGCATCACGGAGTTGTGGGCTCCGGCGCGCTAGGCGGCACGGCGGCGCCGCCGTTGTCCTGCCGGTCGGCGTCCTGCGCCCCGTTCTCGCGGCGGTCGTAGGCCACCAGCGTCAGCACGATCAGCGCGAGCACGACCATCATCGCGACGAAGGCGAGCCAGCCCACCAGACCGATGGAGAACGCGCCGAGCAGGCCGTGCACGACGGCGGCGCTGATCAGCAGGATCCGCCCGAAGCCGCCCGGGGCGCGGTCGGTGCTCGCGGCGCGCGCGAGGAAGAAGGCGCACAGCAGGAGGTAGATCCCGAACACCCCGCCCGCGACCCAGGCGCCCACGGACATCGCCCGCGGGTCGAGCCCCGCCAGCGACATGTCCTGCCGGTCGACGACCAGCCCCAGGAACCAGTTCAGGAAAACGATCCCGACGGCCTCCACGAGCAATACGATCGCGGCCACCCACGCCACCGGTCTGCGCGCCACCGGTCCCACCCACTTCCGAGATACGACGTTCGACTTACGACTGCGTTACCCCGAGTACGTTCGAGACATCGCGAACGCTACTAACGGGTAAACCTCGGGACAAGGGTTCTGCCGCAGGCAAAGAATCATTGGGCCATTCGTAGGGACTCCACAAAGAATGACGGCGGGCCGCAGCGCGGTCTCACAGAGACCTAGGCCACACCACAGGGCTAGGGTTGCCCCGAGGGATCCCGTACGGCCAGGCACGACAAGGGATTTCGGGGAGCGAGCGAACCTCGAGTCACACTCCGTGTGGGCAAGCTCACCATTGGGGACGGGTCGTAAGCCCGTGTCGGCAGTCCCTAAACTCGGCTTGTTTCAAGGAGGGAGCCATCGTGCGCAAGGTGCTCATCGCCAACCGTGGCGAAATCGCTGTCCGCGTGGCCCGGGCGTGCCGGGACGCAGGGATCGCAAGCGTTGCCGTCTATGCCGAACCGGACCGGGACGCCCTGCATGTCCGCGCGGCCGACGAGGCCTTCGCGCTGGGTGGTGACACCCCGGCGACCAGCTACCTGGACATCGCCAAGGTGCTGCAGGCCGCGAAGGACTCGGGTGCGGACGCGATCCACCCCGGCTACGGATTCCTGTCGGAGAACGCGGAGTTCGCCCAGGCCGTGCTGGACGCGGAGCTGATCTGGATCGGCCCGCCGCCGCAGGCCATCCGCGACCTGGGCGACAAGGTCGCCGCCCGGCACATCGCGCAGCGCGCCGGTGCCCCGCTGGTGGCCGGCACCCCCGACCCGGTCTCCGGTTCGGACGAGGTCGTCGCGTTCGCCGAGGAGCACGGCCTGCCGATCGCGATCAAGGCCGCCTTCGGTGGTGGCGGGCGCGGCCTGAAGGTCGCCCGCACTCTGGAGGAGGTCCCGGAGCTGTACGACTCGGCGGTCCGTGAGGCCGTCGCCGCGTTCGGCCGCGGGGAGTGCTTCGTGGAGCGCTACCTCGACAAGCCGCGCCACGTCGAGACGCAGTGCCTGGCCGACTCCCACGGCAACGTGGTCGTCGTCTCCACGCGTGACTGCTCGCTGCAGCGCCGCCACCAGAAGCTGGTCGAGGAGGCGCCCGCCCCGTTCCTGAGCCAGGCGCAGCTGGACGAGCTGTACTCCTCGTCCAAGGCGATCCTCAAGGAAGCCGGCTACGTCGGCGCCGGCACGGTCGAGTTCCTGGTCGGTGCGGACGGCACGATCTCCTTCCTGGAGGTCAACACCCGCCTGCAGGTCGAGCACCCGGTCACCGAGGAGGTCGCCGGCATCGACCTGGTCCGTGAGATGTTCCGCATCGCCGACGGCGAGGAACTCGGCTACGGCGACCCCGAACTGCGCGGCCACTCCTTCGAGTTCCGCATCAACGGTGAGGACCCGGGCCGCGGTTTCCTGCCCGCGCCGGGCACCGTGACGACGTTCAACGCGCCCTCCGGCCCCGGTGTGCGCCTGGACGCGGGCGTCGAGGCCGGCAGTGTCATCGGCCCGGCCTGGGACTCGCTCCTGGCGAAGCTGATCGTGACCGGCCGCACCCGCAAGGAGGCCCTTCAGCGGGCCGCCCGCGCGCTGGCCGAGTTCGAGGTCGACGGGATGGCGACCGCCGTCCCGTTCCACCGCAAGGTCGTCGTCGACCCGGCGTTCGCGCCCGAACTGAGCGGCTCCGCCGAGCCGTTCACCATCTTCACCCGGTGGATCGAGACCGAGTTCGTCAACGACATCCCGCCGTTCGCGCCGGGTGGCGGCGACGCCGAGGACGAGGACGGCGACCGCGAGACGATCGTCGTCGAGGTCGGCGGCAAGCGCCTGGAGGTCTCCCTGCCCTCGTCGCTCGGGATGACGCTGGCCCGTACGGGACTTGCGGCCGGTGCCAAGCCGAAGCGGCGCGCGGCCAAGAAGTCCGGCCCTGCCGCCTCCGGCGACACCCTCGCCTCCCCGATGCAGGGCACCATCGTCAAGGTCGCCGTCGAGGAGGGCCAGGAGGTCAAGGAGGGTGACCTCGTCGTCGTCCTGGAGGCCATGAAGATGGAACAGCCGCTGAACGCGCACAAGTCCGGCACCATCAAGGGCCTGACCGCCGACGTCGGCGCCTCCCTCACCTCCGGCGCCACGATCTGCGAGATCACGGACTGAGGCCGACCCGCGTACGTCGAGGGCCCGTTGAACCGACCCCGGTTCGGCGGGCCCTCGCCGTGTGCCGTTCAGGGAGCGGGCCGAGGAGCGCGCGGCCGCGCGCCTTCCCCGGTGCCGCCGCGGCGGCGGTCCCTGCGCACCCGCCCGGCGGGGTGATCAGGCATCCTTGGAAGTCCGCGCCCGCCCAGGGAGGCCCGATGACGTCCGGCACCGAGTACGAGCGCGCCCGCCCGATGCGTGCGGACGCGCGGCGCAACTACGAGCGGCTGCTCACGCAGGCCCGCACGGCGTTCGCCGAGCACGGCACCGGGGCGTCCCTGGAGGACGTGGCCCGCGGCGCGGGAGTCGGCATCGGCACCCTGTACCGGCATTTCCCGAACCGGTACGCGCTGGTGAGCGCCGTCTTCGAGGAGGCGGTGGGCGATCTGCTCGCCCGCTCCCGGGCGCTGCTCGACGCGCCCCAGCCGTGTACGGCGCTCGTGACGTGGCTGCGCGAGGTCGTCACGCATGCGAGCGAGTACCGGGGGCTGTCCCGGGTCCTCATGTCGGGCTCCCCGGACGCGAGTTCGGCGCTGGCGCGGTGCAGTACGCCGCTGCGGCGGGCGGGCCAGGATCTGCTGTCGCGGGCCCAGGAGGCGGGCGCGGTGCGCCGGGACGTGTCGATCACGGATCTGCTGCAGTTGACCAACGCGATCGCGCTCGCCGCCGAGGAGACTCCGTCGGACCCGGACCTGGTCGATCGCCTGCTGCGACTGACGCTCCGGGGCATCACAACCCCTTAGGGCGTGTGGTGGGAGTCCCGCCGCTTCCGCCCGGAGCCACGGGGCCAGCGGGGCTGTCACCACACGCCCCAGGGGCGCGGGGAACCGCGCGACCGGCCACGTCGGCGTGGCGCACACCGCCGGAGCAGCGACCCGCGACGGCGCCGAGCTCCCGGGCTCTGCCGCGGACCCCGCTCCTCACCCGCCGCAGGGGCGG
>NZ_JAAGMG010000743.1 GCF_010548525.1 Streptomyces sp. SID14478
GACGCACGCCGCCGGGCTCCTGGAGCGGAACCCGGAACGGGTCGTGGCCGCGGCCGCCGGGCACCTGGACCCGTGGGCCGCCGCGTCCGCCTGCGAGGACGCCGGAAAGCTCTTCGCCGCGCAGCCCGCCGAGCGCCAACGGGCGGTCGAGGCCCTGGAGTCGGCGGCGGACGGCTACGGGAACTGCGCGGCGCCGCGCGACGCCCGCAGGGTCGTGAGCCGACTGCGCTCGCTCGGGGTGCGCCGCGGCCGCTATCCGCAGTACGCCGGCCGGGACGGGGTTACGACGAGCGCGCTCACCAACACCGAGGCGGCCGTGGCCGAGCTGGTGAGCCAGGGGTTCACCAACTCCCAGGTCGGCGAGCGGCTGTTCATCTCCGGGCACACCGTGGCCTTTCACCTGAAGAAGATCTTCCGGAAGATGAACGTGGCCTCGCGGGTGGAGCTGACGCGGGCGTGGAGCCAGGTGTCGAGCGCGGCCGCCGGCGCCGTGAACGCCCACTGAGGCGGCCGCGCGTTCACAGGATCCGGCGCAGCGTGCCCGGCGGGCCCTGCCGCTTCTGCCACTCGCGGGGATAGCCCACGGACACCTCCTCGAAGCGGACGCCCTCGTGATAGGTGGTGCGCGGGATGTGGAGATGGCCGTACACCACGGCGGCCGCGCGGAACCTGCGGTGCCAGTCGGCGGTCAGCCGGGTGCCGCACCACATGGCGAACTCCGGGTACCACAGCACCTCTGTCGGGTGCCGGTGCAGCGGGTAGTGGTTGACGAGGACCATCGGCAGGTCGTCGGGGAGCGCGCTGAGCCTGCGCTCGGTCTCCGCGACCCGGGCCCTGCACCATGCCTCGCGGCTCGGATAGGGGTCGGGATGCAGCAGGCTCTCGTCGTTGCACACGACGCCGGTGCCGTGTGCGTAGGCCAGTCCCTCGTCCTTGGTGGCGCACCCCTCGGGCAGGAACGAGTAGTCGTACAGCAGGAACAGCGGCGCCACGGCCACGGGACCGTCGGGCCCCTGCCAGATCGGGTAGGGGTCCTCGGGGGTCGTGACGCCCAGTTCGCGGCAGACCTCGACCAGGTGCGCGTAGCGGTCGACGCCGCGCAGGGTGACGGTGTCGCTCGGGTGGGTCCACAGCTCGTGGTTGCCGGGGGCCCAGACGACCTTGCGGAAGCGGCCGGTGAGGGTCTTCAGGCACCGGCGGATGTCGGAGACGGTCTCCGCCACGTCGCCGGCCACCAGCAGCCAGTCCTCGTCCGATTCCGGGGCCATCCGCTCGATGAGCGCCCGGTTGTCGGCGTAGCCGCTGTGCAGGTCGCTGATGGCCAGGAGCCGTCCGCCGCCGTGGTCCGTCGCGGTCACCTCGCACTCCTTTCCGCACTCACGCAGGCCGCCCGTGCCGTCACCGTCACACCGCGGCGGGCGGCGGGGGCGCCAGGTCGGGCGTCCTCGTCTCGGCCAGGGCGAACTCCGCCTCGGCGCTCTCGTCGATACGGGCCATGGCGATGCGCAGGATGGGCGGTGCCATCAGGGACGTCACGATCGCGACGAGGATGATGATGGTGTACGTCTCGGCGCTCAGCACCCCGAGTTGCAGGCCCACCATGGCCACGACGACCTCGATCACGCCGCGGGAGTTCATCCCGGCGCCGAGCGCGAGGGCTTCCCAGCGGCCGAGGCCGCTCAGCTTCGCGCCGATGTAGGCGCCCACGAACTTGCCGAGGATCGCCACGGCGAGCACCACGCAGGCCGTGATCAGGACGGTGGGCCTGGTCAGCGCGGTCAGGTCCATCCGGATGCCGGCCGTGGCGAAGAACAGCGGCGCGAGGAAGGCGAGCACCGTGACCCGCAGCGGGGCCAGCTTCTCCGGGTCCAGCTCGCCACTCGTGCCGATCAGTACGCCGCACACGAACGCGCCGAAGACCGCCTCCAGGTGCAGGGCCTGGGTCGCCGCCGCGCCGAGCAGCACGATCAGCGCCGCCGTCGCGACGGTGGGCGCCGCCGAAGCGGAGCGGCCCGCCGCCCGCAGCGCCGCCTTGACCAGGGGGCGGCCCACGAGCCAGGCGGCCAGTACGACGCCCACGGGGTAGAGCAGGGATGTGGCGAGCGTTCCGCTGCTCAGTCCGGCCGTCGCCATCGCCGACACGATGGAGAGCAGGAACCAGCCGACCACGTCGTCGATCACACCGGCGGCCAGGGTCAGTTGCCCGACGTCGCGGTGGAGCAGGTTCATGTCGATGAGGGTCTTGGCGATCACGGGGATCGCGGTGACGCACATGGCCACGCCGAGGAACAGGGCGAAGACCGTCGGGCTCGTGCCGCCCGGCATGAGCGAGGACGGCAGCAGGAAGCCCACGCCGATGCCGAGCCCCAGGGGCAGGAGCAGACCGGCGAGGCTCACCCGCGCTGCCGTGGCGCGGCGCCGCTTGACGAGGTCGAACTTCAGCTCCATGCCGGTGATGCCGACGAGCAGTACGACGCCGACCTGCCCGAGCGCGTCGAGCAGATGCATCTGGCCGGGGTCCTTCGGCAGCAGCCAGTCGGCGAGGCCGGGCCATACGTGGCTGAGGATCGAGGGGCCGACGATCACGCCGGCGAGCAGTTCACCGACGATCGCGGGCATCT
Organism: Streptomyces sp. SID14478; assembly: GCF_010548525.1. Lineage (GTDB taxonomy): Bacteria > Actinomycetota > Actinomycetes > Streptomycetales > Streptomycetaceae > Streptomyces. The sequence goes on from NZ_JAAGMG010000743.1 coordinate 2,622, forward strand.
TGAAGCGCGCGGCCAGCCGGCCGAGCGCCAGGGCCAGCAGGAGCAGAACGGACAGCTGGAGGAGGAACACCAGCAGCGAGTGGGGGGGAAGCGTGGGAACGGGTGCGGAGCTCAACTGGGTCACCTCAGATCTGGGCTTCTTGAGGAACGGCGACGCCCACGCGGGCCAGGCGGTCCGCGATCAGGCCGGTCACGCGCGCGCTCTGGTCGGAGAGGAAGAAGTGGCCGCCGGGGAACACCTGGAGCTCCGTCGGTCCTGTGGTGTGCTCCTCCCAGGCCGCCGCCTCCTCGATCGAGACGCGGGGGTCCTTGTCGCCGGTGAGCGCGGTCACCGGGCAGGCCAGCCGTCGGCCGGGGGTGCAGCGGTAGCTCTCCACGGCGTGGTAGTCGCTGCGGAGCGCAGGCATGATCATTTCGACGACGCCCGGATCGGCGAGCAACGTCGCGTGCGAGCCGCCCAGTTTGCGCATCTCGGCCAGGAGCTGCTCGTCCGACCCCATGTGGAGCCGTTCGTCGCGGTCCCGGGACGGGGCCCGCCGGCCGGAGACGAAGAGCCTCGCGGGCGCGGGCAGGCCGGCGTCCTCCAGGCGCAGCGCGATCTCGTAGGCGAGGACGGCGCCCATGCTGTGCCCGAACAGGGCCAGGGGCCGGTCGTCGAGGTGGCGTATCGCCTCGAAGATCCGGTCGGCCAGCTCGGGGATGCTGCTGATGTTCGGTTCGTGCCGCCGGTCCTGCCGTCCCGGGTACTGCACCGCGAGCACGTCCACCGCGGGCGACAGCGCCTTGGACAGCGGGAAGTAGAAGCTCGCGGACCCGCCGGCGTGCGGCAGACACACGAGGCGCACACGAGTGTCCGGCGCCGGGCTGAACTGACGGATCCATGTTCCGAATTGGACCGGTGCTTGAGGCACGGCAAGAAATTCCTTTCGGGAATCATCCTTCGGCGGTTCCGCCGCGAGGGCCTACTTTTCTCCACCCCTCTTCTAATGGGGCGCACTTGAGTTCTGCTGGAGAAGCGCCACACATTTCCCCGACGCGGGGCCGTTGATTCCGTCCGCCTCGGGCATCATGGCCGACGGCCACCGTTCACCCCGGAGGAGACGATCGTCGTGAAGATAGTCGCGGACACCGTGAAGTGCGTCGGTGCGGGTCAATGCGTGCGCACCGCGCCCGACTTGTTCGACCAGGGCGAGGACGACGGCGTGGTCGTCGTGCTGAACGCCGAGCCCGAGGGGTCGCTCCTGTCGGTGGTCGACGAGGCCGTCGACCTGTGTCCGGCCCAGGCCCTGTCCGTCGCCGGCTGACCCGGCGCACGACCGACGCCCTGCCCGGGGTCCCGGGCAGGGCGTCGGTCGTGCGCGGCCGGACGAAGCGGTGGTCACAGGGGGCGGCGGGCCACGATCCGGGCGTGGTGCGGGTCGGTCTTGCCCGCCTCGACCAGCGTCGCCAGCGCCTCGTCCAGGAACTCGTCGACCCGGTCGCCGAGGACCTCCGCCTGCGAGGCGAACCAGGTCCGCCGGAACCGCGTGCGCATCTCGTCCAGTTCCGCGGGGGTCAGGGCCACGCCCTTCTTCCTGCTGAACGGGTGCGGGAGTTCGGGCACGTAGTGGGTGAGTTCGAGGCCGGCGTCCCGGAGCAGGTCGGCCACGTCGTCGGCCGGGTAGTCGCGCATCGCGGGCGGCACCTCGGCGAACAGGTCCTTCCACTGCGGGCTGTCGGCGAGCCGGCGCAGGATCCCGAAGAGGCCGGTGCCCTCGCTGCGCGGCTGGGCGCCCGTCCACTGCAGCACGAGGTACCCGCCCGGGCGCAGCGCGGCGGCCATGCGGCGCAGCGGCTCCTTCGCCTCGGACACCCAGTGCAGCACCCAGGAGGAGTGGATCACGTCGAACCGGTCCTGCGGCAGGTCCAGTTGCTCGACCCTGCGGACCTCGGCGTGCACGGGCAGCCCGGTGCACAGCTGCCGGGTGGCGTCCACCATGGACGGTGACGCGTCGCTGGCCCAGACCTCGAAGCCCCGCTCGGCGACGGTGCGGGCGATCTCGCCGGCCCCGCAGCCGACCTCGGCGAACGTGCCGCCGCGTTCCAGGGCGTCGCCCGCGAGCGCGAGCGCGGCCAGCGCCGTCTTGACGTGAGGCGAGTTCACCTTCACGTACTCCTCGGCCACCCAGGTGTTGGTCTCGGTCATCGGTGAAGTCCTGTCTGTGTCGGGGTGATCCGGGAAGGCGGGACGAGGCGCAGCGGGAGGCGCTCGCACCGGGTGACTCCGGGGCGCAGCACCCAGGAGATCTGCTCGCGCTCCACCGCGAGGGCCAGGTCGGGGAAGCGGGCGAACAGCGCGTGCAGCGCCACCTCCGCCTCCTGGAGGGCCAGCGGCCTGCCCAGGCAGTAGTGCGCCCCGCGCCCGAATCCGAGGTGGTCCTGGCCGCCGCTGCCGTGGTCCCGGCCGATGTCGAGGCGCTCGGGGTCCTCGAACCGGCGCGGGTCGGTGTTCGCGGGCAGGATCAGCGGCAGGATCGTGGCCCCGGCCGGGATGGTCGTGCCGCCGAGCTCGACGTCCTCGGACGGGTACCGGGGCATCCCCCACTGCGTGGGACCCAGGCGCATGAGTTCGTGCACCGCCTGCGGCCACCGGGCGGGTTCGTCGCGCAGCAGCGCGAGTTGACCGGGGTTGTCCAGCAGGGTCAGCACGGCGGTGGCGAGCAGTTGTGTCGTCGTCTCGTGGCCGGTGATGACGAGCGTGAAGACCAGGGTGACCATCTCCTGGTCGGTGAGGCGGTCGCCGTTGTCCTCCTGGGCCTGGACGAGCGCGGTGATCAGGTCGTCGCGCGGGTCGGTGCGCCGGCGCGCGATCACCTCCAGCATGTGGTCGACGCATTCGCGCATGACGGTCGGGATGCGCTCGCGGTGCTCGGTGGGCGAGCCCAGGCAGTTGCCCCACTCGTACCAGGGCTCGCGGTCGGCCTCGTCGATGCCGACCATCTCGCAGATGACGGTGAAGGGCAGCGGATAGCAGAACGACTCCATGAGGTCGACCGGCTTCCCGTCGCGCGCCCGGGCGGCCAGCCGGTCGAGCAGCTCCGCGGTGATCTTCTCCACCCGCGGGCGCAGTGCGGCCACCCGGCGTGCGGTGAACGCCCGCGAGACCAGGCCGCGCAGCCGGCGGTGGTGGTCGCCGTCGATCTGCATGAGCTTGTCGTCGAGGTAGTCGACCAGGTCGGACGGGATGTTGAGCTGCTTCATGATCGTGGTCCGGACGGCCGGCGCGTTCGGCACCGACGCCGGGTTGTTGAGGAAGCGCGGGTCGGTGAGGACCCTGCGCACGTCGTCGTAGCGGGTGACCAGCCACATCGGCGGGCCGCCCAGCATCGCCCCGGTGAGCGTCGGGGCCTGTTCGCGCAGCCGTGCGTATCCGGCGAACGGATCGGCCACCAGCTCCGGCGAGAGCAGCTCGACCGGGTCGGCCGTGGTCCCGGCAGTGACGGTCATACGTCCCCCTCTTCTGCGTCCAGGGAAAAGGCTGAACCCCGTCGCCAGAATTGGTGAATTGCTCCATCACGGCTCGACCGTCGATCGAGTGGGGGTTCCACGCCGATCCCGTAATGTGGATGGCAGTACCAAACAGTAGAACAGGCCCTTCCGGTACGGCATCCCTCGACCTGATAGGGCACCCCATTCCGGGAACCTTCGCGAACGGCCGGGTGCTAGTTTTCGATACCGCTCTTTCAGCGCTCCGTTCCATGCCCTCGCGGTTATTTCCGACACCTTGCGAGTAGGGATCACGATGGCCATCACGCGCCCGCACGACACGTACGCGACCCCGACCGACACGGACGTGGCCGTCGTCGGCAACGGGCCGGTCGGCGCCGCCCTTTCGGTGCTGCTCGCCCAGCACGGTTGGCGCGTGACCGTCGTCGAACGCCGCCCGCGGCCGTACGTGCTCCCGCGGGCGACCAGCTTCGACGGCGAGACCGCCCGACTCCTCGCGGCCACCGGGATCGGCGCCGAACTCGGCCGGATCACGGAACCGGCCACCGGATACCAGTGGCGCACCGCGGCGGGCGACACGCTGCTGGACATCGCCTTCTCCGCGCAGGGACGCTACGGCTGGCCGGACGCCAACACCATGCACCAGCCCGCGCTCGAGGAACTCCTCGCGGCCAGGGCGGCGTCGCTGCCCGGCATCACGGTGCTGCGCGGGCACCGCGTCGTCGACATCCACGACCAGGGGCAGCGGGTGACCCTGACCGCGGAGTCCGCCGACGGAACGCCCCGCACGCTCTCGGCACGCTGGGTCGTGGGCTGCGACGGCGCCAACAGCTTCGTGCGCGAGCACCTCGGCGTGCCGATGACCGATCTGGGGTTCTCCTACGAGTGGCTGCTGTGCGACGTCGCCCTGCGCGAGCCGCGCGAGTTCACCCCCACCAACGTCCAGATCTGCGATCCGGCGCGGCCCACGACCCTGGTCGGCAGCGGACCGGGGCACCGCCGCTGGGAGTTCATGCGGCTGCCGGGCGAGAGCAGCGCCGAGCTGAACAAGGAAGAGGCGGCCTGGCGCCTGCTCAAGCCCTTCGGCGTCACCCCGGACACCGCGACCCTGCTGCGCAGCACCACCTATATCTTCCGGGCCACTTGGGCCGACGAGTGGCGGGCGGGCCGGGTGCTGCTCGCCGGGGACGCGGCGCACCTGATGCCGCCCTTCGCCGGGCAGGGCATGTGCTCCGGGATCCGGGACGCGGTCAATCTGGCGTGGAAGCTGGACCTGACGCTGCGCGGCCTCGCCGACGACTGCGTGCTCGACACGTACGCCGAGGAGCGCAGGCAGCACGTGAAGGACTCGATCCTCTCGTCGGTGCAGCTGGGCAGGATGATCTGCGTGACGGACCCGACGGCCGCCGAGGAGCGCGACGCCACGGTCCTCGCGGGCCGCCGCGGTCGTACGCGGCCGGGGACGCCGGAGCCGGCGAAGCCGCTGTCGGCCGGTCTGCTGGGCCCGTCCCCCTCGGGCGCGGCCGGGGCCGTCGTGCCGCAGGGGCGGGTGCGCGCACCGGGCGGCACGGGCCTGTTCGACGAGGTCGTGGGCCGTGGCTTCGTCCTGCTCACGACGGACGACCCGCGTCCCGCGCTCGGCGAGGACCGGTGGTCCTTCCTCTCCGCCCTCGGCACTCACGTGGTGCGCCTGGCCCCGCCCGGCGCCACGGACCAGGGCGTGACGGACGTCGACGGCTTCTACCGCGCGTACTTGGCCGAGCACGACGCGACCGCCGTGCTGGTCCGGCCCGACCACCACGTCTTCGGCACCGCGAACGGCCCGGAGGCCACCGCCGTGCTCGTCGACGGCCTGCGTGACCGGCTGGGCGCGGCCGCACCCGCCGCGCAGTTGCGCCGGGCGGGCTGAGGGGTCAGGGGTCAGGGCCGGATCAGCCGGGCCAGCTCGACCGCGCCCCGCAGCGAGGACAGTGACCCCAACGCGGCGGGACGCACCACGAGCCGGGGCTGTCCGGGGCGGGCGAG
>NZ_JAAGMG010000789.1 GCF_010548525.1 Streptomyces sp. SID14478
CGCGGGGCGCGGGCGGACGCGTACCCGGGATCTGGTGCACCGCACCGGCGTGCTGCTCGTGCGCACTCCCGAGGGCGCCACGTGCTTCGACCGGGGGCTCGTGGAGCTGGCCAGGAGCGACCCGGGGTTCGCCGCGCCGCTGGCCGAGTGGCTGGCGGCCGACCCCGGCCAGTGGGCGGCGCTGGTCGGACCGAGCGCCCGGCGGATGATCGAGAACCTGGCCGGGGCCCGCGTCCCCGCGTGACCCCGCCCGATGAGAGCCGCGGGCGGTCGGCATGGCACTCTTAGACCTGCGTATTCGGTAAGTGACGTGTAGAGATCGATCGTCGAGACTGCCGAGACCGTGGAGACGGAATCGGCGTACACAGGTTTGCGAGGAGCAATCACCGTGCAGCGCTGGCGTGGCTTGGAGGACATCCCCCAGGACTGGGGGCGCAGCGTCGTCACCATCGGCTCCTACGACGGGGTGCACCGCGGGCACCAGCTGATCATCGGGCGGGCCGTGGAGCGGGCGCGCGAGCTGGGCGTCCCGGCCGTCGTCGTCACCTTCGACCCGCACCCGAGCGAGGTCGTGCGCCCCGGCTCGCACCCGCCGCTGCTCGCCCCGCACCACCGGCGGGCCGAGCTGATGGCCGACCTGGGCGTCGACGCGGTGCTGATCCTTCCCTTCACCACCGAGTTCTCGAAGCTGTCGCCCGCCGACTTCGTGGCGAAGGTGCTCGTCGACAAGCTCCACGCGCGCGTGGTCGTCGAGGGCCCCAACTTCCGCTTCGGCCACAAGGCCGCGGGCAACGTCGCCTTCCTCGCCGAGCAGGGCGAGACGTACGACTTCGAAGTCGAGGTCGTGGACCTGTACGTCAGCGGCAGCGCCGGGGGCGGCGAGCCCTTCTCCTCCACGCTGACCCGGCGGCTCGTCGTCGAGGGCGACGTGGCGGGGGCCCGCGAGATCCTCGGGCGGCCGCACCGGGTCGAGGGCGTGGTCGTACGGGGTGCGCAGCGCGGCCGTGAGCTGGGCTTCCCCACCGCCAACGTGGAGACCCTGCCGCACACCGCGATCCCCGCGGACGGCGTCTACGCCGGGTGGCTGCACGTGAACGGCGAGGCCATGCCGGCCGCGATCTCGGTCGGCACGAACCCCCAGTTCGACGGCACGGAGCGCACCGTGGAGGCGTACGCCATCGACCGGGTGGGCCTCGACCTGTACGGGCTGCACGTGGCCGTGGACTTCCTCGCCTATGTGCGCGGGATGTCGAAGTTCGACTCGCTGGAGCAGCTCGTCGAGGCCATCGCGAACGACGTGAAGCGCTCCCGTGAGCTCGTCGAAGAGCATGAGGCGTAGGTCACACACCGCGCATGTCACGAACGGGCCCGCCTGTTCCGTCGAGTAGGTGTCAGCACCTACGAAGGAACAACGGCACAGGAGCCCGCCATGGAAGCTCGTCTGAACATGTTCGCCAGCAAGACCGCGATGGGGTTCGTGAAGCGTCTCGTCGGGGCGAACGCGCCGATCGCCGACTCGGCCCTGCCTGCTGCCACGCAGGAACTGGTGAAGATCCGCGCCAGCCAGATCAACGGCTGTTCCGGCTGCCTCGACATGCACACCAAAGAGGCCACGGCCGCCGGTGAGACCGCGCTGCGGCTCCACCTCGTCGCGGCCTGGCGCGAGGCCACGGTCTTCACCGAGGCCGAGCGCGCCGCCCTGGAGGTGACCGAACAGGGCACGCGGCTCGCCGACGGCGCCGGCGGCGTCACGGACGAGGCATGGGCCGACGCGGCCAAGCACTACGACGAGGACCAGCTCGGCGCCCTGGTCTGCCTGATCGCGGCCATCAACGCCTTCAACCGCCTGAACGTCATCACGCAGCAGCCGGCCGGCGGCTACGAGGTGGGCCAGGCGGCGGCGTTCCACAACGACTGACCGGCGCGCCCGGGTGGCCCCGCACAGGGGTCGGGGCCACTCGGTTCTACGGCGTGGCCTCCGTCGCCACCTGCGCCGCGGCCCAGTGACAGGCGACCTGCGACGAGGCCCCGCCCGGGAGCACCGGCAGGTCCTCGGTCCGGCACAGGTCGGCGACGCCCGCCCGCTCGGCCTCCCCGCCGCTCAGGATCTGGCACCGCGCGTGGAACCGGCACCCACCGGGAATCCGGGAGGGGTCCGGCGGCTCACCGGTCAGCACCACCGGATCGCCCGGCGCCTCCGGAAGGACCGACAACAGGGCCTGGGTGTACGGGTGTTGCGGTGACGTCAGCACGTCCTCCACCGGGCCCGTCTCCACGATCCGGCCCAGGTACATCACCGCCACCCGGTCGGCGATGTTCCAGGCGAGACCCAGGTCGTGCGTGACCACGAGCGCGGACAGGCCCAGTTCGTCGCGCAGCTTCAGCAGCAGCGCCAGGATCTCGCCCCGCACCGACGCGTCCAGCGACGCCACCGGCTCGTCCGCGACGATCAGCTCCGGGTCCAGGACCAGCGCGCCCGCGATCACGACACGCTGGCGCTGCCCGCCGGACAACTCGTGCGGATAGCGCAGGAAGAAGCGCTCCGGAGGCCGAAGTCCCGCCCGGGACAAGGCGTGGGCGACCGCCTCGCGCTCGTCGCCCGCGTACCCGTGGATGCGCAGGCCCTCCGCCACCGCGTCGTACACCGTGTGCCGTGGATTGAGCGAACCGCTCGGGTCCTGCAGCACCAACTGCACCCGCTTGCGGTACGCCTTCAGCGCCCGGGAGCCGTAGTCGAGCGGCGCACCCGCGAAGGTGACCTTCCCCGACGTGGGCCGCTCCAGCCCCAGCAGCGTGCGCGCCAGGCTCGTCTTGCCGCAGCCGGACTCGCCGACCAGCGCCACGATCTCGCCGGGCGCGATGTCCAGGTCGACGCCGTCCACGGCGCGGGCCGCCGCGGCACCGCGGCGGCCCGGGAACGTCACCTGCAGCCGGTCGGCGGACAGCAGGGGTGCCGCCGGCACCCGGGGGGCGTCCTGTGCGTCGTCCGTCATGCCGTCGTGCTCCTTGCCTCGACGTCCGTCGCCACGGCGTCACTCGATACGTGGACGCAGGCCGCCCGGCGCCCGGGCCCCGCGTCCCGCAACTCCTGGTCCTGCGTGGCGCACACGTCCAGCGCCACCGGACAGCGCGGGTGGAACGTGCAGCCGGACGGCAGCGCCGACGGGTCCGGGGGATCGCCCGGCAGGCCGCGCGGCGCGAACCGGGAGGTCGGGTCGCCGATGGTCGGGAACGCCGCCGACAGGGCCTTTCCGTACGGGTGCACCGCGTTCTCGTACACCTGGAGGGCCGGGCCCTCCTCCACGACGCGGCCCGCGTACATCACCGCGAGCCGGTCGCAGGTGTCGGACAGGACCGCCAGGTCGTGGCTGATCATGACGAGGCCGAGGTCCTGCTCCGCCACCAACTGCTCGATGAGGCGCAGGATCTGGGCCTGGATCATCACGTCCAGGGCGGTCGTCGGCTCGTCCGCGATGATCAGTTCCGGGTCGCAGGCGAGCGCCATCGCGATCATCACGCGCTGGCGCTGGCCGCCGGAGAGCTCGTGCGGATACGCGTTCGCGCGCGCGGCCGGGAGGCCGACGTGCTCGAGGAGTTCGGCGACCTTCTTCTTCGCGCCGGCCTGCGTGGCCTTCTTGTGCAGCACGATCGGCTCGGCGATCTGGTCGCCGATGCGGTGCACCGCGTTCAGCGAGTGCATCGCGCCCTGGAAGACGATCGAGGCGCCCGCCCAGCGCACCGCCCGGACCTGGCCCCACTTCATGGCCAGGACGTCCTCGCCGTTGAGCAGGATCTCGCCGCTCACCTTGGTCCCGGCGGGCAGCAGGCGCAGCAGCGCGAGCGCGAGCGTGGACTTGCCGCAGCCGGACTCGCCGGCGATGCCGAGCTTGTGGCCCGCCTCGACGGAGAGGTTCACCCCGCGCACGGCCTGTGCCCCGCCGGCGTACGTCACTTCGAGGTCGCGTACTTCGAGAAGGGTCATGACCGGCCTCCCAGCTTCGGGTTGAGGACGGACTCGATCGCGCGGCCGCACAGCGTGAAGGAGAGCGCCACGACGGCGATGGCGATACCGGGCGGCGCCAGGTACCACCAGTCGCCCGCGCTGACCGCGCCCGCCTCGCGCGCGTCCTGCAGCATGCCGCCCCACGAGGTGATGGTCGGGTCGGACAGGCCGAGGAAGGCGAGGGTCGCCTCGGTCAGGATCGCCGAGGAGATGATCATCGTCGTCTGGGCGAGGACCAGCGGCATCACGTTCGGCAGCACGTGCCGCGTCATGATGTGGCCGTGACCGCCGCCGAGGGCGCGGGCCCGCTCGATGTACGGCCGCGACTCCACGGCCAGGGTCTGGGCACGGACGAGTCGGGCCGTGGTCGGCCAGGTCGTCACGCCGATCGCGATGATCACCGTCCACATGGAGCGGTCCATCACCGTGGCGAGCGCGATGGCGAGGACCAGCGTCGGCATCACCAGGAACCAGTCCGTGATGCGCATCAGGACGGTCGAGTACCAGCCGCGGAAGTGGCCCGCGACGATCCCGATGAGCGTGCCGATCGCCACGCACAGGAACGCGGCGAGCAGGCCCACGGTGAGCGAGACCCGTGCGCCGTAGATCAGCAGCGCGAGCACGCTGCGGCCGAACTGGTCGGTGCCGAGCGGGAACTCACCGCTCGGGCCCTCCAGCGGGCCGCCGGGCGCGTCGGTCACGGACTGCGCGTCCTCGCCGGCCAGGACCGGGGCGAGCACGGCGATCAGCGCGATCAGGATCAGCAGGCCGAGGCCCCACAGGCCGCCCTTGTGGGAGCGGTACGAGCGCCAGAAGCGGGCCAGCGACCGGCGCTTGCGGGCACGGGCCAGGGCGCGCGCGTCGGGCGCCTTCAGAGGCTGCGCCTCGGGTTGCGTCGTCATCGTCCCACCCTCGGGTCGAGCAGCGGATAGAGGATGTCGGCGAGGGTGTTCGCGAGGATCACCGCGGTGGCGAACACGAAGAACAGGCCCTGGACGAGCGGGAGATCGGGCACGGACAGGGCCGAGTAGAAGAGCCCGCCGAGGCCCGGCCAGGAGAAGACCGTCTCGACGAGGATCTGCCCGGCGACCACGTGCCCGAGGTTCACGAACATCAGCGTGAACGTAGGCAGCATCGCGTTCGGCACCGCGTGCTTGCGGCGCACGACGTCGTCGCGCAGTCCCTTGGCGCGCGCCGTCGTCAGATAGTCGCTGCCCATCTCGTCGAGCAGCGAGGACCGCATGACGAGCAGCGTCTGCGCGTACCCGACCGCGACCAGCGTGATGACGGGCAGGACCAGGTGGTGCGCGACGTCGATGACGTACGCGAAGCCGCTCTCGCCGCCCGATTCGAGGCCGCCCGTCGGGAACATGCCGGGGATCGGGCCGATGCCGACGGCGAAGACGATGATGAGCAGCAGGCCCAGCCAGAACGACGGGACCGAGTAGAGGGTCAGCGCGAACGCCGTGTTGAAGCGGTCGGACTTCGATCCGTTGCGCCACGCGGTGCGCGTGCCCAGCCAGATGCCGAGCGCCGAGTACAGGACGTACGCCGTGCCGGTGAGCAGCAGCGTCGCCGGGAGGGCGTCGGTGATCTTGTCGATGACCGGCGTGTGGTACTGGAACGAGGTGCCGAAGTCGCCGGTGAGCGCGTCCCCGATGTACGACGTGAACTGCTGCCACATCGGCTGGTCGAGGCCGAACTGGTGGCGCAGGCTCTCCAGTTGCTGCTCGGAGACCTTGCGGCCGCCGGTCATCTGCTTGACCGGGTCGCTCGGGATGAGGCGGAAGAGGAAGAAGCTCGTGACGAGGACGGCGAAGAGCGAGACGATCGCGCCGAAGATCTTCGCCGCCGCGTACTGGAGGTACGCCTTGGTGTTGCGGGCCCGTGGGCCGCGGGCGGCCGACGGCGGCCCGGCCGAAGCCGGGTCGCCGTCGAGGGTCGCCTCCGCGGACTGCACGAGCGCCGGAGTGCTGTCAGCCATGGAACGGTTCCTTATTCGCGGTCGTCCGCGGTGGTCCGGCGGCGCATCGCGAAGAAGACGCCGCCGCCGATGACGACGAGCGCGACGATCACGATGCCGATCACCACGCCGGTGGAGCTGTTCGAGTCCGAGCTGTCGCTGCTGGAGGAGGTCGCCGGCTGGGCCGACCACCAGCTCCAGTACCCGTCCTGGCCGTAGATGTTGCCGGCCGCGGTGGGCATGGTCTCGATGGACTTGATCTGGTCGGTGCGGTAGGCCTCGACCGCGTTCGGGTAGGCCATGACGTTCATGTACCCCGAGTCGTACAGCCAGGACTCCATCTGCTTGACGTAATCGGCGCGCTTGGCCGGGTCGTACTCGGCCAACTGCTTGGCGTACAGGTCGTCGTAGGTCTTGTTGCAGATGCCGTTGTCCGTCGCCGCGCTCTCCTTCGCCTTGGTGGGCAGGGCGGCGCAGGTGTGGATGCCGAGGACGAAGTCCGGGTCCGGGTTCACCGACCACCCGTCGAAGGCGAGGTCGTACTCACCGGCGTACCAGGGCACCGAGACGTCGTCGACGCAGTTGAGCTTGAGGCCGACGCCGATCTTGCCCCACCACTCCTTGAGGTACTTGCCGACCGCCTTGTCGTTCGGGTCGGTGGCGTGACACAGCATCCGGAAGTCCAGCGGCTTGCCGTCCTTGCCGACGCGCTTGCCGTCCTTCATCGGGTAGCCCGCGTCGTCCAGCATCTTGCCCGCGGCCGTGGCGTCGTACGACAGCTTCTGGCTGTCCGTCGGCTTCCAGAAGTAGTCGCCGAAGCGCGGCGGGATGTACCCCTCGCCCTGTTCGGCGTGGCCCTGGAAGACCTTGTCGACGATGGTCTTGGTGTCGACCGCGCGGAACAGCGCCTGGCGCACCTTCTGGTCGAGCAGCGCCTTGTTGCCGTCGCCGAACTTCTGGCCGCTCTTGGTCTTCCAGCCCGGGTTCACGGCGATCGCGTAGAAGCGGCGGCCGGGGCCCTCGTTGACCTTGATGTTCTTCTCGCCCTTGAGCGAGGCCGCCTGAGCGGGCGTCAGGGCGGGGGAGCCGGCGACGAAGGAGACCTCGCCCTTGCGCAGGGCGGCGACCGCGGCGTCCTGGTCCTTGTACGTCTTGAAGACGATCTCGTCGAACTGCGGGGTCTTCGACTTGCGCCAGAAGTCCTTGTTCCGCTCCAGCTTCACGTACTGGTCGGTCTTGTAGTCGGTCAGGATGTACGGACCGTTGCCGACGAGCGGGAACTTGTCGTCGTTGTTGTACTTCGCGTAGTCCTTGACGTCCTTCCAGACGTGCTCCGGCACGATCGGGATGTCGAGGGCCGTCATCGTCGCCTGCGGCTTCTTCAGCTTGATGACGAGCTTCGTGTCACTGGGCGCGGTGACCTTCTCGAAGTTGCCGACGAACGAACCGTTGGCCGTGGCCGCGCCCTCGTCGGTCATCATCTTGTTGAACGTGAAGGCCGCGTCCTTGGCCGTCGTCGGCTGTCCGTCGGACCACTTCGAGTTCGACCGGATGGTGTACGTCCACGTCAACTTGTCGGGCGACGGTTCCCACTTGGTGGCGAGGCCCGGGACGACGTGGTTGTCCTTGGGGTCGTAGTTGGTCAGGAACTCGTTCGTCATCCTGATGATGCTCGTGCTGACCAGCTTCACGGCCAGGAACGGACTCAGCGAGTCGACGCTCTGCGCGACCGCCACGGTGAGGGTCTTCTTGCCGCTGTCAGCCTTGGCCTCGGCGTGCTGGGGCGCCGGGTTGAGCGGCGTGGCCAGGCCCGCCGTGAGCGTGAAGGCAGCGGCGGCCGCCGCCAGGAATAGCCGCACGCCACGCCGCCGGGGGCGTGCCGTTCTGTGGTGCTTGTCTAGCTGAGCCTGTGTATCCATCGGTCGTGGACCTCGCGCATCGCTCGCACAGCATGGCTGGTTCTGGTTCTTTGGGTTTCCAGGTGGAATGAAGTGTTGGTTTATCAGCGGCAGTTGACGCACGTCAACGGCAGATGAACCCCATGTGGCCTGCGGAAATAACGAGTTGACGTGCATTTCACGCGCATTGGTCGAGACCTCTGACGCTTTGCAGGCCAGGGCGTGGCGCCCAAAACGCGGCCATACGCTCCGGTACGCACGAAAGGCCCGCACCGTCCAACGGTGCGGGCCTTTCGGGGAGTTGCTACTGCTGGGGCGGCTGCTGCCAGCCCGGGGGCGGCCCCGGCTGCTGCGGCTGCCCGCCCGGAGCCTGCTGCTGCGGCGGCGGGGGCGGCGGGGTCTGCCAGCCCGGCTGGGG
>NZ_JAAGMG010000845.1 GCF_010548525.1 Streptomyces sp. SID14478
ACGCGCGCGCAGGAGCTGCAGCACAGCCCCTCCGGGCGCTGGCGGGTACGCGCCACCACCGGCGACGGCCCCCTCGTCATGGAGGCCGACACGGTGATCTGTGCTCTTCCCGCGCCGGCCACCGCCGCGCTGCTGCGCCCGCACGCGCCGCGCGCCGACGCCGAGCTCAGCGCCATCCGGCACGCGGGGACGGCCGTGGTCAGCCTCGCGTTCTCCCGCGCCCTGATGCCGAAGCACCTCCCTCAGGGCAACGGCTATGTCGTACCGCCCCTGGAGGGCTGGGCCACACGGGAAGTCACCTTCTTGTCCAACAAGTGGCAGCACCTCGCCGCGGCCGAACCGGGCCTCTTCTTGCTGCGCATCACGCTGGGCCACGTAGAAGAAGAGCGTCGACTCGCCCTCCCCGACAGGCACTTGATCCGCAGCGCCATGAGGGAGCTCCGGCAGGCGGTGGGCACGTTGGGCGAACCGGTCGCCGGCCACGTGACGCGGTGGGAGAACGCTCTGCCCCAGTACGACGTCGGTCACATGGAGCGCGTCTCCAGGATCCGCGACGCCGTGAAGGTGCTGCCCGGCGTCGCGGTCTGCGGTGCCGCCTACGAAGGCGTGGATGTCGCGGCGTGCGTGGCCACTGGTCGGGCGGCGGCCCGTCGTGTCCTGCACGGAACCGCCTGAACGGCCTCACCCGCACAGCCCGCAGCCCGAGCGCACCACACCCGGCCGCCGCAGGATGGACGCATGCCCAATCCGTCCCGGCCCCGCGCCGCCGCCCTGGCCGTCACCGCCGCCCTGCTGTCCGTCTCACTCGCGGCCTGCAGCGACTCCAAGGACGACGAGGATCTGTCGTCCCAGTCGCTGAGCTGGAAGGACTGCCCCGCGCCGTCGGAGTCCGAAGGCGGGGGCGCTGCTCCCTCGCCGCTGCCCGGCGGCGCCGAGTGGAGTTGCGCCACCATGAAGGCGCCGCTCGACTGGGACGACCCGAAGGGCAAGACGATCGACCTCGCGCTGATCCGGGCCACGGCCAGCGGCGATAAGGACCAGCGCATCGGCTCCCTCATCTTCAACTTCGGCGGCCCGGGCGGCTCCGGTGTCACCACCTTGCCGGCCTTCGGCGCCGACTACGCGAAGCTGCGTACCCGCTACGACCTGGTCAGCTTCGACCCTCGCGGAGTGGGACGCAGCGCGGGCGTCGAGTGCGAGGACGACGACCAGCTCGACGACTACTTCCAACAGGACTCGACGCCGGACGACACGGCGGAACAGACGAAGCTCGTCGACAACATCAAGGGCTTCAACGGGGCCTGCGAGAAGAACTCCGGCAAGGTCCTCCCCCACGTCCGCACCACCGACGCGGCCCGCGACATGGACCTGATGCGTCAGGTGCTGGGCGACGACAAGCTGCACTACTTCGGGATCTCGTACGGCACCGAACTGGGCGGCGTATACGCCCACTTGTTCCCCAAGAACGTGGGCCGTGCCGTGTTCGACGGCGTCGTCGACCCCACGCAGGACTCGGAGCAGAGCTCCCTCGGGCAGGCCAAGGGATTCCAACTCGCCCTCGACAACTACGCCAAGGACTGCACGTCCAAGGTCGAGGACTGCCCGGTCGGCGACACCCCGCAAGAGGTCAAGGACAAGATCGCCAAACTGCTCGAGGACCTCGACGACAAGCCGATCCCCGGGATCTTCCCCCGCGATCTGACACAGACGGCGGCAACCAATGGAATCGCGCAGTCCCTGTACTCGCAGGACTTCTGGGAGTACCTCACCGAAGGGCTCCAGCAGGCGTACGACGGCGACGGCAAGATCCTCATGACGCTGTCCGACTCGATGAACGGGCGCAACGAGGACGGCACGTACAGCAACATCCAGGCCGCCAACGTCTCCATCAACTGCGCCGACGACAAGCCGCGCTACACGACGAAGGACGTCGAGGCGAAGCTGCCCGAGTTCCGCGCCGCGTCCCCCCTGTTCGGCGACTACCTGGCCTGGGGCATGATCGGCTGCACCGACTGGGCCGTCGACGGCTCCGCGGACCACCCGGACGTCAGCGCCTCCGGATCCGCCCCGATCCTCGTCGTCGGCAACACGGGCGACCCGGCCACCCCGTACGAAGGCGCGCGCAAGATGGCGGGAGCACTGGGCGACGGGGTCGGGGTCGAGATCACGTACAAGGGTCAGGGGCACGGCGCCTACGACAGCAAGAGCACGTGCGTGCACAGCGCCGTGAACGGCTATCTCCTCGACGGGACCGTCCCGAAAGAGGGAACGGTCTGCTCGTGATCGCGGAGTTATCCACAGGCCGGAGCGGATGCCGACACCTCCTCCTACGATGGCCTGACTGTCTCTCGAACGGGGGCAGTTGAGGGGGGAGGTGCCATGGCACCACAGGTTTCGCGTGCCCGCGCAGGCGCACGCACACGTGCGGGAAAAGGGGTCCGGGCACGGGCACTGGCAGCGGCCGTCGTACTCACGACCGGTCTCCTTGCCGGCTGCAGCAGCTCGGGCGGGGGCGGCGGGGACGATCCGAAACCCTCGTCGTCGGGTGGCGGATCGCCCGGGTCCGCCGGCCCGACGCCGCCACGGGACACCGCGCTGCCCCCTCTTCCCTCCTCGCTCACGTCCCAGCGTCTTGGCTGGGGCCGCTGCAAGGCGACCGCGGGCGCGCCCGCGCCCGGCTCCGACTGGCAGTGCGCGACGCTCAAGGCCCCGCTCGACTACGCGAAGCCGGACGGGACGACCCTCGACCTCGCACTCATCCGCGCCAAGGCCCGGGGCGACGACGGCGCCCGCATCGGCTCCCTGCTCTTCAACTTCGGCGGCCCGGGCGGCTCCGGCGTCGATCTGCTGCCGGCGTTCGCCCCGCAGTACGCGAAGCTGCGCGAGCGGTACGACCTGGTGGGCTTCGACCCGCGCGGGGTCTCCGCGAGCGAAGGCGTCCGGTGCCGCAGCGACAAGGCCACCCAGGCCGCCGAGTCCGTGGACCTCACGCCCGACACCGCGGCGGAGGAGGCGGCGTACCTCAAGGATGCCGTCGCCTTCGGCAAGGGGTGCACGAAAGCGGGTGAGCTGCTCGGTCATGTGTCGACCGTCGAAGCCGCCCGTGACCTGGATCTGATGCGTCAGACGCTCGGGGACGACGAGCTGCACTACATGGGTGTCTCGTACGGCACCGAACTGGGCGGAATCTACGCCCACTTGTTCCCCGACAAGGTGGGCAGGCTCGTCCTGGACGCGGTCGTCGACCCGACGGCGGGCCGGGTCGGACAGGCCGAGAACCAGGCGCGCGGATTCCAGCGCGCGCTCGACAACTACTTCACGTCCCGCGGCAAGGATCCGAAGGAAGGCTCCCGGGAGATCACGGCGCTCCTGAAGCGTCTGGACGCGAAGCCGCTGCCGACGGCGGGCCGGCGGCTGCTGAACGAGTCGCTCGCGACCACCGGAATCGCGGTCACCCTGTACAGCAAGGCCAGTTGGCCGACGCTGACGCGAGCGTTGCAGGCCGCGCAGGACGGCGACGGCACACCACTGCTGGCCCTCGCCGACTCGTACAACGACCGCGACCCGAACAGTGGGCACTACGGGACGGCGAGCCATTCGCAGCGGGCGATCTCCTGCCTCGACGACAAGGCGCGTCCGACGGTGGCCCAGACCAAGGCGCGGCTCGCGAAGTTCCGCGACCTCTCGCCCGTTTTCGGCGCGTACATGGGCTGGGACACGGCGGGTTGGTGCCACGACTGGCCGGTGCCGGGCCAGTGGGACGATCCCGACGTGCGCGCCCCGGGCGCGGCGCCGGTGCTCGTCGTCGGGAACACGGGCGATCCCGCGACGCCCTACGAAGGCGCGCGGCGGATGGCCGACGAGTTGGGGAAAGGCGTCGGCGTGGAGCTGACCTGGAAGGGCGAGGGGCACGGGGCGTACGGCTCCGGCAGCTCCTGCGTCGACTCGGCCGTGAACACGTATCTGCTGGAGGGGCGAATACCGCGCGACGGCAAGGTGTGCTCCTGACCGCGGCCGGCCCCGGCGCGCGTCGGGCCCCCGACATGCCGGACGGGCCCCGCGCGCAGTGCGCGAGGCCCGTCCGGGAAGGTCGCAGCTGGGCGGTGGCCCAGCGGACCGGCTAGTAGACCGGCTTGTCCGGCTCGATCTGGTTGACCCAGCCGATGACGCCGCCGCCGACGTGCACGGCGTCCGCGAAGCCCGCGGACTTCAGCACGGCGAGGACTTCCGCACTGCGGACACCCGTCTTGCAGTGCAAGACGATCTTCTTGTCCTGCGGGAGACCCTCGAGGGCGGTGCCCATGAGGAACTCGTTCTTCGGGATCAGCTTGGCGCCCGGGATGGAGACGATCTCGTACTCGTTCGGCTCGCGGACGTCGATGACCTCGATGCTCTCGCCGTCGTCCATCCACTCCTTGAGCTGCTTCGGAGTGATCGTCGAGCCGGCGGCCGCCTCCTGGGCCTCCTCGGACACGACGCCGCAGAAGGCCTCGTAGTCGATGAGCTCGGTGACGGTCGGGTTATCGCCGCAGACCGCGCAGTCGGGGTCCTTGCGGACCTTGACCTGGCGGTACTGCATCTCCAGGGCGTCGTAGATCATGAGGCGCCCGACCAGCGGGTCGCCGACGCCGGCGAGGACCTTGATCGCCTCGGTGACCTGGATGGAGCCGATGGACGCGCACAGCACGCCCAGCACGCCGCCCTCGGCGCAGGAGGGGACCATGCCGGGGGGCGGGGGCTCCGGGTACAGGCAGCGGTAGCACGGACCGTGCTCGGACCAGAAGACCGAGGCCTGACCGTCGAAGCGGTAGATGGAACCCCACACGTAGGGCTTGTTGAGCAGCACGCACGCGTCGTTGACGAGGTAGCGCGTCGCGAAGTTGTCCGTGCCGTCGACGATCAGGTCGTACTGGCTGAAGATGTCCATCACGTTCTCGGCTTCGAGCCGCTCTTGGTGAAGGATCACGTTCACGTACGGGTTGATGCCGAGGACCGAGTCCTTCGCGGACTCCGCCTTGGACCGGCCGATGTCGGCCTGGCTGTGGATGATCTGGCGCTGCAGGTTCGACTCGTCGACCTCGTCGAACTCCACGATGCCGAGCGTGCCCACGCCGGCCGCGGCCAGGTACATCAGGGCCGGGGACCCGAGGCCGCCGGCGCCCACACAGAGCACCTTGGCGTTCTTCAGCCGCTTCTGCCCGTCCATCCCGACATCCGGGATGATCAGGTGGCGGGAGTACCTGCGGACCTCGTCTACGGTGAGCTCAGCAGCTGGCTCGACCAGGGGTGGCAGCGACACGGGGACTCCGTTGGTCGGTATCTACGTACGGTTGTTCTGTCTGCAACACTGCCACGCCCCCCTTCATTCCGAGACACCTGGTCCGATACGCGAGACGATTTCGTCCCAGTAACCGGGCATCGACTCCCAGGGATCGCTCACGCCTCCCCGGTCCGTGCGGTCCGTGAAGTAGATCGTGCCCGCGCCCTGCCAGCGCGCGATGCGCAGCGCCTCGTCGAGGTGACCGCGGGGCATGCCGTGGACGAAGTGGCAGAACCGCTCGGGCGGATACTCGGCGGTCCACTCTGCGACCTGGGACCAGCGGTAGTCGCTCCACGGTCCGGTGAAGGTCACCAACTGGTCGGCGGTCTCCGCGTATCCGGGGTACGGGTGCGTGCCGTGGCCGAGCACGATGTACGCGTCGTCGACGAGCGCGCGCAGGGTCGTGACGGTGCGCCGGACCTCGGGGAGCGCGGCCCGCTCGGTGGGACAGCGGTCGAGACTGAACCCGTCGACCTGGTACCAGTCGAGGAAGCGGTGCGCGTCGGAGACGATCTCGCCGAAGGAGCGGGCGCCGTACGTCATGTCGACGTGACCGAGGACACGGACACCGGCGTTGCGCAGTCGGCCCGCCGCCGCGAGGCAGTGCGGGTCGGGGCGGGCCCCCGGGCCGCCCGCGACATTGAGGACGACCCAGTGCAAAGGTGTTGCGGGTCGGGTGAGTTCGGCCCATTCCGCGGGCGCGACGAGAGGGTGCGCGAAGCCGGGGATACCGAAGCCGAGACGTACATCGGTGCTCGACAGGCCGGTCGCGGTCGGGGTCAGATACGGCATGCCGCCTCCATCCAGATGTCGGCGAGGGATTCTTCGAGGTTGATGCGGGGGCGCCAGCCGAGCCGGTCCCGGGCCGTGCGCACATCGGCCTGCTGCCAGCTGCCGCAGCCGTCGGGGTACGGGTACGCGGCCGCCGAGGGTCCCGGCAGTCCGTGGTCCGCTTCGGTGCGCGGGTGGCCGACGGACGACCGGAGGGGCACGGGCGGAGCGTCGAGTTCGTGGAGGGCGCCACCGAATCCGGCGACGCGGGCGAGCACGGCGGCGGCGTCCCGCAGCCGCACGGCGCGGCCGGAGCCGATGTTGATGACGCCCTGTGCGGCCGAGAGCGAAGCGGCGTGCACGGCGCGCGCCACGTCCCGTACGTCGATGAAGTCGCGCTGGGCGCCGAGGCCGCCGAGCTTCAGTTCGCCGTCGCCGGCCTGCATCGCGCGGCGCATGGCCTCCGCGAGTCTGCCGAGCGGGGTTCCGGCCGGGGTACCGGGGCCCGCCGGTGAGAAGACGCGCAGGACGACGGCGTCGAGGCCGGAGCCCAGGACGAGTTCGGTGGCGGCGAGCTTGCTGACGCCGTACGGGCCGCCGGGCCGGGGCACCGCGTCCTCGGCGGTGGACGAACCGGGCTGGGAGGGGCCGTATTCGGCGCCGCAGCCGATCTGTACGAGGCGGGCACCGCAGCCACTGCGGCGCAGGGCCTCGCAGATGGTGGCGACGGCGACGGTGTTGTGCCGGGTGAGTTCACGGGCACCGCCGCGGGTGGCGCCGGCGCAGTTGATGACGACGCCGGGGTGGACGGCGTCCAGGAAGCGGGTGAGCGCGCCCGGGCTGCCGGTGGCCAGGTCGAAGCGGACGTCGGCGTCGTCGCCCCGGCCGAGCGCGGTGAGCTGCACGGCGGGATCGGCGAGCAGTCGGTCGGCGACGAAGCGGCCGAGGTATCCGTTGGCTCCGATCAGCAGAACCCTCATCGGACGCCTCCCGGGGTGCGCGCTCCGCGCGCTGCGCGTCGTGCGCGTCGTGCGCGCGGACCGTGAGTGTCGCGCTGCCCGTGAGGCCCGGAGTATCCGGCGTATCCGGCGCCTCCGGGAGGAGGGGTGGTCATCTGGCGTTCTCCTTAGGGATGTTGCCGTGCGTCGTGGGTCGGGCCCGCGGTGTCGGCCCCGCGGGAGAGGGGTGATTCCGGTCATGCGGCGAGTGGCGTGGCGCGCTCGGCAGTGGGATCGGTGGTGGTCAGGGCGCCTCACCCACCGCGCCGTCGGCGCTCGCGTGGGCGGAGGCGCGGGTGAGGGTGCGGGTGGCGTGGACGAGCAGCGCCAGGGCCGCGGCACCGCAGGCGGCACCGGGCACGACGCCCGCTCCC
>NZ_JAAGMG010000884.1 GCF_010548525.1 Streptomyces sp. SID14478
CGGCGGGCGGCCTCGACGACCGGGAGCGCCCCGGCGGCCGGGGCCAGGTGGACGACCGCGTCGCAGCGGCCCGTCAGTTCGTCGAGGAGGCGGGCGCCGTGGACGGAGCCGCGCACGAAACGCAGCTTCGGATGCGGCCAGGCGGCGGCGAGGCGGGCGCGGCTGCCGGTGGACAGGTCGTCGAGGACGACGACGCCGTGGCCCCGGTCAAGCAGGGCGTCGGTCAGGTGCGAGCCGATGAAGCCGGCGCCTCCGGTGACCAGGTACGTCAGCGATGCGGTCATCGTGGGCCCCTCGTGAGTTGCGGTATTCGGGGTGACTTCGGGGTGACACCGGCGGGCGCGCCCGCCCGGAGCCCTCCATAAGCTATTCCGTTATGTCCAAATATGGGGCGAATAACACGATCTGCTTTGGCGTCAGGTCCCGCCACGCGCCCGAGGGCCGCCTCGGCACCGGACCCCGCCACACGCCTGAGGGTCACCTCAGCGACACAGATCACGACCGGGCCGACTACATTGCGACGGCGTAAGTGGGTAGTCTCAGACGGACTACATAAGTTACCGCTTAGTAATCACCGACGAGACCGACGAGTCCTCCCCGAGGACCCCCCTCGCAGGCCCGAGGAGCCCCCAAATGCAACTCGCCGCGATCATCGTGTCGCTGGCCCTGATCGTGGTCGGCGCCGCCCTGTTCGTCCGCGCCATCGCGCAGATCTACCGCTTCGTGCGGCTCGGCCAGAACGTCCCCGCGGGGACCCGCACCGACGAACCCGTCCAGCGCACGGTCACCCTGGCCAAGGAGTTCCTCGGCCACACCCGGATGAACCGCTGGGGCATCGTCGGGTTCGCGCACTGGTTCGTGGCGGTGGGCTTCTTCTCGCTCATCCTGACGATCGTCAATGCCATCGGCCAGCTCTTCCAGGCCGACTGGCTGCTGCCGCTCATCGGCGAGTGGGCGCCGTACAACGTCTTCGTCGAGTTCATCGGCCTGATGACGACGCTCGGCATCCTCACGCTGATCGTCATCCGTCAGCTGAGCAAGCCGAACAAGGCGGGCCGCAAGTCCCGCTTCGCCGGCTCGAACTTCGGCCAGGCGTACTTCGTCGAGGCCGTCATCCTCATCATCGGCGTCTGCATCATGCTGCTGCACGCCTTCGAGGGCACGATGCACCACGTGGACGGCTACGAGGCGTCGTTCTTCGTCACGTACCCGCTGATCCTCGCCTTCAAGGGCCTGAGCCTGACGGCCCTGCAGAACCTCGTCTACTTCGTGGCGATGGTGAAGATCGCGACGTCGTTCATCTGGATGATCACGGTCGCGCTCAAGACCGACATGGGCGTCGCCTGGCACCGCTTCCTCGGCTTCCCCAACATCTGGTTCAAGCGCGAGGCCGACGGCGACGTCGCCCTCGGCGCCCTGCAGCCGATGACGTCGAACGGCGCGCCGATCGACTTCGAGGACCCGGGCGAGGACGACGTCTACGGCGTCTCGCAGATCGAGCACTTCTCCTGGAAGGGCCTGCTCGACTTCTCCACCTGCACCGAGTGCGGCCGCTGCCAGTCGCAGTGCCCCGCCTGGAACACCGGCAAGCCGCTCTCCCCCAAGCTCCTCATCATGTCGCTGCGCGACCACGCGCACGCCAAGGCCCCGTACCTGCTCGCCGGTGGCGGCAAGGACATGGAGGGCAACGAGAAGGCGACCGAGGAGCAGCTCAAGGACGTCCCCGCGGCGGCCCTCGCCGAGGCCGAGCGCCCCCTCATCGGCACCCTCGAAGAGAACGGCGTCATCGACCCGGACGTCCTGTGGTCCTGCACCACCTGCGGCGCCTGCGTCGAGCAGTGCCCGGTCGACATCGAGCACATCGACCACATCGTCGACATGCGCCGCTACCAGGTGATGATCGAGTCCGCGTTCCCGTCCGAGGCGGGCACGATGCTCAAGAACCTGGAGAAGAAGGGCAACCCCTGGGGCCTGGCGAAGAAGCAGCGCCTGGAGTGGCTCAAGGAGCTCGACTTCGAGGTGCCGGTCGTCGGCCAGGACATCGAGGACCTCACCGAGGTCGAGTACCTGTACTGGGTCGGCTGCGCCGGCGCGCTCGAAGACCGCGCCAAGAAGACCACGAAGGCCTTCGCCGAGCTGCTCCACATCGCGGGCGTCAAGTTCGCGATCATGGGCGGCGACGAGAAGTGCACCGGTGACTCCGCCCGCCGCCTCGGCAACGAGCCGCTGTTCCAGCAGCTCGGCCAGGAGAACGTGATGGCGCTGAACATGGCGTTCGGCGAGGAGTACGACGACGACGGCAAGGTCACCGACGAGTCCAGGAAGCCGAAGACGGCCAAGAAGATCGTCGCGACCTGCCCGCACTGCCTCAACACGATCGGCAACGAGTACCCGCAGATCGGCGGCGACTACGAGGTCATCCACCACACGCAGCTGCTGCAGCACCTGGTGGACGAGGGCAAGCTCGTCCCGGTCACCCCGGTCGAGGGCCTCATCACGTACCACGACCCGTGCTACCTGGGCCGCCACAACAAGATCTACTCGCCGCCCCGCGAGATCATCGGCAAGGTCCCGGGCCTGCGCAACGAGGAGATGCACCGCCACAAGGAGCGCGGCTTCTGCTGCGGCGCCGGCGGCGCGCGGATGTGGATGGAGGAGCGGATCGGCAAGCGCATCAACAACGAGCGCGTCGACGAAGCCCTCTCCCTCAACCCCGACATCGTCTCCACCGCCTGCCCGTTCTGCCTCGTCATGCTGACCGACTCGGTCAACGGCAAGAAGAACGACGGCAAGGCCAAGGAGTCCGTCCAGGTCGTCGACGTGGCCCAGCTGCTGCTCGACTCCGTGCGCACGCCGGTCGACCCGGCGGGCGAGGAGGAGTCGGCGGACGCCCCGGAACCGGAGCCCGTGAAGTAGCAGGCACCCCTTCCGCACGTCACTGAGGGCACCCCGTTTCGACGGGGTGCCCTCAGTGCCATTATGGGGAAGTTGTGAACTCACGGGACGAGCGGGGGCCTTGCTGATGGCGCGTAAGGGAAGCGACGCACCGATACCCGCGCGCCGGGGCGGGGCGCTCGGCGTCCTCGTGCTGGCCGCCGCCCTCACCGCCTGCGGCGGCACCGACCACCAGGACGACGCCCGCCGCCCCGTGGCACTGACCGGCAAGCAGCACACCGCGCCCCGCCCGATCCCGCACGGCTCCGGCAGCAAGGTTCCCAGCGACTTCAACGGCGACGGCGCCCCCGACCTCGTCCTGGACGACCTCGCGCACGACGGGCTCGGCGACGACGCGGGCATCGGCATCGTGTACGGCGCCAAGGGACGCGGACCGGTGCCCGGGACACGCCAGTTGCTCTCCCCCACCAAGTTCGCGGCGCCCACGAAGGGGCAGGTCCCGGCGGCGTTCAGCTCCGAGGCGACCTGCGACCTGGACCGGGACGGGTTCGCCGACCTCGTCGTCTCCACCGACCCGCCCTACGACGGCCAGGGCACCCCGCCCGTACCGCTGCAGATCCTCTTCGGCTCCCCCGACGGCATCTCCGGCAAGGGCGTCAAGCTCACCGTCCCCGCGCGGGCCCGCTTCGGCAACGACTGGCCGGACCAGCCCGTCTGCGGCGACTTCGACGGCGACGGCAAGGACGACCTCGTGGTCCACGCGAGCGGCGGCCGGCTCTCCTTCCTGCCGGGCCCCTTCACCCGCTCCGGCACCCCCCGCGGCACGGCCCGCCTCGTCCAGGCCGCCGGCAACGTCCCGGCCGGGCCCGCCGCCGACGTGGACGGCGACGGCACCGACGACGTC
>NZ_JAAGMG010000920.1 GCF_010548525.1 Streptomyces sp. SID14478
CGCTGGACCGCGGGGCCCGGATGCTCGCCGTCGTCACGCCCCGGCGCATCACCGCGTTCCGCACCGCCGACGGCGACCTGCGCTGGGTGCTGCCCGCGCGCGCGGGCTGCGCCTTCGCACCGGCCACGTCCCTACGACGCGCGAACGCACTCCTGATCGCCCAGCCGTGCGCGGACGACACGGTGGCGTGGAGCGAGCGGATCGTGGCCGTGGACGGCCTCGGCAGGATCGCCGCGCACCGGACGCCCCTGGGCAACGAGCTGCCCGGACAGCGGCGGCCCGACGGCGCGGGCAAACGGCTTGCATCCCCCCGTTAAACTGGCTCGTATGACGTTTCTTCTCTGGGTGCATTAGCGGCGCCGACCGGCCCTCGCCCTGTCAATCCAGCCGTTAATCCAGTCCTGGAGCTTCACGTGATCACCGCATCCGGTATCGAACTGCGCGCCGGCGCCCGCATCCTCATCGAGAACGCCACCTTCCGCGTCGCCAAGGGCGACCGCATCGGCCTGGTCGGCCGCAACGGAGCGGGCAAGACGACCCTCACCAAGTGCCTCGCGGGCGAGGGCATGCCGGCCGGCGGCACCATCTCCCGCTCCGGCGAGGTCGGCTACCTGCCGCAGGACCCGCGCACCGGTGACCTCGACGTGCTGGCCCGCGACCGGATCCTGTCCGCCCGCGGCCTGGACACCCTGATCCGCAAGATGCGGGAGAACGAGCAGCGCATCGCGACCGGCTCGGGCGCCACCCAGGCCAAGGCGCTCAAGCAGTACGAGCGCCAGGAGACCGAGTTCCTCACCAAGGGCGGGTACGCCGCCGAGGCCGAGGCCGCCACCATCGCCGCCGCGCTCAACCTCCCGGACCGCGTGCTCGGCCAGCCCCTGCACACCCTGTCCGGCGGTCAGCGGCGCCGCATCGAGCTGGCCCGCATCCTCTTCTCGGACGCCGACACCCTGCTCCTCGACGAGCCGACGAACCACCTCGACGCGGACTCGATCGTCTGGCTGCGCGACTACCTGAAGACGTACAGCGGTGGCTTCATCGTGATCTCCCACGACGTCGAGCTGGTCGAGACGGTCGTCAACAAGGTCTTCTACCTGGACGCCAACCGCTCCCAGATCGACGTCTACAACATGGGCTGGAAGCTCTACCAGCAGCAGCGCGAGGCCGACGAGAAGCGCCGCAAGCGCGAGCGCCAGAACGCCGAGAAGAAGGCCGCGACGCTGAACGCGCAGGCCGACAAGATGCGCGCCAAGGCGACCAAGACCGTCGCCGCGCAGAACATGGCCAAGCGTGCCGACAAGCTCCTCGCGGGCCTCGAAGAGGTCCGCCAGTCCGACAAGGTCGCCAAGCTGCGCTTCCCCGAGCCCTCGCCCTGCGGCAAGACGCCGCTGATGGCGGAGGGGCTGTCGAAGTCGTACGGCTCGCTGGAGATCTTCACCGACGTCGACCTGGCCATCGACAAGGGCTCCCGGGTCGTCATCCTCGGCCTCAACGGCGCCGGCAAGACCACCTTGCTCAAGCTCCTCGGCGGCGCCGAGAAGCCCGACACCGGCCAGGTCATCGAGGGCCACGGCCTCAAGCTCGGCTACTACGCGCAGGAGCACGAGACGCTCGACCCGGAGCGCACCGTCCTGGAGAACATGCGCTCCGCCGCCCCCGACCTCGACCTGGTCGCGGTGCGCAAGACGCTCGGTTCGTTCCTGTTCTCCGGCGACGACGTCGACAAGCCGGCCGGGGTCCTGTCCGGCGGCGAGAAGACCCGTCTCGCGCTCGCCACGCTCGTGGTGTCGTCCGCGAACGTCCTGCTCCTCGACGAGCCCACGAACAACCTCGACCCCGCCAGCCGCGAGGAGATCCTCGGCGCACTGCGCACCTACAAGGGAGCCGTCGTCCTCGTCACGCACGACGAGGGCGCCGTCGACGCGCTCCAGCCGGAGCGCATCATCCTGCTCCCGGACGGTGTCGAGGACCTGTGGGGCCAGGGCTACGCGGACCTCGTCGCGCTCGCCTGAGCCCTCGGGCGCCCGCCGAACCCCTTTTTCAGGCGTCAGCAGGGCTTGATCGAAGGAATGATCCACTCGGTATGGATCATTCGGCCGATCCGTGATCCTTCATCTGAGTGAGATCGCCTCGTACCGTGGTGTGTCCTACACGGATTTTGGTGCCGCTCGGGCCGTGGAGCCCTTGTGGCGCCCGGGGAGTCGCTGACCTGGCGGTTCTTCGGCGGGAGTGGTTCCGGGGGCGGGAAAAGACCTCCGGAATCGCTAATTCCACTCGTGTGGATCGCCTTCCCTTCCGGAATTGCGCGCCTACGGACCTTGCCGAATGGGTGGCCAGGAAGGCCGTGAGGGGTGATCATGGGAAATCCAGAGCGCACTTCCCATGAGGAGGCACGGGTGGCCGAGACTCTGAAGAAGGGCAGCCGGGTAACCGGCGCCGCGCGCGACAAGCTCGCGGCAGACCTGAAGAAGAAGTACGACTCCGGTGCGAGCATCCGGGCACTGGCCGAGGAGACCGGCCGCTCGTATGGCTTCGTTCACCGGATGCTCAGCGAATCCGGGGTCACGCTGCGAGGTCGCGGCGGGGCCACGCGAGGCAAGAACAAGGCCGCGGCAAGCTGATGCGGCCGGCCCGCTCGCGCGGGTCAGCAAGGGTTCGTTCGGCTCACTGGTTCCTTCGGTGACCACCCGGTCGGTCGGCTGACCGGCCGGGTGGTTACTGTGCAGTCACTTAGGTAGTGACGACTGTGCAGACCCGGAGGTCCCGATGACCATGCCCGCACCGCTGCTCGACAAGGACGGCGTCCGGCTCACCGTCGACGACGCGATCGCCACGGTGACCCTGACCAACCCGGACAAGCGCAACGCCCAAAGTCCTGCGCTGTGGCGGGCGTTGGCCGCTGCCGGGAGTTCCCTGCCGGGGTCCGTGCGGGTGGTCGTGGTGCGCGCTGAGGGCAAGTCCTTCTCCGCGGGCCTGGACCGTCAGGCGTTCACGCCCGAAGGTTTCGACGGCGAGCCCTCGTTCATCGACATGGCGCGCGGCGGTGAGGAGTTCCTCGACTCCACCATCGCCGAGTACCAGGAGGCCTTCACCTGGCCGCGGCGCAGTGACCTCGTCTCCGTCGCCGCGGTACAGGGGCATGCGATCGGGGCGGGGTTCCAGCTCGCCCTCGCCTGCGACCTGCGCGTCGTCGCCGACGACGTGCAGTTCTCCATGCGCGAGACCAGCCTCGGCCTCGTACCGGACCTCACGGGCACGCAGCCGCTCGTCTCCCTGGTCGGCTACGCGCGGGCGCTGGAGATCTGCGTCACCGGACGCTACGTCCACGCCGACGAGGCCGTGGCCAGCGGCCTGGCCAACGTCGCCGTACCCGCGGACCAGCTGGACGCCGCGACCCGGGATCTGGTCGCCGCACTGCTCGCCGCGCCCCGGGACGCCGTGATCGAGACCAAGGCGCTGCTGCAGGGCGCCCCCGGCCGCACCCTCGACGAACAGCGGACGGCCGAGCGGGCCGCGCAGGGGCGCCGCTTGCGCGACCTGGCCGGGATCGGCGACTGACCCTCCCGCGCCGCACCGGTCCTATGCGTCCGTGACCAGCACCGCGACCGTCGGGGCGTCCCGCAGCGCCGTCGCCACGGCCTCGCGGACGCCCCGTGCCACGTCCAGGGCGCGCGCCTC
>NZ_JAAGMG010000960.1 GCF_010548525.1 Streptomyces sp. SID14478
CGGGGATGAGCGCGGCGAAGTCGGGGCGGCCGATGCGGGCGTGGGTCAGCCCGGCGCCGAGCAGCGCGTGCCCGTCCTGGTACTGCCAGCCGCGGATCTCGCTGATCCGGCTGAGGCCGACGAGCGCGGCGGGGCGGAGTTGACCCGCGTTGACCTGGGCCATGAGGTCGGTGCCGCCGGCCACGGGCACGGCGGCGGGCATGGCGGCGAGCGCCGCGACTGCCTCGTCCAGCGAACCCGGAAGTACCGCGGCCTGCGTCGCCTGCGGTGCGTGCGTGGTCAAACCGGCTGCCCCTTCCCGATGTCCGGCCGTGCGCCCGGCGGCTTCGGTGGTCCCCGCGCGGATGGTCGCGTGGCCACCGTTCCCGCCGTTACGCCTGTTCCGCCGTACGGTACGTGCTGACGGGCCGGACGTGGCAACTCTGGCACATCT
This sequence comes from Streptomyces sp. SID14478, assembly GCF_010548525.1. Classification (GTDB taxonomy): domain Bacteria; phylum Actinomycetota; class Actinomycetes; order Streptomycetales; family Streptomycetaceae; genus Streptomyces. The sequence goes on from NZ_JAAGMG010000960.1 coordinate 434, forward strand.
TCCCGGGCGCCCGGAGAGGGGGTCCGGTAGGAGGCATTCGCCCCTTCCACCTGGGGGATGACCCGGTTTCGCATGTGATCACCGGTGCGCGCGAATTGACACTCTTCGGTGACGTATGGGGGGACCTAAAGGCCCGGTCACGGCGCGTGGGGAGCGCGGCCGCGCGGGCCGCGCTCCCGGGACCGCCGCGGTACGGCGGCCCTCACACGTTCGGGGGCGCCCCTTCGATCGGGCGTCCGAGCACTCCGGGGCGACGCTGCCACGGCAGCGGGCCGCCCGGCGGGCGGTAGGCGACGCCCAGGGCGTCAAGTCGCCGGTAGTGGACGGCCATGCGGCGCTCGAAGTCCGCGTAGTCGCGCGCGGCGGGGGCGGGCAGGGCGCTCCACGCCACCTCGCAGAAGGCGGCCAGGCGCGGGAACGCCTGGTAGTCGACGCGCTGTTGGTTCTCCATCACCTCGGTCCACAGGTTGGCCTGGGTGCCGAGGACGTGCCGCGCCTCGTCCTCGGTCAGCTGCGGCGGAACCGGCTCGAAGCGGTAGACGTCCTCCAGGGTGCGTACGAAGCCGATGGGCACCGGCTCGTCCTCGCCGGGCGCCTGCCGGTGGTCCAGGTAGACCTGCTGCTCGGGGCACATGACGACGTCGTGGCCCGCCTTGGCCGCGGTGATGCCGCCGCCGTAGCCGCGCCAGGACGAGACGGTGGCGCCGGGCGCGAGACCTCCTTCGAGGATCTCGTCCCAGCCGATGAGCCGCCGGCCGCGCTCGCCGAGCCAGGTGTCGAAGTGCCGGATGAACCAGGACTGCAGCTCGTCCTCGTCCCGCAACCCCAGTTCCTTGATGCGGGCCTGGGCCGTCGCCGACTGCTTCCACTGGTCTTTGGGACATTCGTCCCCGCCTACGTGGATGAAGGTGGAGGGAAAGAGGTCGAGCAGTTCCTCGAAGACGCCCTCGTAGAAGCGGAGGGTGTGGTCGGTGGGAGCGAGCACGTTCGGATTGATGCCCCAGGTGTCCCAGACGGGGAGGGCGGACGTGTCGACGACATCGCTGTTGCCGAGTTCCGGGTACGCGTGGATGGCGGCCTGCGAATGGCCCGGAAGGTCGATCTCGGGGACGACCGCGATGTGCCGCGCGTGGGCGTAGGCGACGATCTCGCGGATGTCGTCCTGGGTGTAGAAGCCGCCGTGCGGCTTGTCGTCCCACAACTCGGAGGCGCGGTGGCCGAATTTCGTCCGTGTCCGCCAGGAGCCGACTTCGGTGAGCTTCGGGTAGCGCTTGATCTCCACGCGCCAGCCCTGGTCGTCGGAGAGGTGGAAGTGGAAGACGTTGAGTTTGTGGGCGGCGAGGAGGTCGATGAAGCGCAGGACGCCGTCCTTGGGCATGAAGTGGCGGGCGACGTCGAGCATCGTGCCGCGCCAGCCGAAGCGCGGCTCGTCCTCGACGAGCACGGCCGGCACCCGCCAGGTGCGGTCCGCCACCGGCGCCCTGCGGTAGGCGTCGGGGCCGAGGAGCTGGCGCAGCGTCTGCGCGCCCCAGAAGACGCCCGCCGCGGCGCCGCCCTCGATGGCGACC
>NZ_JAAGMG010000999.1 GCF_010548525.1 Streptomyces sp. SID14478
GCGCGGGTGCCGCCGGCGAGACCCACGGCCTCGACACCGGCGTCGGCGAGCTTCGCGCACGCGGCGGCCGAGCGCTGCCCGGCCGCGCAGACGACGACGATGCACCGCTGCTCAGCGGCCTTCCGCAGGTCGGGGACGAGAGTGTCGAGGTGTTCGGCGGGCACGTTGACGGCGCCGGGCACGTGACCGGACGCGTACTCGCCGGGCGCGCGTACGTCCACGACGAGGGTGTCGTCGGCGGGCAGGGCGTGCAGTTCGGCGGGGGCGAGGGTGGTGCTCATGCTTCTCCCAGGTGAAGGGGCGGGTGACGGACGGGGTGGTGAGGTCGCGGGGTCATGCGGCCAGGCCTGCCGACCAGGTGGCGTAGCCGCCGTCGAGGTTGGCGGCGTCCCGGCCCAGTCCGGCCAGGAGGCGCAGCGCGGTGTGGCCGCGCAGTCCGACCTGGCAGTGGACGACGAGGTCGCCGTCCGGCAGTTCGCCGGAGCGCTCGCGCAACTCGTCCAGCGGGACGTTGATCGCGCCCGGGATGGCACCCCGGGCGTGCTCGGCTGCCGTCCGTACGTCGACGACCGTGGCGCCGGTGTCGCGCACGGCGGCCAGCTCGTGCCACTGGACGGTGCGGTCCGTGCCGGTCGCCAGGTTCTCGGCGATCATCCCGGCCATGGTGACCGGGTCCTTCGCCGAGCCGTACGGGGGAGCGTAGGCCAGCTCCAGATCCGCGAGGTCGGGTGCGGTCAGGCCGCCCGCGATGGCGGTGGCGAGGACGTCGATGCGCTTGTCGACACCGTCCGCGCCGACCGCCTGGGCGCCGAGGATACGCAGGTCGGAGGGGTCGTAGAGGACCTTGAGGGCGATCGGTGAGGCGCCCGGGTAGTAGCCCGCGTGCGAGCCGGGGTGCAGATGCACCGCTTGGTGGGCGCGGCCCGCGGCGCGCAGCCGCTTCTCGTTCCAGCCGGTGGCCGCCGCGGTCAGCCCGAAGACCTGGACGACCGCCGTACCGGTGGCCGGGCGGGCCGTCACCGGGCGCCCGGCGATGGCGTCGGCGACGAGTCGTCCGTGCCGGTTGGCCAGGTTCGCCAGCGGCACGAGGGTGCTCTCGCCGCTGAGGGCGTCCCGCTTCTCGGCCGCGTCGCCCACCGCGTACACGGCGGGGTCGCCGGTGCGTCCGGTGTCGTCTACGGCAATGCCGCCGCGCGGCCCGAGGACGAGCCCGGCGTCGCGGGCGAGGGCGACGTCGGGGCGAACGCCGATGGCCATGAGGACGACGTCGGCGGGTACGGCCCGGCCGTCGTCCAGGACCACGTCGTCGTCGCGGACCTCCTTGAGCTGGGTGCCGAGCGCGAGGTCGATCCCGCTCGCGCGCAACTCGTCGGCGAGGGGCGCCGCCATCTCCGGGTCGAGCGGCGGCAGCACCTGTCCGGCCAGCTCCACGAGCGTCACGTCGAGGCCCCGACGGCGCAGGTTCTCCGCCGCCTCCACGCCGATGAACCCGGCGCCCACCACCACGGCGCTGCGCGCCCCGGCCGCGAGCGAGGCCGCGATCCGGTCCGTGTCGGTGACGTCCCGCAGCGTGAACGCCCGCTCCACACCCGCAAGTCGTGGCACGAACGGCCGCGCGCCCGGGCTGAGCACCAGCCGGTCGTAGGCCTCCGCGTACTCGTCCCCGGTCACCAGGTCCCGCACCCGCACCGTCCGCGCGTCGCGGTCCACGGCGACGGCCTCGTGGCGGACGCGTACGTCGAGGCGGAAGCGGGCCCGCAGCGTCTCGGGCGTCTGCACCAGCAGGGCGTCGCGCTCCTCGATGACGCCGCCGAGGAAGTACGGCAGCCCGCAGTTCGCGTAACTGACGTGGGCGCCGCGCTCCAGCACGACGATCTCCGCGCTCTCGTCGAGCCGGCGCAACCGCGTGGCGGCGGACATGCCGCCCGCCACGCCTCCGATGACCACGACCTTCACGGGAACCTCCTGATGACCCAGACGACGCTATACCCCCGAGGGTATCAGTGATACCCCCGGGGGTATCGAGGGCCGAAAGTCCTCGGTCGTACGCGAGGACTGCTGCGAAGACAGCCGCAAAGGCGGACAGAAGATGTCGGGATTCGCGGGGATGCTCAGGGACGAGAAGGCACGGCGCCGTCAGGAGACGATGTGAATCACCCGCAATCGCACCATCAGGACCCGCACCAGCAGGAGCCGCAGGAGCAGCCCTCCCGGCCCGCACCACTGAGCGGCAAGGTCGCCCTCGTCGCGGGGGCCACCCGCGGCGCGGGGCGCGGCATCGCGGTGGAACTCGGCGCGGCCGGCGCCACCGTCTACGTCACCGGCCGCACCACCCGCACCCGGCGCTCCGAGTACGACCGTGCCGAGACCATCGAGGACACCGCCGACTTGGTCACGGCGGCCGGCGGCCACGGCATCGCCGTCCCCACCGACCACCTGGAGCAGGACCAGGTCCGGGCGCTCGTCGAGCGCGTCGACAGCGAACAGGGCCGCCTCGACGTCCTCGTCAACGACATCTGGGGCGGCGAGCACCTCTTCGCCTGGGACCGGCCGATCTGGGAGCACGACCTCGACAAGGGCCTCAGGCTGCACCGCCTGGCCGTCGAGACGCACGCCGTCACCAGTCACTTCGCGCTGCCGCTGCTGCTGCGCCGCCCGGGCGGCCTGCTCGTCGAGGTGACGGACGGCACGGCCGAGTACAACGGCGCCCACTACCGCAATTCCTTCTTCTACGACCTGGCCAAGAGCTCCGTGCTGCGGATGGCGTTCTCCCTCGGCCACGAACTCGGCCCGCGCGGCGCCACGGCCGTCGCCCTCACCCCGGGCTGGATGCGCTCGGAGATCATGCTCGACGCGTACGGCGTCACCGAGGAGACCTGGCACGAGGCGCTCGCGGCGCAACCGCACTTCGCCATCACGGAGACCCCGCGCTACACCGGCCGCGCGGTCGCGGCGCTCGCCGCGGACCCGGACGTCGCCCGCTTCAACGGGACCTCGCAGTCCAGCGGCGGCCTCGCCCAGGTCTACGGATTCACCGACCTCGACGGCAGCCGCCCCGACGCCTGGCGCTACCTGGTGGAGGTCCAGGACGCCGGCAAGCCGGCCGACGTCACCGGCTACCGCTGATCCCCGTCCGGGTCGTCGACCTGCGCGGGCCAGATCGCGGAGCCGCCGCCGCGCCACTCGATGAAGTCCGGGTCGTCGAGCGGCGCGTCCTCCAGACCGGCGCGGCGCAGGAACTCCGTGACGTCCGCGAGCGACGTGGCGAGCCCCGCGTCCTCGCCCCGGATGTAGACCCGGCGCCCACCGGGCTGGGCCGCGTGCACGACAACTGAGGGGTATCCGTCGAGTCCGTCCATGCCCCTCAGCTTCGCGGCATCGCGCGGGCGCCGCACGCGGAACCCACTCGGCGGCCGCCGCAGCGGCGGTGATCCGCCCGCCCTCGTCCGCGGTGGCGCGCAGCAGCACCTCGG
>NZ_JAAGMG010001039.1 GCF_010548525.1 Streptomyces sp. SID14478
GCCCCCACCCCCGGCCGCCGCGCCCCCGGCAGGCTGCTGCACGACCTGCATCCCGGCGCCCCGGACCTCTCCTCGTTCCCCCGCGCGGAGTGGCTCAAGGCCTCCCGTCGCGCCCTGGCCGCAGCGCCGAACGAGGCCCTCGGCTACGGCGACCCCCGCGGCCGACACGAACTGCGTTCCGCCCTCGCCGACTACCTCGCCCGCGCCCGCGGCGTCCACGCCCACCCCGACCGCATCGTCATCTGCGCCGGCTTCGTGCACGGCCTGATGCTGCTCGGCGACGTCCTGCGCCGAAGGGGCGTGCACGACATCGCCGTGGAGAGCTACGGCCTCGACATCCACTGGAACATCCTGACCCGCGCGGGCCTGCACACCCACCCCCTCCCCCTCGATGAACTCGGCACGAATCCCGGGGAGTTGGATGCCTGGGGGGCTCGTGGGGCGCGCGGGGCCGACGGGGTCGATGGAGTCGACAGGGTCGAAGGAATCGACGGAGTTGATGGGGCCCATGGGATGGATGGGGCCGGTGGGGCCGATAGGGCTCGAGGAGCTCGCGGGGCCCACGCGGCCAATAGCACCCACGGAGTTCACGGGGCTCAAGGGGTTCATGGGAATCAAGGGGTTCACGGGGCTCGGGCGGGTCGGGAAGGTCGAGCGAGTCGGGCGGTTCGGGAGGACCAGGCCGGCGCGGCTGGCACCACGGGTCTGCCCGGCCGGGCAGAGCGGGCAGACAAGGCGGTCGGGGCGGAGGGCGGCGGCTCATCCGGTGGACGCGCCGCCGTCGGCGCGGCCCTGCTGACGCCCGCTCACCAGTTCCCCATGGGCGTCCCCCTGCATCCGGACCGGCGGGCCGCCGTCGTCGACTGGGCGCGTCGTACGGACGGGCTGATTCTGGAGGACGACTACGACGGCGAATTCCGCTATGACCGCCAGCCCGTGGGCGCGCTCCAGGGCCTCGACCCGGACCGCGTCGTCTACTTCGGCACGGCGAGCAAGTCACTCGCCCCCGGGCTGCGCCTGGGCTGGATGGTCCTGCCGTCGGCGCTCACCCAGGAGGTCGTCGAGGCCAAGGGCTCCATGGACTGGTCGTGCGGCGCCCTCGACCAGCTGACCCTCGCCGAGTTCCTGAACTCAGGTGCCTATGACCGCCACCTGCGCAGCGCCCGCCTGCGCTACCGCCGCCGCCGCGACCAACTCGTGGCCGCGCTGGCCGCACGAGCCCCCTCCGTGCGCGCCACCGGTATCGCCGCGGGGCTGCACGCGGTACTCCAACTCCCGCCCGGCACGGAACAGTCCGTGGTCAGTGCCGCCGCCTGGCAGCGCCTGGGCGTCGCCGGCCTCTCCAGCTTCCGCCACGAACTGGCCGCTGACCCGGCCGCCTCGATCGATGCCTTGGTGGTCGGCTACGGCACCCCACCCGACCACGCCTGGACCGGCGCTCTGGACGCACTGTGCCGGGTCCTTCCCTAGGAACCGCGTAGGTCGAGAACCCCCGGCCCACACATGACCGCGGTGATGGGCCGGCCTTGGGCGGTGCCGGTTGTGACCTGACCGGGTTCCGCCACTTCGCGGGCAGGCGCCGCGCCGCCTGACCCTGTTCCGCCCCTTCGCGGGCAGGCGCCGCCTGAGTGGTGTCGGCTGTCTGGCTTGGCCTGGTCCGTCACTTCGCGGGGTGTCGCCTGTGAGGTGGGTGCCGGATGCTTGAGGTGGTTCCACCGCCCCCATGACGCCTCGCGTGCGTGGCGTCGGTCGCGGCGTGCGTCGTGTCGGTCGCGGCGTGCGTCGTGTCGGTCGCGTGACCAGGTTCCGTCACTCCGTGGGGCGCCGTTTGTGGGGTGTCGGTTGTCCGATTGTGGGGTGTCGGTTGTCCGACCCTGTTCTGCCACCTCGTGGGGCATCGCCCATCGCCTACTCGGTGCTGGTCGCCCGACCCTGGTCCGGTTCCTCCGTCATCGGCGCCTCACCGAACCGGGCCAGGGCCAGCGCCCCGGCCACCGCCACCGCGAACCCCGCCACCGCCAGCCACTCCAGCCCCGACCGCGTCCGGTCTCCGAGCCACACCACTCCCACCAGTGCCGGCCCCACCGTCTCGCCGATGACCATCCCGGCCGTGGCCACCGTCACCGAACCCCGCTGCAACGCCGAGGTCAGCAGCAGGAACGCCGCACCTCCGCCCACCAGCAACGCATACGTCGCCGGGTTCGTCAGCAGCGCGCCTGGCGCCGCGTCGTCGATGAGCCGCACGCTCACCTCGACCACCCCGAACCCGAGACCGGCCCCGAGTCCCAACGCCAGGGCTCGCCCCCGCCCCGGCAGCCGCCCTGCCCCGGCCCCCATCGCCAGCACCCCGACGGCCACCCCCAGCATCGCGAACCGCAGTGCATCGGAACCCGCTCGCTCGCCCTCCGCCCCCGACGCCAGTCCCAGCATGGCGAGTCCCGCGCACACGGCTCCCACCGCGCTCCATTCGGCGCCGCTCAGCCGCACCTGGAGCAGCCGCGCGGCGACCACAGCCGTGACCGCCAGGCTCGCGGCGAGTGCCGCCCCCACGGTGTAGATGGGGAGGGACCGCAAGGCCACGACCTGCAGCACGAACCCGAGCCCGTCGAGCCCGAGCCCCGCGACGTAACGCCACTGCCGCAACGCCCGCATCAGCAACGCCGGGTCCACTCCCGACCCGCTGCCTGGCTCAGCCGCCCGTGCGGCCATGGCCTGAAGCACCGAGGCCGTTCCGAAGCAGATCGCGGAGCCCAACGCGCAAATCATTCCAAGAGGCACAAAGCGACTCTAGAGGAAGGGAGCCGAACCAGAGCGGGGTCCGGCTGCGCGCACCGGATCAGTGTTCTTCACACACTCCGTCGCCGACGAAAACGGACAGGCCCTGGCCGCCGACCGGGCCCGGGGCTACGGCCCCGAGCCCGGCCGGGGCACTCGCTGCTTCCCCGGCGTCGTCGTCACTCTTCAGGTGTCAAGGAACTCTCGGACGTCTCCGGGCGCCGATCACGCGCCGAGTACTGCACGGAGCTGGTCGAGCCCCCAGTCCAGGTCCTCCTTACTGATCACCAGAGGAGGGGCGATCCGGATCGTGGAGCCGTGGGTGTCCTTCACGAGCACACCCCGGGCCATCAACTTCTCCGAGATTTCCCGGCCCGTTCCGTACGACGGATCGATGTCGACACCCGCCCAGAGACCGCGGCCCCGCACCTCGGCCACCTTGCCCGTGCCGGTCAACAGGCCCAGTTCCGCGTGCAGATGCTCACCCAGCTCCGTGGCCCGCTGCTGGAACTCCCCGGATCGCAGCATCGCCATCACCTCCAGTGCCACAGCACACGCGAGCGGATTGCCGCCGAACGTGGACCCGTGCTCGCCCGGTCGGAACACTCCCAGCACCGCTTTGCTCGACACCACCGCCGACACCGGCACGACACCGCCCCCCAGGGCCTTGCCCAGCACATACATGTCGGGCACGACACCCTCGTGTTCGCAGGCGAAGGTCCGCCCCGTCCGCCCGAGCCCCGACTGGATCTCGTCCGCGATGAACAGCACGTTCCGCTCGCGCGTCACGTCCCTGACCCCCGCGAGATATCCGGCCGGCGGAACCAGCACCCCCGCTTCCCCCTGGATCGGCTCCAGCAGCACCGCCACCGTGTCCTCGGTGACCGCCTCCTGGAGAGCCGCCAGATCCCCGTACGGGACGATGTCGAACCCCGGCGTGTACGGGCCGAAGTCCGCCCGGGCCTCCGGATCCGTGGAGAAGCTCACGATGGTCGTGGTGCGACCGTGGAAGTTGTCGCTCGCGACCACGATCCGCGCCCGCCCGTCCGGCACCCCCTTGACGCGATACCCCCACTTCCGGGCGGTCTTCACAGCAGTCTCCACCGCCTCCGCCCCCGTGTTCATCGGCAGCACCGCCTCCATGCCGCACAACTCGGCGAGTTGCGTGCAGAAGTCCGCGAAGCGGTCGTGGTGGAACGCCCGCGAGGTCAGCGTCACCCGCTCCAGCTGGGCCCTGGCCGCCTCGATCAGCCGCCGGTTCCCATGCCCGAAGTTGAGCGCGGAGTACCCGGCCAGCATGTCCAGATAGCGGCGCCCTTCGACATCCGTCATCCAGGCGCCCTCTGCGGTGGCGACGACGACGGGCAGCGGATGGTAATTGTGCGCACTGTGCTCGTCGGAGGCAGCGATCAAGCTCTCCGTAGCGGCATGCGGGTCGTTGGTGGTCGAGGGAGGAGTCACAGAAGTCACGGGATCTCCGTTCTTACGGCTCTGAAGGCCTTGCGGCTCTTACGGCGCGAGACGGGTTTGTGGCCCTTTCCTATCGTCGCTCGCATCCTGGACGGGGAAACCTCGCGCACCGGCGCGCCCGGTAATGTGAACCCAGGGCCGTGACTGGCGCGCTGGGATGGGACCGACCATCGGGGAGCGGCCCGTGAACTGTGTGCCGTGCGCCTGGGCCGAACCGAGTACTGCCCCATGTGCCCGAGTCCGCTCGAGCCGGGGAGAAACCGTCCCGGAGGTCCTTCATGCCAGAGCCCCTTTCTTCTTCCTCCTCCCTTTCCACCGAATCCGTCGCCTTCCGCAGCGCCTTCGACGTGATCCGGAGCGTGGAGCCCCGTGTCGCCGACGCCATCGGTCAGGAGATCGCAGATCAGCGCGAGATGCTCAAGCTGATCGCCAGTGAGAACTACGCCTCTCCGGCCACCCTGCTGGCGATGGGCAACTGGTTCAGCGACAAGTACGCCGAGGGAACTGTCGGTCGTCGCTTCTACGCCGGCTGCCGCAACGTCGACACCGTCGAGTCCCTGGCCGCCGAACACGCCCGCGAGCTCTTCGGCGCACAGCACGCATACGTCCAGCCGCACTCCGGAATCGACGCCAACCTCGTCGCCTTCTGGGCCGTCCTCGCCGATCGCGTCGAGGTCCCGGCCCTGCAGAAGGCCGGCGTGCGCAACGTCAACGACCTGTCCGATGCGGACTGGGCCGAACTGCGGCAGGCATTCGGCAACCAGCGCATGCTCGGCATGTCCCTGGACGCAGGCGGCCACCTCACCCACGGATTCCGACCGAACATCTCCGGCAAGATGTTCGACCAGCGTAGCTATGGCACGGACCCGACCACCGGACTCCTGGACTACGAGGCGCTGCGCGCCACGGCTCGCGAATTCAAGCCGCTGATCATCGTTGCCGGTTACTCCGCCTACCCGCGCCTGGTGAACTTCCGCATCATGCGGGAGATCGCTGACGAGGTCGGCGCGACGCTGATGGTCGACATGGCGCACTTCGCCGGGCTCGTGGCCGGCAAGGTCCTCACCGGCGACTTCGACCCCGTGCCGCACGCTCAGATCGTCACCACGACCACCCACAAGTCGCTGCGCGGCCCGCGCGGCGGCATGGTCCTGTGCGACGACTCGCTCGCCGACCAGGTCGACCGCGGCTGCCCGATGGTGCTGGGTGGTCCGCTGCCGCACGTCATGGCCGCCAAGGCCGTCGCCCTCGCCGAGGCCAGGCGCCCCGACTTCCACGGCTACGCACAAGCCGTCGTCGACAATTCCCGGGCCCTCGCCGAGGGCCTCACCCGGCGAGGAGCCACCCTGGTCACCGGCGGTACGGACAACCACCTCAATCTGATCGATGTCGCCACCTCCTACGGTATGACCGGCCGACAGGCCGAGTCCGCGCTTCTTGATTCCGGCATCGTCACCAACCGCAACGCCATCCCCGCCGACCCGAACGGCGCCTGGTACACCTCCGGTATCCGCATCGGTACCCCCGCCCTCACGACCCGCGGTCTGGGTGTGACCGAGATGGACGAGATCGCCGCGCTCATCGACCGTGTCCTCACTGCGGCCGAGGCCGGCACCACCAGCAAGGGCGTCCCCTCCAAGGCGCAGCACGTCCTGGAGCCCAAGGTCGCTGACGAGGTCTCTCACCGGGCCGCCGACCTGCTGTCCGGGTTCCCGCTCTACCCGGCCGTCGACCTCGGCTGATCGCTGACCGTCTCCCGCTCCGCTGTCTCCCGGACGAGCCTCAGCCCGTTCAGGAGACGGCGGGCGCGGTGAGAACCCCAGCAGATGCGGGCGGTCACAGGTCCCGCAGCTCCTGCCGCGGACCGGTCTCCCTGCGCCTGCGCGTCGCGGAGAGCGTCTCCGGCAGCCCTATCACCAAGGGGCGCAGCAGCAGGGCCGCTGCTGCGCCGGCCACCAGACCGGGCAACGCCCACCACCAGTCGGTTCCCTCGCCCCGCGATGCCGTGGCGGCCGCGGCCGGCGCCGTGGAGTCCGTGCCCGGATGCGCGGCCGCCGGAGCGCCGGTCTTCTCCGGGCTGGGGAATATGGGGCTGCTGCCCTCCGGCGACTTCTTGCCCATCACCCCCAGCTCGTGCAGCAGGGTCCGCAGCTCACCAGGCCTCTTCGCCCTGTGCCAGTAGCCGTTGTACGACGCCGGTATGTCTGTGGATGTATGGATCCAGACCTCTTTGCTGCCCGGAGTGTCCGGGAAGACCTGGTCGACACGCCAGGGCTGCACGTCGTGGACCATCCATGTCACGTTGAGCTGTCGCCCTGCTCCGACACCGAGCCCGGGAGGCACTTTCTCCTGCCCCACTCCGGCCTCACCGAGGAGAATGGCCAGGTAGTCGTACTTCCTGTCGCTGAAGTAGAGGGCCCTGCTCTGCAAGCTCTCCGGTGACACGATCAAGACGCTCGTGGGTCCGCCGGCCAGCGCTTGCGACCCACTGAAAAGGACCATGGCCAGCGCGGCCGCGAGCGCTGTGACCAGCGCCGCCACTTTCCGTACCGTACGCATCCGAACCCCCAGTCGACCCCCGGCGCGGCCCCTCCGTGCCGGTTCACTTCTGGTACACCGCTCGACCCCTCCGGGTTCCCATTCGAGGAGCGTCTTTTGTCCGCGCCGGCTAGCGCGGATCGCGTACTGACTCGGCGATCTTCAGCGCCCGGCTCGGGGACGCGACCCCTTCCAGCCGCAGAGTCAGCGAGGTGCCGTGCGTCCACAGCAGAGTCGGCCCCGCCGTGCGCTCGGATCGGTGCCACCGATCGCCGTGCTTGTCGAACATCCAGAAGCTCAACCGGTGCTCGCGCGTGAACCACAGCCCACTGTCCCCGCCCACCGTGACCCACTCCGGCCGTATCGGGGCTGTCTTGACGTAGCCCATGTCGAGGAAGGCCGGATATTCGTCGAGCCGTATCGTGCGGCCGTCGTTCCGCCAGCACAGAGTCAGCAAAGCGCGGTCCCCCGGCTCACGGGTGACCGTGATCGCGTCAGGTGATCCCAGCTCCGCCGGGACCATGGGCCGGAAACCTGCCCGGCGCACGGCCTGATCCCAAGGGAGAGAGGCCTCGCAGTCAGGGACCTGGGCAGCGGAGGGGGTGGCCGACGGGTCGTAGCGCACCTCGACCCCGCTGAAGCCGAACCAGTCCGCGACAGCTGCCCGCACTGGCGGTGTGAAGACGACAAACGTCGCCACCCCGCACAACGCTGCTGTGATCACACGCCAGCGCAGCCGCACCCAGCGCCGTATCCGACGCAACAGCCTCGGTGCCCACGCCGGTTCAGCGACAGGCGTGGGGACGTGCTCGGCGAGTATCTGCGCCAGCACACGCTCCGCCATCGTCTCGCCCGCGCCGTCCGGCCCTTCCATGAGCCTGCCCAGCGAGCGCAGTTCGTCCGGCAGCTCCGGCTCGTCATCGGGTCGCCCGCCCATGCCTGTCACCTCCTTTCCTCACCTGCTGTGGCGGAACCGTCCCGGAGTCCCGCCCGGCGGGCAGCAGCTGGCCGAGCTTGCGCAGCGCCCGATTGAGCCGGGACTTGACCGTGCCCCGCGGCCAGCCGAGTGCCTGGGCCGTCTCCGCCTCGTCCATCTCCAGCAGATAGCGATAGGTGACGACGAGGCGATGCTCCTCGCTCAGCAGCTCCAGCGCGGCGAGCAGCTCGGCCCGGCGCTCTATCTCGATGGCGGCGACCGCGGGATCGGTCGAGTCCGGTATCAACGGCTCGGCCTCGGCCATCGCGGCCTCGCGGCCGACGGCCGAGCGCTGCCGCCCTGCCGATCTCACTGTGTTCCTCGTCTCATTGGCGACGATCTTGAGGAGCCACGGCCTGAATGCCGAGCCGTCCTTGAATCGCCCCAAGCTGCAGTACGCCTTGAAGAAGGACTGCTGCACCACGTCTTCCGCGTCCGCGCCCGCGCCCAGCGCTCTCGCTGCTCGCAGGGCGATCGCGGTGAAGGCGCGGACCAACTCCGCGTACGCCTCCGGCTCTCCGGCGCGCACGCGGGCGATCACCGCACCCTCGTCGACGACGCGGCCCCCCTCCAGGACTTCCCCCTGTGCCCTCACGACTTTGATACACCGGTCGGCGGCGTTCGGTTCCCACTCGTCACGCACGAGTTGCCCCGGCCCGTCACCCCTCGGGACTGCCCGTCCGCACCTTTGCTGCCCTTGGCGTGCACGCGTCGGACACCTGGGCCCGAGCAAGGAGCGACACCTGAGACAATGAGGGGCATGGCCTCTGAAAGTCCCCGTGTGCTCTCTGGTATCCAGCCCACAGCGGGCTCGTTCCACCTCGGCAACTACCTCGGCGCGGTCCGCCAGTGGGTGGCGCTGCAGGAGTCCCACGACGCCTTCTACATGGTGGTGGACCTGCACGCGATCACGATTCCGCAGGACCCGAAGGAGCTGAGGGCGAACACCCGGCTCGCCGCCGCCCAGCTCCTGGCCGCCGGACTCGACCCGGACCGCTGCACCCTGTTCGTCCAGAGTCACGTTCCGGAGCACGCCCAACTCGGCTGGGTCATGAACTGCCTCACGGGCTTCGGCGAGGCCAGCCGCATGACGCAGTTCAAGGACAAGTCGGCCAAGCAAGGTGCCGACCGTGCCACGGTAGGGCTCTTCACGTACCCGATCCTTCAGGTTGCCGACATCCTCCTGTACCAGGCCAACGAGGTTCCGGTCGGTGAGGACCAGCGTCAGCACATCGAGCTGACGCGTGACCTGGCCGAGCGCTTCAACGGCCGCTTCGGCGAGACCTTCACGATTCCGGCGCCGTACATCCTGAAGGAGACGGCCAAGATCTACGACCTTCAGGATCCGTCGATCAAGATGAGCAAGTCGGCGTCGACTCCGAAGGGCCTCATCAACCTTCTCGACGAGCCGAAGACCACCGCCAAGAAGGTCAAGAGCGCGGTCACCGACACCGACACCGTCATCCGCTATGACGTGGAGAACAAGCCGGGCGTCAGCAACCTCCTCACCATCTACTCCACCCTCACCGGCACCGGTATCCAGGAACTGGAGCAGAAGTACGAGGGCAAGATGTACGGTGCGCTCAAGACGGACCTGGCTGAGGTCATGGTGGACTTCGTGACACCGTTCCGGACTCGCACGCAGGAGTACCTGGACGACCCCGAGACGCTCGACTCGCTCCTGGCCAAGGGTGCGGAGAAGGCGCGAGCCGTTGCCGCCGAGACCCTTTCGCAGACGTACGAGAAGGTCGGCTTCCTGCCCGCCAAGCACTGAGTTCGAGTCTCCGCACGCCCGCACACCACACGACGACAGGAGTATGACGTGGGGACCGTAACGATCGGGGTTTCGATCGCGGTCCCGGAGCCTCATGGCAGCCTGCTCCAGGAGCGGCGTGCGGGCTTCGGCGACCCCGCGGCGCACGGTATTCCCACGCACATCACCCTGCTCCCGCCGACCGAGGTGGAAGCCGGGGGACTGTCGGCGATCGAGGCGCACCTGGAGGAAGTCGCGGGCCGCGGACGAACCTTCACGATGCGTCTCTCGGGGACGGGAACGTTCCGTCCGCTGTCGCCCGTTGTCTTCGTGCAGGTCGCCGAAGGCGCCGAGTCGTGTGCGCGGCTGCAGGAGCAGGTACGCGACGCATCGGGCCCCGTCGCACGCGAGTTGCAGTTCCCGTATCACCCGCACGTCACCGTGGCACACGGCATCGCCGACGACGCAATGGACCACGCGTTCGAGGAGCTCGCCGGCTACGAGGCGTCCTGGCCGTGCAATGGGTTCGCTCTCTACGAGCAGGGCGCGGACGGCGTCTGGCGGAAGCTGAGGGATTTCACCTTCGGCAAGCCCACGCTTCCGGCGCAGGGACCCGGCCGTACGGCGCGCGGACGACGGCTGCCTGCACGCTGACGCTGCCCGGGGCGGTCATGGGACTCGCCCCGGGCGCCTCGCTCACAAACCGCGCGGACCGCGCTGTCTCGTGTGGTCCGCGACGGGCGGGCGTCAGACCGGGAGCCTGCGGAACACCGGCCGCGGTACGTGCCGCAGGGCAGACATGACCACCCGCAGGGTCCCCGGCACCCACACGGTCTCCGACCGGCGCCGCAGCCCCGTCTCGATGGCCAGTGCCACGGCTTCGGGCGTCGTGGCCAACGGCGCCTCCGCCAGGCCCGCCGTCATCTTCGACCGGACGAATCCTGGGCGCACCACCATGACGTGGACCCCGGTGCCGTGCAGCGCGTCACCCAGTCCCTGCGCGAAGGCGTCGAGCCCGGCCTTGCTCGAGCCGTAGATGAAGTTGGCGCGGCGGGCCCGCTCGCCCGCGACCGACGACAGGACCACCAACGAACCGTGTCCTTGGGCCTGCAGCGCCCGTGCACAGATCAGTCCCGCCGAGACGGCGCCGGTGTAGTTGGTCTGTGCGACGCGTACCGCAGACAGGGGCTCCGCCTCGTCCCGGGCCTGGTCGCCCAGGATGCCGAAAGCCAACAGCACCATGTCGATGTCGCCTTCGGCGAAGACCTTGCCGAGGGTCTCCTCGTGAGACTCCGAGTCGAGGGCGTCGAACGGGACGGTGCGGGCATCGGCACCCATGTCCCGCAGTTGCGCCGCGGCGCTGTCGAGGGCCGCGGACGGACGGCCCGCGAGCCACACGGTGCGAGTGCGCCGGGCGACGAGCCGGCGCGCCGTCGCCAGCGCGATCTCGGACGTGCCGCCGAGGATGAGGAGGGACTGGGGGGTACCGAAGGCGTCCTTCATGAGAACCAAACTCCAATGAGGCCGGGCTGGTCGGCGGCGTGGTGCGGGGCGAAAGCCCACCGATAGCCGTGTGCGAGAACGAGGAATTGGAATCGGCGAATCGGATCGGGAACCCGATCGGCCCGAGCGGTGTATCAAAAGTGACGGAAGCGAGCAGGGGGCGCGCTGACGAAAGGGGAGGCGCTCAAGTGGTGCTGCAGTTGACCGAGTTGATTCGGACGCGAGCTGGTGGAGTGGCGCTGCGGGATGAGGGATGTGGACTCATGCGCGTACGTGCAGGTGCGCGAAGGGAGGGGACAGCGCGCGCCGCGCCGTGGCCCATCAAAGATCCAGCCGGCGCGACAGATCGGAGCGGAACACGCCGTGCGGATCGAGCTGCGCTCTCAAGGAGCGGAAGTCGTCCAACCGTGGATACATGGCGGAGAGCAGTTCGGGGCGCAGTCGTGAGTCCTTGGCGAGGTAGATCCGGCCGTCCGCCGCGGCCACCTCCTCGTCGAGTTCATCGAGGAACGCGCCGAGCTGCGGCAGGTTGGCAGGAATATCGAGAGCCAGAGTCCAGCCCGGCATCGGGAAGGACAGCCAACCGGGGTCCCCGTCGCCGAAGCGCTTGAGCACCGCGAGGAAGGAGGGGCAGCCGCGGTCCGAGATGCGCTGCACGATCCGGCGAAGGGCTTCTTCCTTGCCGTAGCCGACGACGAATTGGTACTGCACGAAACCGCTGCGCCCATAGATGCGGTTCCAGTGCGGAACACCGTCCAGGGGGTGGAAGAAGGTCGACAGTTTCTGGATCTCGCCGACGCGGGATTTGGGCGCCTTGCGATACCACAACTCATTGAAGAGACCGACGCTGGTTCGGCCCAGTAGCCCCTCCGGCAGGAAGGAGGGAGCAGCGGGAAGCTGACTCGGACGGAAGGACAGGGGGGTGTGGCGTTTACGGGAGGGCAGGGCGTCCAGCGGAGCGTGGTCCCCGCGGGAGAGGACGGAGCGGCCCATCGCGGCACCGCGGGCCAACAGATCGATCCAGGCGACCGAATAGCGGTAGCGGTGATCAGTGGCGGTGAGGCGAGCCATCAAGTCATCGAGATCTGTCGCGCGTTCGGTGTCGACAGTCATCAATGAGGTTTCGACGCGCTGCAGTTCAACAGTGGCCGTGAGGATGATCCCGGTCAGACCCATGCCGCCCGCCGTGGCGTCGAAGAGCTCCGTTCCGCGCTCGATGACGCGGACCTCTCCGTCGGCCGTGAGGAGTTCCAGGGCGAGGACGTGGCGGGAGAAGGAGCCGGAGACATGGTGGTTCTTGCCGTGGATGTCGGCGCCGATCGCACCGCCGACCGTGACATACCGCGTGCCCGGGGTCACCGGGACGAACCAGCCGAGAGGAAGGAGCACTTCCATGAGCCGGTGCAGGGAGATCCCCGCGTCGCACAGCACAGTGCCGTTGTCGGCGTCGATGGCGTGGATCCGGTTGAGGCCGGTCATGTCCAGGACGGCCCCGCCCGCGTTCTGTGCCGCGTCGCCATAGGCCCGTCCCAGGCCGCGGGCGATGCCGCCCCGGCGGCCGGGTGCGGCGCACTCTCGGATAGCCGCCACGGTCTCCTCGTACGACCGGGGCCGCACCAGATGTGCGGACGTCGGAGCCGTGCGACCCCAGCCGGTCACCGGCACAGTGTCGTATCCCGGGGTCGAAGGCGGGACGGCGCGCGCGGCCGTCCCGGGAACGAAGTCCGTCTGCGCAGGAGAGACGGGTGCCGGAGCGGGAGAGGGTGCCGAGACCGAGGAGGAGACCGGAGGCGTCGAAGCCGTGGCCGAGGGCGCGGAGACAGGCGCGGGGACGGGGCCGGGCAGAGGAGCGGCGACGGATGAGGACGCGGAGGTGGAGGTGGATACAGGGTCGGCAGCCATGTGCGCGACCGTATCGCCCGAAGAAGGAAGCTTCGCTCCAAATAAGGCATTTCCTCACTGAAATGGGTGATTGATGGGGTGTCATATGAAAATGCCCAAGATGTAGGCATTTTCGGATCCAGAGTGGCTGTATGGACGACATGGACCGCCGATTGCTGTCGGCGCTGCGCGACTGTGGCACCGACCGACGCGTGGCAGCGGTCGCGCGTGCGCTGTCCTGGACAGGTGAGCACGGGGCGCTGTGGCTGGCTGCAGGACTGGTCGGGGCGGCGGCCGATCGTGAACGGCGCACGGCCTGGCTGCGCGGTACAGCGCTCACCGCCGGGGCTCACCTGGCCAGCATGGGTGTGAAGAGGGTGGTGCGCAGGCCGCGGCCTGGTGCCGAGACGGGCGTGGAGCCGTTGGTGCGGACGGCGGGGAAGCACTCGTTCCCCAGTTCGCATGCGACGTCGGCGGCTGCAGCGGCGGTGGCGTACGGGGCGCTGAGGCCGGCAGGGGCTCATCTGGTGCCGCCCTTGGCTGCCGCGATGTGCGTCTCGCGCATGGTCGTCGGCGTGCACTATCCCTCCGACGTCGCGGCGGGCGCCGCGTTGGGTGCGCTCACGGCGAGGCTAGGGGCGCGCTGGATGACCGGGGGTGGGGCGCGATGACGGAGCGCGAGGAGTGGGCGGAGAGGCGGCGCGGGGCAGTGGAGGGGCCGGGCGCGTCCGGTGAGTTCGGCGAGTTCAGTGAGCTGGGTGAGCCGGGTGTTCGCGGGGCGTTCGGTGACGGACGAGACAGAACGGGGGGTGAGGAAGGAATGGGGAACGGGGGTGGTCCCCGGCTTGCCGGGGCGGCACAGGCCGGTGGCGTGGCGACGGCGCTGTTGGAGCGGCCGGGCCTTGCGGCGCCTGAGGCGAAGGGGATGAGGCCGCTCGGGTTGCCCGCCGGGTTGTTCAGGACGGCTCGGCCGAGGCAGTGGGTGAAGAACGTCTTGGTGGTGGCCGCCCCCGCGGCGGCCGGGGAGTTGTTCTCGCGGCACGCGCTGGTTCAACTGGTGCTGGTCTTCGGGTTGTTCACCGCGGCTGCCTCGGCGGTGTACTTGATCAACGACGCGCGGGACGCCGAGGCGGACCGGGCCCACCCGGTCAAGCGGAATCGGCCGGTGGCTGCGGGGATCGTTCCTGTGCCGGTCGCCTACGCCGTCGGAGGAACACTGGCCGTACTCGCGCCGGCGGCTGCGGCGATGCTGTGCAATCCGCTGACCGCGGCGTTGTTGGCCGCCTACGTCGGCATGCAGTTGGCGTACTGCATCAGTCTCAAGCACGTCCTGGTGGTCGACCTGGTCGTGGTGACCACCGGGTTCCTGATGCGGGCGATGATCGGCGGTCTCGCGCTCGGGATCCCGCTGTCGCGCTGGTTCCTGATCACCACCGGGTTCGGTGCTCTGTTCATGGTCTCGGCCAAGCGGTACTCCGAGGCGGTGCAGATGGCCGACAAGGCGGGGGCCACGCGCGCGCTCCTGAGCGAGTACACGACCGGCTATCTGCGGTTCGTATGGCAGTTGGCGGCCGGAGCGGCCGTGCTCGCCTACTGCCTGTGGGCGATGGAGGAGGGGGGTGTCGCGCGCAGCAGTCTGCTGCCCTGGCGGCAGTTGTCGATGGTGGCGTTCATCCTCGCGGTCCTGAGATACGCGGTCTTCGCCGACCGCGGGACAGCCGGTGAACCGGAGGACGTGGTGCTGCGCGACCGGGCGCTGGCGGTGATCGGACTCGTCTGGATGGCGATGTACGGACTCGCGGTCGCGGACTGGTGAGCGGCGATCGCGGTGGCGAAGGAAACGGAGAAGGAAGAGACGAGAGCGAGGGTGTGGCAGGAGCGGGGGAAGGAGTCGGGAACGTGCGGAGTGAAGCGGGGGAGAGCGTGGGAGTCCGGCGTGGAGTGAGGTCACGCGTAAGGGAGTGGGGGCCAGAGCTGGCCGGATTCGCGATGGTGGGGGTTTGTGCCTACGCCGCTGATCTGGGGCTTTTCGTCTGGCTGCGCGGACCGGGCGGGATGGATCCGATCTCGGCCAAGGCCCTGTCGTTCGTGGCGGGTTGCTCGGTTGCGTACCTGGGGAACGCGCTCGGGACCTACCGCACAAGGGCCGCTGGGGTGTCGCGGTTGCAGCAGTACGCGGTGTTCTTCGCCGTGAACGTGGTGGGGGCTCTGGTGCAGTTGTTGTGCATTGCGGTGTCGCACTACGGGCTGGGCTTCACCTCAGCCGCAGCCGACACGATCTCGGGCGCGGGGGTGGGGATGGCGTTGGCCACGATGGTGCGGTTCTGGGGTACTCGGACCCTGGTCTTCGGAGCCGGATCGCGAGTGACGCCGGTGGGCCCCAGTACGAGGCCGGGTGCGAGCGCGGGTGACGGGGCGGGCGAGCGCCCGGCCGAGGAGGAGGCGGGGGTGAGAACAGCCGGAGCGAGAGCGGTTGACGGGAGAACGGCCGGCGACAGACCGGCGGGTGAGAGACCGGTCGAACCGGTCAACTAGGGCAGGCTGGGATCATGGATTGGCTGAAGAAACTCCCTGTCGTCGGGCCATTGGTCGCCCGGCTGATGCTGACCCATGCCTGGCGCGCCTACGAACGGCTCGACGAGGTGAAGTGGGCGCGGCTCGCGGCGGCGATGACGTTCATCAGCTTCCTGGCGTTGTTCCCGCTCCTCACCGTGGCCGCGGCGGTTGCTGCCGGCACCCTCGGCGCCGATCAGCAGCAGAAGCTCGAGTCGAAGATCAGTGATCAGGTCCCCGGGATCGCCGATCAGCTGGATCTCGGGGCGCTGATCGACAACGCGGGGACGATCGGGGTCGTGGCCGGGGCGTTGCTTCTGTTCACCGGTGTCGGGTGGGTCGGCTCCATAAGGGAGTGCCTGCGGACAGTGTGGGAGCTGCCGGACAGCGAAGAGAACCCTGTCCTGCGCAAGCTCAAGGACGCCGGGGTGCTCATGGGGCTCGGGGGCGCGGGCCTGGCCTCGTTGGTGGCGTCGACGTTGGCGTCCACGGCGGTGGGGTGGACCGCCGATCAGCTGGGGATCGACAAGGAGGGGTGGGGCGGTGCGCTGCTGCAGGCCGTCGCGTTCGCGATCGCGGTGCTGGCGGACTTCCTGCTGCTGTTGTACGTGCTGACGTTGCTGCCCGGGGTGCAGCCGCCGAGGCGGGACCTGGTCACGGCTGCGTTGATCGGGGCGGCGGGGTTCGAGCTGCTGAAGTTGCTGCTCGGCGGCTATATGAAGGGCGTTGCGGCGAAGAGCATGTACGGGGCGTTCGGCACACCCGTCGCGTTGCTCCTGTGGATCAACTTCACGGCGAAGCTGGTGCTGTTCTGCTCCGCATGGACCGCGACGGGGGGTGCTGTCGCGGCAGGGCGGGAGGAGGAAGGGCCTGGGAACGACGAGCCCGATGCGGAGGCTGTGGCCGGGGTGGCGGCGGCAGCGGGGGTGGCCGGGGAGGAGGGATCCGCAGGTGGCGGTGATGGCGGTAGCCGTGGTTCGGAAAGCGGTGCTAACGGGACTGTGGCCGGGCAGCCTGCTGCCGGGCAACCGGCGACTGGTGCAGCGGACGGGCCTGTGACCGGATCAACGGCTGGGCCTGACAGAGCTTCGGCGCCGGGGAGTTGACAGGGCAGAGGAGGCGGGCCTGGGGTTGAAGAGCCCCCGGTGACTCCGTGCGAGGGGTGGCCTTCAGAGTCCGGCACCGCCTTCAGCACTGCCTAATGTCCACACCCTCGCTGTCCACAGGCTGTGCCCACAGGTCTTTGCCCGGAGGTCTCTCTCCGCAGGCCTCTCTCCACAGGCCTCTTGTCCTCAGACCAATGCCGTCAGCCCCAAGCCGCCAAGCCGCCAAGCCGCCAAGCCGCCAAGCCGCCAAGCCCCCAAGCCCCCAAGCCCCAGGCCCCCAAGCCCCAGGCCCCCAAGCCCTCAGTTCACAGCTCAAAGCCCCAGGCCTGCTGCCCCAGCCCGGTGCTCGACCGCGGGACCGAGGCTGTCAGCGTCGGGTCAGCTCTTGGCGCGCAGCGGCCACTTCTTGCGGACGAGGAAGACCCCGCCGGCCAGGACGACGAGGACGCCGCCCGTGATGGCGAGGGCGATGCCGACGCCGCTGGAGTTGTCCGTGGAGGCCGTGGCATGGGCGGCAGGTTTGGCGGGGCCCGCTTCGCCCTGGGGGCTGGCCGAGCCGGCGGTGCCGGAGCCGGGGGATTTCGCGCTTTTCGGCGGGACGAGGGTGCCGACCGGGGTGACCTTGCCGTCGGCCTGGAAACCCCAGTCGAGAAGGCGGGCGGTCTCCTTGTAGACCGCGTGGCTCTCCTTGGAGTCGGGGTTCATGACGGTGACGAGGAGGACCTTCTTGTTGCGTTCGGCGACGCCGGTGAACGTCGCGCCGGCGTTGGTGGTGTTGCCGTTCTTGACGCCCGCGATGCCCTTGTAGGCGTCGAGGCCTACGTCACCGGTGAGGAGACGGTTGGTGTTCTGGATCTCGAAGCGGCTGGTGGTCTTCCCCTTCTTCTGCGACTCGGGGAACTTGGCGGTGGCCGTGGAGGCGTATTCGCGGAAGTCCGCTTTTTGCAGGCCGGAGCGGGCGAAGAGGGTGAGGTCGTAGGCAGAGGAGTGCTGTCCGGGGGCGTCGTAGCCGTCGGGACTGACGACGTTCGTGTCCATCGCCTGGAGATCCTGGGCGTGGGCCTGCATGTCCTTGACCGTCTGCGGGACGCCGTGGTTCATCGCGGACAGGACGTGCACCGCGTCGTTGCCGGAGCGCAGGAAGACGCCGAGCCACAGATCGTGGACGGTGTAGGTGAAGTTCTCCTTGACGCCGACGAGGCTGGAGCCCGCGCCCATGCCGGCCAGGTCGGAGGGGACGACCTTGTGCGTCGTGGTCTTGGGGAACTTAGGGAGGAGGGTGTCCGCGAAGAGCATCTTGAGGGTGCTGGCGGGAGGCAGCTGCCAGTGCGCGTTGTGCGAGGCGAGGACATCGCCCGACTCGGCGTCCGTGACGATCCAGGACTTGGCGGTCAGGTCCTTGGGAAGGACGGGGGCGCCCGCGCCCAGGTTCACCTGCGTGCCCGGCTTTCCCAGTTGGGGGCCGCCGATCTTCGACATGTTGGCCGGAGGTCCGGCTTTCTTCGTGGCGCTCTTGGACGGTTCCTTGTCCGGCTGGTCCGCGGCCGACGCCGGGAGGGCGGGCGTCAGGGACAGGGCGGAGGCCGTGAGCAGGACCGCGGAAGTCGTGAGCAGCGTGGCGCGCAACGGGCCGGTAGCGCGCGTGGGCTGCGTGGACTTCTTCATGTACGACATGTACGACGCATGGGAGGCAGGCACGGTCGAGAACGTACATGTACACGACCCGTAAGTCTCCGCCGAGGTGTTCTGTGTCTCTCCGGCCCCACCCCGGCGGCGGTGCGCGAAGGCGGCTGGCGATACTGAATGTATGAAGCTCAGCCGCCCCGTCTCCTGGTTCCTGCTCGCCTTCGGGGTGTGGAGCTGGTTCATCTGGATCACTTTCGTCAAGAACCTGTGGAAGGACGGCAGTGGCCTCGCCTTCGACGACGCCGGGGATCCGACGGCGTACTTCTGGGTGCACCTGACGCTCGCCGTCGCGTCCTTTGTCTTGGGGACGGTGGTAGG
Source organism: Streptomyces sp. SID14478 (assembly GCF_010548525.1). Lineage (GTDB taxonomy): Bacteria > Actinomycetota > Actinomycetes > Streptomycetales > Streptomycetaceae > Streptomyces. The sequence goes on from NZ_JAAGMG010001039.1 coordinate 18,560, forward strand.
GGGCATCGGGTTCCGCGGAGTGCGTGCACTGCGGCGGACTTCATAGACGGAACTGGCCGAACGGGCCGGACGGGCCGGACGGGCCGAACGGGCCGAACGGGCGGAGCGGGTCGGCAGGTCGAAGCGGCGGAACAGGCGGACGCGTCATGATCGTTGTCTTTGTGGTGATCGCCCTGGCCGCAGTCGCGGCGCTCGCAGGGCTGCACTACTACGCGTGGCGCCGTCTCGTCCGGGACACGACGGCAGGTCCGGGATGGCCGAGACGCCTGGGCACGGTGGTGTTCGTGGCGGGGCCGGTGCTGATGTTCGGGGCGGTGGCCGCCGAGCGGGCCGAGGCGCCGTTCTTGGTGCAGCAGGTGCTGGCGTGGCCGGGGTTCTTGTGGATGGCGTTCGCGATCTACCTGGTGCTCGCGTTGCTGGTGGGGGAGGTCATCCGGCCCCTGCTGCGGCGCGTGCTCGAACGTACCGGGCCACTATCCGCTGGAGCCGCTGAATCGAGCCTTCCCGCATCGGCATCCGCATCCGGGTCCGCATCCGGATTCGCATCCGGGCCCACCACCGCCCCGGCGGCCGGACGTGAAGCCGAAGGCGTATCCGCTCACGCCCCGGCCTCCGCCGCTGCATCCCGCCCCGCATCGGACGCCACCCCTGCATCAGATGCCACCCTCGACCCGAATCCCGTCCCGGCCCCCGGCCCCAGTCGCCGGCTCCTCCTCTCCCGTTCGGTCGGCGTCGCCGCCACCGTGGCCGCCGCGGGCGTCGTGGGCTCGGGCGCGTACGGCGTGCTGCGGGGGCCGAAGGTGAAGCGGGTGACTGTTCCGCTGGCCAAACTCCCGCGGGTGGCCCACGGATTCAGGATCGCGGTGGTCAGCGACATCCACATCGGCCCGGTGCTCGGCAGGGGCTTCGCGGAGCGCGTCGTCGACACCATTAATGCCACGCAGCCCGATCTCATCGCGGTCGTCGGTGACCTGGTCGACGGGAGCGTGGAGGACCTCGCCCCCGCGGTTGCCCCGCTCGCACGGTTGCGTGCCCGGCACGGCGCGTTCTTCGTCACCGGTAACCACGAGTACTTCTCGGGTGCCGACCAGTGGGTTGAGCACGTCCGCGAGATCGGCCTGCGCCCGCTGGAGAACGCCCGCGTCGAGATGGGCGCGTTCGACCTTGCGGGCGTCAACGACATCACCGGTGAGAACTACGACGAGGGCCCCGACTACGGCAAGGCACTCGGCGACCGTGACAGGTCCCGCGCCGCCGTCCTCCTCGCCCACCAGCCCGTGATGATCCACGAGGCGGTGCGGCACGGTGTCGACCTCCAGTTGTCCGGGCACACGCACGGCGGCCAGTTGTGGCCCGGCAACTTCATCGCCGACGCGGCGAATCCGACCCTCGCGGGCCTGGATCGCTACGGCGACACCCAGCTCTACGTGAGCCGGGGCGCGGGCGCCTGGGGCCCGCCGGTCCGGGTGGGTGCCCCCTCCGACATCACGGTCGTGGAGCTCGCCTCGAAGCAGGCGTGAACAAGGTCTGCCCCGCCTTCGAGCCCGGGCCGCCTCCGCCTCCGACTCCAACCCCGATTCCGGGGCCTACTCCCAGCCTGACCCTGGGGCCGATTCCGCCCCGGGCCGATTCCGTCGCCCCGCCGACTCCGGCCCGGTCCGGCCGCCCCGGCCCGGTCCCGAGTCTGAGACAGCCCCGGCTCCGACTCCGAGACAGTGCCGGCTCCGACTCCGAGACAGCGCCGGACTCGAGAGCGGGACCGATTTCGGGTCCGGCCAAAGAGTGGCGATCCCGGATATGACCGAATAGCGATGTGGGGAAAGTGGCCGCAGTGGCGCCTTCTGCGGTTGGCACGCTGCATCATGTGGCGAACTCGTGTTCATCTTGCGGAGAAGGAGGTGGCTTCATGTGTTGCGACGCAGTGCATTCAGACTGCCGCGGCACCCGGCCTCGGTGGGGGTGGCGCGGCTGCGTGTGCGTGAGCACCTGGCCGGCTGGGGGCATACGGGGCCGGCGGACGCGCTCGACACCGCCGTACTGCTCGTCTCCGAACTGGCGACTAACGCGATACGGCACGGGCCCGTGCGTGCACGGGAGTTCGAGATCGCGGTGACCGTGCTCGCGGACGGCTCGTGCTTCATCGAAGTGTCCGATGAGTCCACGGCCGAGCCGCAGATGCGGCCGCCGTGTGCCCCTGAAGAGGAGAGCGGACGCGGACTGCACCTCGTCGACGGCCTCGCCGAGGCCTGGGGCGTGTGGCAGCGGGGCCGCTACGGCAAGACGATCTGGGCGCTCGTCCGCTCCTGACCGCGCGCTCCCCGCTCCGAGGAGTCGGGCCCAGCCCCTGCCCCCTCCGTGCCCTCCGGCCCCACCGCTCCCTCCGACGGCTCGCCTTCCGCGCCGCCCCCACCTTTCGCGCCGCCCCCGTCCTCCGCGCCGGGCCTGCGTTCCGACGGCCCGCCTTCCATGTCGCGCCCGCTGTCTCGGCGGCCCTCGCCTTCCGCACCGCCCTCGCTCTCCGCAACGCGCCTGCGCTCCGACGGCGCGCCTTTCGAGCCCCGCCCACGCCCCTGACCGCGCCCGCCCGCCGTACCGCCCTCGCCTT
>NZ_JAAGMG010001078.1 GCF_010548525.1 Streptomyces sp. SID14478
GCTGGACGTGGTGACCGGCACGTCGGGGCGGGCCGGGCTCGCCGCCGTGCGCGAGGGCGCGGTGGACGCCGCTTTCTGGGCGCGGAGCCTGCCCGAGTCGCGGATGCCCGCGGGGGTGCGCACCGTCCGCGTCGCGGACGAGCCGGTGGTCCTCGCGATCGGGCCGAAGCATCCGCTGGCCGGCCGGGAGAGCGTCAGCCCGGCGGAGCTCGCCGGGCACCGCCTCTGGATGCCGAAGCTCGAACCGGACACCGAATGGGGCTGGTACTACGCCGAGTTGGCGCAGGAGTTCGGCATGCGCATCGACCCGTCGGGGCCCGCCTTCGGCCTGGAGCACCAGGCGCGGATCATCGTCGACTCCGACGACCGGGGCACGTTCCTCGGCACCCGCACCCCGCTCGTGCGGCCCACCGGACTGGGCCTGCACCTGATCCCCGTACGCCGTCCCACGCCCGTCTATCCGCACTGGCTGCTGTGGCGCGAGGACAATCCGCACCCCGTGCTGCCGAAGGTGCGCGACTACCTGACCGCCCGTCACGCGGCCGAGGGCCCGGCCGCGGACGACCCCTGGCTGCCGGGCTGGGCCTGAGCAGCTCAAGAAGAGCGAGTGACATTTGTACCGCCAGGGTCGGGACGCCTCGCTCTGCCGGGCGGTGCCCCCACTGCGCGAAGCTCAGTGCTGTCGGAAAGACGAGCGGACCGGACAGCAGGGGGAACAGGCCATGAGCACGGACACGGCGACGAAGACGAGGACCACGACCAAGCTGACCGCCGAGCAGGCTCAGCGGGTCGCGCGGGACACGGACTTCAAGGGTCTGCCGAACTGGTACTTCCCGATCATGGGCTGCCTCGCCGGCGTCTTCGACATCGCCCGCGCCTACCCGGCCGTCTACTGGGTGATCCCGATCGCCCTGGCCGTGAACCTGACCCTGACGCTGACCGTGCTGCGCACCCGGATGCGTCTGATGAAGGCCCTGTGGAAGAACAAGCGCACCCGCTTCCTCGCCCTCGGCCTGGTCGGCGTCCGCTTCGCGGTGCGGGCCGGGCTCGCCTCCGTCGGCTTCGCCCTCGGCGCCGCCGCGGACGGCCTGTTCCTCGGCATCCTGATGGCCGTGCTCGGCACGGCGATGGCCTGGGGCGACCAGTGGCTGGTCCTGCGCACCCTGCGCCGCAGCGCCGTCACCGCCTGACCCGATCGCCTGCCTGACACCGGACCGGTCCCTGTTCCTCGGGGCCGGTCCGGTGTCTCGGCGCCGGTCCGCTGTTCCCCGGGCCCGGCCCTACTCCTGCGGGGGCTCCTCGTGCGCCGTGCGCCTGCGCACCCGCCGCATCCGGAACGCGGCCGCAAGCAGGATGAGCACGACCCCCGCCACCACCACCGCGATCGCCCCCGACGACACCGAGGTGACGTCGACGGTGAACGTCATCGGCTCGCCCCAGGGCTTGCCGTCGCTCGTGGTGTAGAGCTGGGCGGTGATCCGTGCCTTGCCGTTGGCCTTCGCGGTGACGCCGATGTGCGAGGTGTGGCTCGCGGAGCCCGCGGCCTCCACCGCCGTCCTCGGGTCGTTGACCTTCATCCGCTCCGCGTCGCTGGAGGAGACCCGCAGTTCGAGCCCCGCCACCGGCTGCTGCAGGCCGTTGTCGACCGTCACCGGGATCGTCGCGTCGCCGGAGGTGAGGGTGACCGTGGTCTTCGGGACGAGCCGCAGCGAATCCACCGACGTGGAAAGGAAGTCGGAGGTGCGCTGCTGGAAGGTCTGCTGCGCGGAGTCGTCCGCCGGCCGCCAGGCCGTGGACAGGGCGCGGGCCATCGCCGCGTGCACGGACGCCGTGGTGGCCTTCGGGTCGGCGAGCACCTTCGAGAGCGTGGACAGACCGTCCAAGTCGCCTGCCACGGCCGCGAGTTGGGAGCCGGTCAGCTCGCCCCGGACGAGCCGGGAAGGATACGACCCGCTGCCCGCCGCCCGGCCCCGCACCGGGTCGTTGTCCGCGGTGCGGATGCCCTCCAGGTCCAGCCAGCCCTCGTCGGTGCCGGAGTCGAGGGCGGCCCCGAGCGCGTTCGCCGCCGTGCCGGACAGCTCGCGGGGCGGTACGAGGACGGGGCGGGTGTTCGCCTTGAGGAGCGCGGCGAGACGCGTGACCGTCGCGGCGTCGGGGGTGTCCCGCGCCTCGCCGCTCGCGGACGGCGAGGGGCCGGTCGAGGCGGTCGCGGACGGGCTCGTCGAGGAGCCGGTGGCCGAGGGGCTCGGCGAGGGGCTGGGGGACGCGTCCGGGTCCGGGTCCTCGATGCGGGCCAGCGCCGTCGTGAGGTCCGCGTCGTAGGGCAGCGCCGTCATCCGGCCGGTGTCCCCGTCGCTGTCGGCGTCGCCGTCCCCGCCCAGCGTCACCGGCGCGGTGCCCGCCGGGGTGAGCCCCGGCCCCGAGGCGAGGATGCGGCTCACCCCCAACTTCGTGCCCAGCCGGGCGACTTGGCTGTCCAGGGCGCCGTCCGCGGGCCAGCCGAGACCGGCCCGGGTCCCGGTGCCCAGGATCGTGTCGACCCGTTCCTTCGCGTCGTCCGCGAGCCCGGCCACGACCTCGGTGAGGTCGTCGGTGTCGGCGCCGGGGTGGTGCGCGAGCGAGGCCAGGTCGGGGTCCGCGTACGGCAGTAGCCACACGTCGCGGCCCTTTACCGCGTCCCTGAGCGCGGACAGCCAGGCCTTCGCGGCGCTCTGCCCGGTGCCCCGCGTGCTGTCCTGCGGATTGCTGGAGTCGGCGCTGTCCGCGACTCGGTAGCCGTTCGCCATCGCCTGCGCGGAGAGCACCAGGTCCGGGTCGACGACCCAGCTGACCTCGCGGTCCTTGCCCGCGTCGACGACCTCGCGCAGGCGGCCGCCCTTCGCGAACAGCCCCGCGAGCGCGTCGTCGTCGAAGACCGGCTGCGCGGTGGGGCCCGAGCCGAGCGCGGCCGCCGTCATGTGCGGGGCCGCCATGACCGGCCAGACGACGGCCGCGTGCCCCGCGTCGTCGGCGGCCCGCGCCTGCCCGGCACCCGGCAGCACCGAGATGCCCACGGCCCCGAGCACCACGGCGGACACGACCCGGGCCCGCGCCGCGCTGTATCCCGTCATGTCGTCCCGTACCTCCCGCTCGCTGTCACCCGCCCCTGAGGTAACACCGTCCGGCAGGCCGGTCCGTGGACCGCGCGGCCGGGCGGCGCGTCGGCGGGGAAGCGGCCTAACCCTCCGTCGCCTCCAGCGCGGAGCCGACCCGCAGCAGGTTCCCGTCGGGGTCGACGAGCGCGAACTCCCGCATCTCGTACACCGTGTCGTCGGGTTCGACGAGCCGCGGCGTCGCGTACGGGTCCTCGCTCAGGCCGGCGCCCCGCCACTCCTCGTGCAGCGCGTCCACCACGTGCGCGCCGCCGTCGAGCCGCAGGTACAGGGCGTGCGCGGTGCTCAGGGGGTCGGTGTCGGGGGCGTGGAAGAAGTGCAGTTCGGCGTGGTCGCGTACGAGGATCAGATAGCCGTCGTCGGGGTAGTGGCCGTCGACCGTGAAGCCGAGTGCGGCGTAGAAGGCGATCGTGGCGGCCAGGTCCCGGCTCGGCATGATCGGCGCGAGGCGCCCGGTCAACTCAGTGCGGGCCATCGGTGCTCCAGGGGTGCTCGGCGGGGGAGCCGATGTCGCCCGATAGAGTGCGGCTCCCTTGACTTCACGTAACCCTCCCGAGCATGACGCACCACGTACGAGGTACCAGGCAGTGACTCCCGCGACTCCCGCCCCGGCTGTGGTGACCGTCGTCGGGATCGGCGCGGACGGCTGGCCGGGGCTGCCGGACACCTCACGGGCGGCGCTGCGCGAGGCCGACGTCGTCCTCGGCGGGCCGCGCCAGCTCGCGCTGCTGCCGGGCGAGTGCGCCGGGGAGCGGATCTCCTGGCCGTCGCCGCTGCGGCCC
>NZ_JAAGMG010001116.1 GCF_010548525.1 Streptomyces sp. SID14478
GGAGGGGGTGGCGTCGCGGGCAAAGGGGGGACGCTGTCCGGGAGTTGCGCGCCGTCCGGCTGCGGCTGCGCGGGCGCCGGTCGGGGCGGGGCCGCGGGGGGTGGCGGCGTCGTGGGACGCGGCGGGACACGTCGGGCTTCGGTGCTCATGCCTCCCCGTTTCCTCAAGCCAGCGTGCGCGTCACTCTAACGGGCTCACCCGCGGACGGCTCGCATCAGACCACGGGCTGGGCCGATCTGCCCGGATCGTCCCTCTACCCTGCGGTAATCGCGTCTGGCAGGCTTCGGTCATGACACCGCGCGCCGCCGACCGGGCCCGCTTCGACCGGGCCACCGCACATCTCGACGCCCCCCTGGCGATCGTCGACCTCGACGCCTTCGACGCCAACGCCGACGATCTCGTACGCCGCGCCGCGGGAAAGCCGATCCGGGTGGCCAGCAAGTCCGTACGGTGCCGGGCCCTGCTGGAGCGGGTGCTGGCCCGGGACGGGTTCGCCGGGATCATGTCGTTCACGCTGGCCGAGTCGGTCTGGCTGGCGCGGTCCGGGTTCGAGGACGTGCTGCTCGCCTATCCGTCCGCGGACCGGTCCGGTTTCGCCGAGCTGGCGCACGACGCCAAGCTGGCGGCCGCGGTGACCGTGATGGTCGACGACCCGGCGCAGCTGCGGCTGATCGACGAGGCGCGGGACGGGGGCCGCGAGGAGATCCGGGTCTGCCTGGAACTCGACACGTCGTGGCAGGTGCTCGGCGGGCGGGTCAGGATCGGCGCGCTGCGCTCTCCGCTGCGTACGCCGTCCCAACTCGCCGATCTGGCGCGGGCGGTGGCGCGCAGGCCCGGGTTCCGGCTGGTCGGGATCATGGCGTACGAGGGGCACGTGGCGGGGGTCGGGGACGCGGTCGCCGGGCGGCCCGTGCGGTCGCGGGCGATCCGGCTGATGCAGGCCGCGGCCCGCAAGGAACTGGCGGTGCGGCGCGGCGAGGTGGTGCGGGCCGTGCGGGCGGTGGCCCCGGACCTGGAGTTCGTGAACGGCGGCGGGACCGGCAGCGTGCAGCACACCGCCGCCGAGGACGCCGTCACCGAGATCGCCGCCGGGTCGGGGCTGTACGTGCCGCGGCTCTTCGACAACTACACGTCGTTCCGCGGGCGTCCGGCGGCGCTGTTCGCCCAGCCGGTGGTGCGCAGGCCCGGAGTCGGGGTCGTCACGGTGCTCGGCGGCGGCTACCCCGCGTCGGGCGCGGCCGGCCCGGACCGGCTGCCGGTGCCGTACCTGCCGGAGGGGCTGCGCTACGACGCCCAGGAGGGGCCCGGCGAGGTGCAGACACCGCTGCTGGGTGCGGCCGCCGACGATCTGCTCCTCGGGGACAAGGTGTGGTTCCGGCACGCGAAGGCCGGTGAACTGTGCGAGCGCTTCGAGGTGTTGCACCTGGTGGCGGGCGACGCGGTGACCGGGACCGTGCCCACGTACCGCGGTGAGGGCTACACGTTCCTGTGAGTGGTCAGGTGGGGGGCGGGCCGATGCTGCTGCCCACTCCCCCGTCGCCGCCCGTGGCGCCCACCGGCCGGATCCCCTTGACGATCCTGTCGAGGTCGGCGAGCGGCGGGGCCGCGTCGCTCGCGTCGAGGGTGAGGCGCACGGCGACCAGCGACTCGGAGCCGACGCTGGACGGGAACACCACGGACTGCACGTAGCCGCCGGGTCCCTCGGCCGTCGCGACCTTCCAGCGCACGAGGTATCCGGCGCGCCCGGCGACGGCGACCTGCCGCGCGGCGACGACCTTGTGAGAGGTCATCCCGCCGAACGGCCGCTGCCCGACGGCGTCGGTGTCGTAGGCGAGGTCGGCGGCGTCGGAGACGTCCTCCTCGGCGAGGGAGCGCGGGCTCGCCCCCTCGGCCGCGCCGGTCACGGTGTGCGTGGCGACGGTGCCGCGACGGCACAGTCCGTCGTCGAACGGGCAGGTGTAGGTGCGCGGCGTGGTCAGCAGCACGTCGTCGTCGGCGACGTTATCGGCCTTCTGCCAGCCGGGGACGACGGGCAGCGTGATGCCGTTGAGCTGGTCGGTGGCGAGGGAGGGGTCCTCGGACGGAGAGGGCGCGACGCCGGCGGTGGCGGGCGCGGTGGCCGAACTCGTCGGCGCCGAGGGCCCGTTGTCCGCCTTCGTCGTGCCCCGGTCGCCGTCGTCGGACAGGACCACGACGGCTCCGGCGACGATCGCCGCGACCAGCGCGAG
>NZ_JAAGMG010001153.1 GCF_010548525.1 Streptomyces sp. SID14478
CCGGCCGCCCGGGGTGCCCCGAGCGCCGCGGCCCGGCCGTCCGAGCCGATCGGCTCGCGCGGGTGCGGAGCGTCCGCCGTCCCCCTCATATGCCCTTCCCTGTCCGCCCCATCGGTCCTGTCGGCCCCATCGGTCCTGTCGGCCTCATCGGCCCGCTCAGGCCTTCAGTTTGTAGCCGAAGCCGCGGACCGTCTCGATCCGGTCCTGGCCGATCTTCGTGCGCAGCCGCTGGACGTGGACGTCGACGACGCGGGTGTCCCCGCCCCAGCCGTAGTCCCACACGCGCTCCAGGAGCTTGTCTCGGGACAGGACGGTGCCGGGCGCCGAGGAGAACTCCAGGAGCAGCCGCATCTCGGTGGGCGTCAGCGCCACCGGCGTCCCGTCCTTGCGCACTTCCATGCCCTCCGTGTCGATCTCCAGGTCGCCGAAGTGCAGCACGCCGCCGCCCGTGGCGACCGGTTCCTCCGTGCCGGAGGCGCCCGCGGCGGACGGGCCGCCCGCGTGCCCGAAGCGCCGCAGTACGGCGCGGATCCGGGCCACGAGCACGGCCCCGTCGAACGGCTTGGTCACGTAGTCGTCGGCCCCCGCCTCCAGGCCGAGCACGACGTCGATGGAGTCGGCGCGCGCGGAGAGCATGATCACCGGGACCGTCGACTCGTCGCGGATGCGGCGGCACAGGGAGACGCCGTCCAGACCGGGCACCATCACGTCGAGCAGCGCGATGTCCGGCCGGTCCGCGCGGAACGCCTCCAGGCCCGCCAGCCCGTCGGGCATGGCGGTCACCACGAAGCCGTCGCGCTCCAGAGCGAGCTGGGTGGCCTCGCGGATGACGTCGTCGTCCTCGACGAACAGCACGTGGGTCTGCTCACCCTTGCGCTCACCCATGGATCCTCCGTCCGTTCACGGTGCGCTCAGCCCGTCGTCCGCGGGGGTGGGGGACTCCCCGTCCACGGCATGGCTGTAGTCGTTGTGGATGCGGCCCTCCTGGGCGAAGCGGTCCCCGCGCCAGCGGTACGTGAGGACCTCCTCGCCCGAAGGAGAGGCGACCGAGTCGCCCTGCTCGTACACCTGCTTGGTGACCACCAGATCACCTCGGTCGATCTCCGCGTAGACCGGGGGTTCCTCGGCCTGGAAGACATTCTGGTACTTTCCGCCCTCGTCGCGATACACGTACGTCCCAATGCCGACCGCGTCGCCGCAGGTCATCACATTGACGACGACGTCGCTCGACGCACCGCCGGTCAGGTTGCCGTAGCTCACGTCGACCGGGTACTCGTTCGCCACGCACGGCTTGAGATCGCGCTTGATGTCCGCGCTGACCTTGGGATCGTCCTTCACCAGGTGCACCGCGTTGACCGTCTTCGGGCTCTGGGCGGGCGCGGGTGTCGAGGTCGCGGAGGGGGCGGAGGAGGCGGCGGAGCCGACCGGGTCCGTACGGGCGGGGCCCTCGTCCCGGGCGCCCGTGCCTCCGGCCGAACAGGCGGCGAGGGCCCCGACGAAAAGCCCGAGGGCGGCGAGCCCGGCAACCGCCGTGCTCCCCGCCTTGAGGGCTCTCAGGACCCTGCGAATCCGAAAGGCGCGTGTGCCTAGGCCGCGCAACGCTCCTGCTCCTCACGGTCGAGCGCGCGGGTCACCAGCTCTTCGCGGTCACGGCTCTCCAGCTCCTCGCGGAGCCGGGCGAGCGCCCGGTGCAGCGTGCTCTTCACGGTTCCGGCCGACATGCCGAGGGCGGCGGCCGTCTCCTCTGTGGACATCTGCTCCCAGTGTCGCAGCACCACGACACTGCGCTGCTTCGGAGCCAGCACCTTCATGATGTCCATCAGCAGGGCCCGGTCGGCGTGCTGCTCGGTCGAGTCGTCCACGACCGACTCGGGAAGCTGCTCGGTGGGCACTTCCTCCAGCTTCCGGGCCCGCCACCACTCGGTCCGCGTGTTGATCATGACCCGGCGCAGGTAGGCGTCGGCCAGTCGCTTGTCGGCTATGCCGTCCCAGCGTCCGTACGTCCGCACGAGCGCGGTCTGCAGGAGGTCCTGGGCGTCGACGGGGTCCGGTACCAGGCGCCGGGCGCTGCGCAGCAGAGCGTCCTGCCGCGTCCTGACGTACTCCTCGAACCCGAGCACCTCGCTGCCCTGCGCCATGATCAACCGCCTCCCGCTTCCTGCAATCCCCGTTTGTCCGCACTGGTCGTGTGCGGTTACGAGGAAGAAGTTACGGAGGTGTTGTCACGGCGTTGTCCGCTCCAGCCTTCGACGAACGCACGGCTGTCCGTCGGTTGTGTAACGAACCCGGGGGAGCGGCCGCGGAACGCGCCGGCTCACCCCACCGGAAGCCGGTACAGACCGCCCGCGAGCGGCTCCACCAGACCGTCGTCGACCAGCCCGTCGAGGGCGCGGGCCCGCTGCACCGGCTCCTCCCAGACCCGGTCGAGCACGGCCTGCGGCACCGGCGAGACCGCCTCCCGCAGCACGGCGAGGAGCCTGCCGCGCACCTGACGGTCCGTCCCGGCGTACGTCTGCGCGCGCCGCGGCGGCCCGTCGTGCGCGGGCTTGCCGGCCTGCTGCCACGCGCACTGCGCGGCGATCGGGCACCGGTGGCACTCCTCGTTCTTGGCCGTGCACACCAGCGCGCCCAACTCCATGGACGCGGCGGCCCACTTGGCGGCGGTGTCGTCGTCCGCGGGCAACAGCGCCCGCGCGAGCTTGCGCTCGGCCGCGGTCGTCGCGTTCGGCGGATACTGCACGCCCATCACGGCCCGCGCCAGCACGCGTCGCACGTTCGTGTCGAGCACGGCGTGACGTTGCCCG
>NZ_JAAGMG010001197.1 GCF_010548525.1 Streptomyces sp. SID14478
AGGCCGCAAAGTGGCCACGTCCCCCCGCCCGTCGTCCAGGGCGAACAGGAACCGTCCGGACAGCTCCGGAGTGACGGAACTCGCACACAGGGCGTCGTCCAGCCCGGTCAGCCAGTCCCGCACGTCGACGTAACCGTGCCCGTCGAGCCCCGACATCGGCGACGCCACGACGTTGCGCACCCGCTCGTGCGCGGCCGAGGGCAGCAGGCCGGCCCCGCCGAGCACCGCCGCCAACTCCCCGCCGCACTCCCCCGACAGGCCGCGCACCTGCACGTTCCCCCGCGAGGTGAGGTGCAGCATGCCGTCGCCGAGCCGCCCGGCGACCTCGGCGAGGGCCCGCGCCTGCGTCACCGACACCACCCCGCCGGGTATCCGCACCCGCGCCAGGAACCCGTCGTCCGCCGCGTGCAGCCGCAGCGCCCCCGGGCAGGCGTCACCGCCGGACGAACCGGACGCACCGGGGCCGAGGGGCAGGGGGGAGGCGGGCATGCGACGGAGCATACCCATCGGCCTGTGACGGGCGTCCCGTGCCGGGCCTTGCCCCGGACCCGTACGATGAGCGGTGCCATAGACGGCGACAAGGGAGGAAGCCCGGTGCGAATCCGGCGCGGTCCCGCCACTGTGAGCCCCCGTTCCTGAACTCCGGAACAGGGGTGAGCCAGGAACTCCTGCCGTCCACTCGACCACCCGGGGCGCGGACACCCCGAGGAAGGCCAGACGACGCATGCCTCAGCAGCTCCTCCTCCTGTCCACTTCGGACACCGACCTGCTCAGTGCCCGCGCGGCGAACGCCACCTCCGACGCCCCGGTCACCTACCGCTTCGCCAACCCCTCCCGGCTGCCCCTCGACGACCTGGACGAGCTGCTCGCGGGCACCGCACTCGTCGTCGTACGCCTCCTCGGCGGCGTCCGCGCCTGGCAGGAGGGCATCGACCGGCTGCGCGCGGCCGGCGTCCCGCTGGTCGTCCTCACCGGTGAACAGGCCCCCGACGCCCAGCTGATGGCGGCCTCCACGGTGCCCGTCGGCATCGCCGCCGAGGCACACAAGTACCTGGCGCACGGCGGCCCGGCGAACCTGGCCCAGCTCGCCCGGTTCCTGTCCGACACGGTGCTGCTCACCGGCCACGGCTTCGATCTCCCGGCGCCCGCGCCGACCTGGGGCGCCCTGGAGCGCGCGGCGTCGGCCCACGAAGGCCCGACCGTCGCCGTGCTCTACTACCGCGCCCACCACATGAGCGGCAACACCGCCTTCGTGCACGCCCTGTGCGACGAGATCGAGCGTGCCGGGGCCCGCCCCCTGCCGCTCTACGTCGCCTCGCTGCGCGCCCCCGAACCGGAGCTGATCGACGCGCTGCGCCCCGCGGACGCGATCGTCACCACGGTCCTCGCGGCCGGCGGCACGCGCCCGGCACAGGCCTCGGCGGGCGGCGACGACGAGGCGTGGGACGCGGGCGCGCTCACCCACCTCGACGTGCCGATCCTGCAGGCGCTGTGCCTGACGTCCTCCCGCGCGGACTGGGCGGACAACGACGAGGGCGTCTCCCCGCTCGACGCCGCGAGCCAGATCGCGGTCCCGGAGTTCGACGGCCGCCTCATCACGGTCCCCTTCTCCTTCAAGGAGATCGACGAGGACGGGCTGCCCGCGTACGTGGCGGACCCCGAGCGCGCCGCCCGCGTCGCCGGGATCGCCGAGCGCCACGCCCGCCTGCGGCACATACCGGCCGCGGACAAGAAGCTGGCCCTCGTGCTGTCCGCGTACCCCACCAAGCACTCCCGCATCGGCAACGCGGTCGGCCTGGACACCCCCGCCTCCGCGATCGTCCTGCTGCGGCGGTTCCTCGACGAGGGCTACGACTTCGGCGACGCGGCCGAGATCCCGGGCCTCGCCTCCGGTGACGGCGACGAGCTGATCCGCGCGCTCATCGACGCGGGCGGCCACGACCAGGAGTGGCTGACGGAGGAACAGCTCGCGCGCAACCCCGTCCGTATCCCGGCCGCCGACTACAAGCGCTGGTACGTGACCCTGCCGCAGGAACTGCGCGAGCAGGTCGAGCGGCACTGGGGCCCGCCGCCCGGCGAGATGTTCCTCGACCGCTCCCGCAACCCGGAGGGCGACATCGTGCTCGCGGCGCTGCGCCGCGGCAACCTGCTCGTCCTCATCCAGCCGCCGCGCGGCTTCGGCGAGAACCCGATCGCGATCTACCACGACCCCGATCTGCCGCCGTCGCACCACTACTTGGCGGCGTACCGCTGGATCGCCGCGTCGGCGGACGACGGCGGCTTCGGCGCCGACGCCATGATCCACCTGGGCAAGCACGGCAACCTGGAGTGGCTGCCGGGCAAGAACGCGGGCCTGTCCGCCGCCTGCGCCCCCGACGCGGCCCTCGGCGACCTGCCGCTGATCTACCCGTTCCTGGTGAACGACCCGGGCGAGGGCACCCAGGCCAAGCGCCGCGTGCACGCCACGCTCATCGACCACCTGGTGCCGCCGATGGCCCGCGCCGACTCCTACGGCGACATCGCGCGCCTGGAGCAACTCCTCGACGAGCACGCCCAGATCGCGGCCATGGACCCGGCGAAGCTCCCGGCGATCCGCGCCCAGATCTGGACCCTCATCCAGGCGGCGAAGCTCGACCACGACCTGGGGGTCGAGGACCGCCCCGAGGACGAGGGCTTCGACGAGTTCATCATGCATCTCGACGGCTGGCTCTGTGAGATCAAGGACGTCCAGATCCGCGACGGTCTGCACGTCCTCGGCCAGGCCCCGGCCGGTGCCGACCGCGTCAACCTCGTCCTGGCGATCCTGCGCGCCCGCCAGATCTGGGGCGGTACGCAGGCGCTCCCCGGGCTGCGCGAGGCGCTCGGCCTGGACGAGTCGAAGGCGACGCGCACGGCGGCCGACGAGGCGGAGGAGACGGCCCGCGCACTGGTCGAGGCGATGGAGGCGGCGCACTGGGACCCGGCGTCCCTGCCCACCGACGTCTCGGACCAGGTCCGCGCGATCCTCGACTTCGCGGCCCGCGAGGTGGTCCCGCGCCTGGACGCCACCACGGCCGAACTCGACCATTCCGTACGGGCGTTGGAGGGCCGCTTCGTGCCCGCGGGCCCCTCCGGCTCCCCGCTGCGCGGCCTGGTCAACGTCCTGCCGACCGGCCGCAACTTCTACTCGGTCGACCCGAAGGCGGTGCCGTCCCGGCTCGCCTGGGAGACCGGCCAGGCGCTCGCCGAGTCCCTCCTCGACCGCTACAAGGCCGACAACGACGGCGCGTACCCCACCTCCGTCGGCCTGTCCCTGTGGGGCACGAGCGCCATGCGCACCGCGGGCGACGACGTCGCCGAGGCGCTGGCCCTGCTCGGCGTCCGCCCGGTCTGGGACGACGCCTCGCGCCGCGTGACGGGCCTGGAGCCGATCCCGTACGCCGAACTGAACCGCCCCCGCATCGACGTCACGCTACGCATCTCCGGCTTCTTCCGCGACGCGTTCCCGCACACGATCGGCCTGCTCGACGACGCGGTGCGCCTCGCGGCCTCCCTCGACGAACCGGCGGAGCACAACCACGTACGGGCCCACGTGCAGGCGGACGTCGCGGACCACGGCGACGAGCGCCGCGCCACCACCCGCATCTTCGGCTCCCGCCCGGGCACGTACGGCGCGGGCCTGCTCCAGCTGATCGACTCCAAGGACTGGCGCACGGACGCGGACCTCGCCGAGGTCTACACGGTGTGGGGCGGCTACGCGTACGGGCGCGGCCTCGACGGATGCGCGGCCCGCGGCGAGATGGAGACGGCGTACAGGCGGATCGCGGTGGCGGCCAAGAACACGGACACCCGCGAGCACGACATCGCCGACTCGGACGACTACTTCCAGTACCACGGCGGCATGGTGGCGACGGTCCGCGCGCTGCGCGGCTCGGCGCCGGAGGCGTACATCGGCGACTCGACCCGCCCGGAGACGGTCCGCACGCGCACGCTGGTCGAAGAGACGTCGAGGGTCTTCCGCGCCCGCGTGGTGAACCCCAAGTGGATCGAGGCGATGCGCCGCCACGGCTACAAGGGCGCCTTCGAACTCGCCGCCACGGTCGACTACCTCTTCGGCTACGACGCCACGACCGGCGTGATCGCCGACTGGATGTACGAC
Organism: Streptomyces sp. SID14478; assembly: GCF_010548525.1. Classification (GTDB taxonomy): domain Bacteria; phylum Actinomycetota; class Actinomycetes; order Streptomycetales; family Streptomycetaceae; genus Streptomyces. The sequence continues at coordinate 4,139 of NZ_JAAGMG010001197.1, forward strand.
AAGCTCACGCAGACGTACGTCCTCGACGAGACGAACCGGCAGTTCCTCTCCGAGGCCAACCCCTGGGCGCTGCACGGCATCGCCGAACGCCTCCTGGAGGCCGAGTCCCGCGGCATGTGGGAGAAGCCGGACCCGCAGACGCTGGAAGCCCTGCGCCAGGTGTACCTGGAGACGGAAGGCGACCTGGAGGCCGACGAGTAGGGACGGCCCTCCCGTCCGGCGGCCGCGCGCGGCGCCACCTACCGCAAGGTCACGCCGAGGCTCCGCCCGTACGCGTGGTGCGTGTCCACGTCGAGCCGGGTGCCGCCCGGCACCCGGCGCACCCGCACCGCGTCGTCGCCGCGGACCTTGCGCAGCCCCCGCCCGCGGAGCACCACGGTCACCGTGTCGCGTTCGGTCGTCGGGTCCGAGACGGCGACCGTGACCTCCTCGCGGCGCCGCACCAGCACCGACGCCGCGCCCTCGACGGTGAGGCCCGCCGTGTGGTGCGTCCCCGCGGTGAAGGTGTTCGCCGCGGTCAGGCCGAGCCCGTCGTGGCGTACGGCCTGGAGGCGGGTGGTGTTGGCGAGGACGTGCGCGCCGTGGTGGCGGCGCACCGCGGCGCCGGTCGCGTTCGGCAGCAACGCGTAGGCGAACGACGCCGGCCGGCGGCCCCGCGGGTGGTCCAGCGT
>NZ_JAAGMG010001231.1 GCF_010548525.1 Streptomyces sp. SID14478
GCCGCACGCGGAGCCCGCGGGCGGCCCGGCCCGGAAGCTGAACGCCGCGGGCCCGACCCGGGCCCGTCGGCCGCCCGCCGCGGAAGGAGAGGACGAGAAGGCGTGGACGTGTACGAAGCCGTGGACAGCCGCAGGGCGGTACGCGCGTTCAGCGACGAGCCGGTGCCCCGAGAGGTACTCGACCGGGTGCTGACGGCAGCGGCGCGGGCTCCGTCGAGCGGGAACCTCCAGCCGTGGCACGTGTACGTCGTGACGGGCGGGCCCCTGGCCGAACTGAAGAGGCGCGCGAGCGCCAGGGCCCTCGCGGGTGACCCGGGTGACGAGCGGGAGTACCCGATGTACCCGGCCGGTCTGGCCGCACCGTACGCGGAGCGCTTCGCCGCCGCGGCCGCCCAGCGGTACGCGGCGCTGGGCATCGCGCGTGACGACCCCGACCGGCCCAGGAAGATCGCCGCCCTGAACGCGGAGGCGTTCGGGGCGCCGCTCGTGCTGTTCTGCTACCTCGACCGGGCGATGGGGCCCGGGCAGTGGGGCGACGCGGGGATCTACCTGCAGACGGTCATGCTGCTGCTGAGGGCGGAAGGGCTGCACAGCTGCCCCCAGGTGATGTGGACGATGTACCGCGAGACCGTCAGCCGGCTGGTCGGGGCCGAGGACGGGCGCGTGCTCTTCTGCGGGGTCTCGGTGGGCTTCGAGAGGGAGGGCGCGCCGCACCTGCGCACCGGGCGGGCGGACCTGACGGAGACCGTGAGCTTCCTGGGGATGTGACGCCCCTGATCGTGCCCGGAGCGCACGCGTCGCGCCCCGGCGGGCCCCGGTCCCGGGCCACAATGGCCCGTATGGGACCGGACGAGGAGACGGCGCTCCCCGGGGGCGCCATCCATCAGGTGGTACGCGTGGCGGACACCGTGCGGCGCGCCCCGACGGCACGGTCCGCCTACCTCCGTGAACTCCTCGCCCTGTTCGCCGCGCAGGGCTGGCCGGGGGCGCCCCGGTTCCTCGGGGTGGACGAGGAGGGGCGGGAGTCCTTCGGGTTCCTGCCCGGCCGGGCGGCGCTCGGCGCGCGGGAGCGGCGTGCGGCGCGCACCGACGAGGCCCTGGCCCAACTGGCCGCACTCGTACGGGAGTTCCATGACCTGACGGCCGGGACCGCGCTCGCCGAGGGGCACGAGGTCGTCTGCCACAACGACCTCGATCCCCGCAACACGGTCTACGCCGTCGAGGAGGGCAGCGGCGCCTGGCGGCCCGTGGCCTTCATCGACTGGGACCTGGCCGCTCCGGGACGGCGCATCGAGGACGTCGCCCACGTGTGCTGGCAGTACCTGGGCCTCGGGCCGCAGAGCGACGGCGCCGCAGAGGCCTCCCGGCGGATGCGGCTGGTCTGCGACGCGTACGGGCTGGCGCGCGACGGCCGGGCCGGGCTGCTCGACACCGTCCTGTGGTGGCAGGACCGCTGCCGGCGGGGGATCGACGCGCAGGCCGGGCGCGGCGACCCGGCGATGCGGCGGCTGCGCGAGAGCGGGGTGGTGGATCAGGTACGGGCCGCGCAGGAGTGGGTGACGCGCCACCGGGCCGCGCTGGCGTCCCGCCTGTGACGGGTCCGTGACGGGCTACGCGTCGATCAGTGCCCGCTCCCAGTTCTGCGTGTCGGCGTACTCGCGCATGGCGGCGATCCTTCCGTCCCGGATGACGAAGACGGCGATGTTGCGCTGGTCGTAGGGGCGGCCGGTGCGGCCCGTCGCCCAGGAGTGCCATTCGACCAGGACCTGCTCGCCCTCGCCGAAGACGTTCGTGACCTCGATGCCGACCTCGCGGTCGGGGTCGAGGTGGGCGAAGGCGGTCCCGAGGAAGCCGTCGACGACCCGGTCGCGCCCCTGCCAGGTACCGGAGATCGGCAGGTCTCCGCCGTACCAGACGCTGCCGTCCTCGGCCCAGGAGTCTCGGATGGTCTCCTGGTCGCCGGCGGTGAGGGCGTCGAAGTAGCGCAGGACGACGGTGCGGGGCGTGCTGGTGTTGGTGGTCATCGTGATCTCCCAGGGGCGGTGGGGCTGTCCGGATCTCCGGCCGGTCGGCTGTCCGGCCCGGTCGGCTGCCCGGCCGGTCGGTGTCCAAGTGCCGGGCGCGGTCGTGGAGTTCGCCGCCGCGCTCGTTCACTCGCTCTGGGAACAGTTCACCCGATCCGGGGCGCGGGACCCAGAAGCACCTCGCGCTCGGTGCGATCACGATCGGTGATCGCTCACCGGGCCCGCGCGCACCACGCCGGAACCCCGCGCCCACTGCGGCCGCCCCGGAGCCAAGGGGCGCAACCGCGGCCGCCTCCCGGCATTCCCCCGACCGCCCCAGGCGGGTCTACGCCTGCTACGCCGCGCTACGCCTTGCCGAGCCGCTCCGCCACCGCCGCCCTGCGGGCCAGCACCTCCGCCTTCAGGTCCTCCATCTCCCGCAGTGCGTCCCGGCGTTCGCGCTTCGCGAGGCGGTCGATGAACAGGCGCCCGTGAAGGTGGTCCGTCTCGTGCTGGAGGCAGCGGGCGAAGTAGCCGCGGCCCTCCACCACGACGGGGGCGCCGTCCTTGTCCCGGCCGCGGACGACCGCGTGGTCGGCGCGCGCCAACGACTTGTACGGGCCGGGGACCGACAGACAGCCCTCCCTCTCCTCGACGAGCCTGCGGCTCGCGGGCGGCTCCTCGTCCAGGACCGGGTTCGCGATGTGGCCGGTGTGCCGCACGCCCCAGTCGTCCTCCATGTCCCACACGAACAGCTGCAGGTCGACGTCCACCTGGTTCGCGGCGATGGCCGCCCCGTGCGCGACGTGGTTCGTGGCGAACATGTCGTCGATCAGGCGGGCCAGTTCGGGAGTGCCGAAGTCCGCGTCCGTGACCGGCCTGCAGCGCCGGCGCAGCACCTCCTCGCCGACCACCGTGATCCGCCGCACCGCACCCCGCCGGACCTCCGCAAGCAGCTGCTCCTCGCCCATCGCGCCCCAACCTCTCTCCGCACACCGGCACTTGACCAATTCCTTTGCAAAGTAGCACCCTTTGCAAAGTGACCGAGGAAGATCTGAACCAAGAGGCCGGGCGGACGCTCCCCGACCACCCCGTGCGGCTCGCTCTGTTGGACCTGCTGGCCGAGCTGGGCACCGTCACCTCCTCGCAGGCGGCGGCCCGTCTCGGGTACAGCTCGGGGCTGTGCTCGTTCCATCTGCGCCAGCTCGCCCGGCACGGGCTCGTCGAGGAGGCCTCCCACAGCGGCGGCCGGGTGCGGCCCTGGCGGCTGCGGTGGGACGACCCGCGGCAGTCGGTCCGGGTCGCGGAGCGGTCCGTGGACGCCGTACTGCACCTGACGCCCGACGAGGCGGCCGAACTGGCGGAGGGGATACGGGAGTTGATGGCTCCCTTCGCACGGCGTCGCCGTCATCCCGCGGGCGCCGTACCGGTGTCGGCCGTCACCCGGCTGCGACCGATGCCGCCGAGTGGGGCCTGAGGTCCCTGAGGTCAGGGGACGAGCACGATCCGCTCGCCCGGCCCGGTGGCCGCCGCCCACGCCGCCGTCACCTCGGACAGCGGCATCGGCACCGGCCGCACGGCCAGCGCGCCGGCGGCGATCTCGGCGGCGAGCGCGGGGAGTTCGGCGACGATGGCGGCGGTCGACAGGGAGCCCTGCCCACTGCCGAGGAGGCGCAGGTTCGCCTGGCGCAGGAGCGCGGAGGGCAGCGTCACGTCCTGGCCCGCCATGGAGCCGATCTCGATCCAGTCGAGCGGCTTGGCGCGGTCGGCGCGGGCGAGCAGCAGGGCGGGCAGGACGGACTCCGTGACGCCGCCCCACAGGAAGTCGATGACGACGTCGACGTCCGCGGCGGCCTTGGCGACCCGTTCGGCGACCTCGTCGGCCCCGCCGCGCAGGGAGACGGTCCCGTCGGCGCCCGACCCGGGCAGCAGGGCGAGCC
>NZ_JAAGMG010001275.1 GCF_010548525.1 Streptomyces sp. SID14478
CGGCGAACACGTCGGCGCCGAGCGAGAAATAGCGCTCCCGGTGCACGGCGCGCGGCGTCGCGCCCGCCGCCACGAGGGCGTCCCGGGCGGCGTCCATCAACGGCGCGGGCCCGCACAGGAACGCCTCGCGCGCGGTGAACGGCCGCAGCAGTCCGGTGAGCCGAATGACGTCCGGCAGGCCCTGCAGGGACTCCAGCCAGTGCACCACCGTGAGACGCCCGGGGTGCGCTGTGGCCAGCTCGCGCAGCCGCCCCGCGTGGATCACGGAGTCCTGGTCCCGGTTCGCGTACAGCAGGGCGACCCGGCCGGTGCCCGCGAGGAGCACCGACTCGGCGATCGACAGGCACGGGGTGATCCCCGAGCCGCCCGCGACGAGCAGGACGTCCGCGTCCAGGGACACCGGCGTGAAGGCCCCGGCGGGCGGCAGCGCCTCGACTTCGTCACCGGCCCGCACCCGCCCGCACAGCCATTCCGAACCCGCCCCGCCCGGAACCCGCTTCACGGTCACCCGCGGCAGCCGCCCGGCGTGCGGGGACCCGGCGAGCGAGTAGCAGCGGGCGCCGCCGTCCGGCAGCCGCAGCGTGAGGAACTGCCCCGGGAGGTAGACGAGTCCGGGTGTGTCGAAGACGACGCTCACCGCGTCGGCGCTCTCCCGGACCACCTCGGCGACGGTCAGGCGCAGCACGTCGGACACCGTCGCTCACCCCTCCCCGGACTCGCGCTGCGTCACCTTCAACAGGCCGCCCTCCACCGCGCGTCGGACCGAATGACGCAGTTCGGGACAGGACCACACCTGACCGGGCGGGCCGTTGCTGTCCGCGACGCGGGGGCACGCCAGGGCGCTCTCGCTCGTCCACTGCACCTGCAGATGCGCCGGGCTGTACTTCTCGCACAGCACCTGATTGCCGCACCTGGCGCACTCCACCGGGACCACGGCGCTCACTGCTCCCGCTGTGGTGCCACGGCGGCGAGGTTCGCCGAGACCTCCGCCCGCCACGCCTCACCCGCGTGCCGGGTGTCCACCTCGAACTCGAAGCGGCGCACCATCTCGTCCTTCACCTCGGTCGCGTCGACGTAGAACTGCTCGTACCAGCGCCGCAGTTGATAGACAGGGCCGTCCTCCTCCGTGAGCAGCGGATTGTCGATGCGGGTCTTGTTGCGCCAGATCTCGACGTCCTGCTCGAAGCCCTTGGCCAGGCCGGCGGAGGTCTGCTCGGCGGCGTACGCGGCCTGCTCGTCCGTCATGCCGGGAAGTTTCTTCACGATCGCCCCGTACATGAGGACGAAGGAGTCCGCGGCGACCGGATAGTGGCAGTTGATGAGGACCGACTCCATCTCGACCCCGTCGCCGACGTCGCTCCACAGCTTGTCGATCATGTAGGAGGGGCCGAAGTACGACGCGTCGGAGCGCAGCGCGCCCGCGCCCGACAGGGTGTCCATGGCGACGTCCGGGCGCGGCGCCGACTCCATGTACTGGGTGGCGACGTGGCCGTCGAAGACGTTCTTGAAGTAGGTGGGGAAGGAGTAGTGGACGTAGTAGAAGTGCGCCATGTCGACGACGTTGTCCACGATCTCGCGGCAATGCGCGCCGGTGACCCGGATCTGCTGCCACGACCAGTCCGACCACTGCCCGGCGTCCGGGCCGTGGCACCCCTCGATCTCCGGTATCTCCAGCGCGGGGTCCGGCCGCGCGCCCTGCGGGTCGTGCCACACGTACAGCTGGCCGTTGCGCTCGCGGGCCGTCCACGCGCGGGTCTTGGCGCGCGGCGGGACGCGGCGCGCGTAGGGGATCGCGGCGCAGCGGCCGGTCGCTCCCTTCCAGCGCCAGTCGTGGAACGGGCAGGCGACCGTGTCGCCCTTGACGGTGCCGTGCGCGAGGTTGCCGCCCATGTGCGGGCAGTACGCGTTCAGGACGTGCAGCACGCCGTCCTCCTCGCCGGCGAAGACGACGAGCTTCGTGCCGAACGCCTCCACCTCGTGCGGCGACCCGTCGCGGAAGTCGCGGGCGAGACCGAGGCAGTGCCAGCCCCGTGCGAACCGGACGGGCGCGGCACCGGCGTCGATGATCCGCACCTCGTCGTGCTGATCCTGTGTCGTCATGGCGACAACTCCCTTGCTGTGTGGGGCCACTGCGGTACGGGCGGCCGTGCGGGGGCTATGCGCCGGCCGGGGCGAGAGTGACGGCGATGTCGATGAGCTGGTCCTCCTGGCCGCCGACCAGGTGACGGCGGCCCGCTTCGAGGAGAATGTCGGCGCCGGACACGCCGTAGCGCTCCGCCTGCCGGTAGGCGTGCTTGAGGAACGAGGAGTAGACGCCTGCATGGCCCATCAGCAGCGACATCCGGTCGAGCAGACACTCGTCGTCCATGACGGGCCGCACCACGTCCTCGGCCGCGTCGACGATCTTCAGTACGTCGATGCCGGTACGGATGCCCATCTTGGCGCAGACCGCGGCGAGCGCCTCGACGGGCGTGTTGCCCGCGCCCGCGCCGAACCGCCGCGTCGACCCGTCGATCTGCAGGGCGCCCGCGCGGATCGCGGCGACCGAGTTGCCCACGCCGAGGCCCAGGTTCTCGTGCCCGTGGAAGCCGACCTGGGCGTCGCCGCCCAACTCCACGACCAGCGCGGCCACCCGCTCGCTCACGTCGTCCATCACCATGGCGCCCGCCGAGTCGACGACGTACACGCACTGGCAGCCCGCGTCGGCCATGATGCGGCCCTGCGCGGCCAGCCGCTCGGGCGTCGTGGAGTGCGCCATCATCAGGAAGCCGACGGTCTCCAGGCCCATGTCGCGGGCCAGTCGGAAGTGCTGGACGGAGACGTCGGCCTCGGTGCAGTGCGTCGCGATGCGGCAGATCCGCGCGCCGTTGCCGTGCGCCGCGCGGATGTCGTCCTTCACGCCGAGGCCCGGCAGCATCAGGAACGCGATCTTCGCCGTGCGGGCGGCGTCGATCGCCGCCTTGATGAGCTCTTGTTCGGGCGTGTGCGAGAAGCCGTAGGTGAAGGACGAGCCGCCCAGTCCGTCGCCGTGCGTCACCTCGATGACCGGGACGCCCGCGTCGTCGAGCGCCGCGACGACGTCCCGTACGTGCGCCGCGGTGAACTGGTGGCGCTTGGCGTGCGAGCCGTCCCGGAGGGAGGAGTCGGTGAGGCGGATGTCCAAGTCGTGCGAATACGCGGTCACTTGCTGATGCGTGGTCACGTGCCGAGTCCCTTCGCGAACTCCTCGCCGACCTTCGTGGCGGCGGCGGTCATGATGTCGAGGTTGCCTGCGTACGGCGGCAGGAAGTCGCCCGCGCCCTCCACCTCCAGGAACAGGCCGACCCGCGCGAGCCCGCCGTTCTCCGGCCGTGCCGCGTCGAACTGCGGCGCGACGCGCAGCCGGTAGCCCGGCACGTACGAGGCGACCTGTGCGGCGACCTCCGTCACGGACGCGGTGATCGCGTCCCGGTCGGCGTCCTCGGGGATCGCGCAGAACACCGTGTCCCGCATGATCACCGGAGGCTCCGCCGGATTGAGGATGATGATCGCCTTGCCGCGCCCGGCACCGCCGATCTCCTGGATGCCGCGTGCGGTGGTGCGGGTGAACTCGTCGATGTTGGCCCGGGTGCCGGGCCCCGCCGACACCGAGGCGACCGACGCGACGATCTCCGCGTACGCGACCGGGACGACGCGCGAGACGGCGTACACCATCGGGATGGTGGCCTGCCCGCCGCACGTGATCATGTTGACGTTGTCGGCGTCCAGGTGGGCGGTGAGGTTCGCGGGCGGCACCACGGCCGGGCCCACCGCCGCCGGCGTCAGGTCGATCGCCCTGATCCCGGCCTCGCGGTAACGGGGGGCGTTGGCCCGGTGCACGGACGCGCTGGTCGCCTCGAAGACCAGGTCCGGCAGCTCGTCCTGGGCGAGCAGCCAGTCGACTCCGCGGTCCGAGGCCTCCAGGCCGAGCTTGCGGGCGCGGGCCAGGCCCTCGCTGGCCGGGTCCACGCCGATCATCCAGCGAGGCTCGATGTGGGCGGAGCGCCGGAGCTTGTGCAGGAGGTCGGTGCCGATGTTCCCGGAGCCGACGATCGCGGCGGTCGCCTTCTTCGCCGCCTGCGCCTTCGTCGTCTGCTGAGGTTGCGTCATGTTCCAGTTCACCTAGGTCTATTCGAAGGTCAGGGAGACATGGCCGAGGCCGCGGAAGTCGGCCCGGTAGGTGTGGCCCGGCCGGACGTCGACCGCGCGGGTGCACGAGCCGGGCAGCACCAAGTGCCCCTTCTCCAGGGGCACGCCGAACCGGGCGACCGTCCGCGCCAGCCACGCCACCGACGCGGCCGGGTCGCCGAGCACGGCGTCGCTGCGCCCTTCGGCCAGCAACTCGCCGCTCCCCGTGGTGAGTCGGGCATCGATCGCCCTGAGGTCCAGGCCGCGCGGATCACGTCCCTCGCCGACGGCGTAACCGGCGCCGGAGGCGTTGTCCGCGATCGTGTCGGCGATGCCGATGTCCCAGTCGGCGATCCGCGAATCGATCAACTCCAGCGCGGGCACGACCCGTTCGGTCGCCGCGAGCACGTCGGCCGGGGTGCAGCCCTCGCCCGGCAGGTCCGCGCCCAGCACGAATCCGACCTCGACCTCGACGCGGGGCGCGCAGTAGCGGGCCGCCGCGACGGTGCCGGTCAGCTCCATGTCGTCGAGCAGATGCCCGTAGTCCGGTTCGTCGACGCTCATCATCCGCTGCATGACCGGGGACGACAGGCCCACCTTGTGCCCGGTGATCCGGGCGCCCGCGCCGCACCTGCGCCGGATGTTGATCAGCTGGATCCCGTACGCGTCCGCGGCGGTGACCGCCGGCCAGTCGCGGACCAGCGGGGTCACGGGCGCGCGGTCCGCCTCGGCGGTCCACAGCCGCGCGGCGGCCGCCCGGCGTTGCTGCTCGGTCAGCATGGTGCTCGCTCCCTGGGGTTCGCTCGGTGGTGCGGCCGAACGTAGGGGAGCGCCGCGGGAGCGCGGGAGCCGTCGTTCCCGGTGAGCGGGAACCCTCGCCACCCGGCGAAACGCCCGCTCGGCGCGGCCGACCTACACTCACCGCATGCCCGACGAACAGCCGCCAGGACCCGACCTCCCGCCCACCAGCTGGGCGATGCTCGGCCTGCTCTCCTTCGGGCAGGAACTGTCCGGCTACGACGCCAAGCAGTGGGCGGACTACGGGCTCGCCTTCTTCTACTGGAGCCCCTCCGTCAGCCAGGTCTACGGCGAGCTCAAACGCCTGGAACGCATCGGGTACGCCTCCTCGCGCCTGGTCGCCCAGGAGACAGGTGACCGCGAGAAGCGCGTCTACGCCCTCACCGAGGCGGGCCGCGCGGCCCTCGTGCACTGGGCGGGCGCCACCCCCGTGCCGCCGCCGGTCCTCAAGCACGGCCCGATGCTGCGGCTGTGGCTCGGCCACCTCCTGGAACCGGACACCGTCCGCGGCATCCTCGTGCAGCACCAGAAGGACGCCCTGGCCCGCGCCGAGGAGGCGGCGGGTCGCGTGGAGGAGGCCGTCGCCGACGGCGGCTGGGAGTACACGCGGCTGATCATGCGCTGGGCCGAGCGCTACCACCGGGCCGAGCACGACCTCGCGGTCGGTCTCCTCGCCGACTTGGAGGAGCTTCAGGTGTCGCGAGGCAGCGGGGCGTTTGAAGACAGCTGAGGTCTGTCTTCAAACGCCCGTACTACCAGTGCTACTGGTTGCCCCAGCCGGCTCCCGGTCCGGCCCCTGGCCCCGGTGCTCCCCAGCCGGGCACCGGTGCGACGGGCGTCGCGCTGCGGGCTTTGCGGCCGCGGCGGAGCAGCAGGATGCCGCCGATGAGCGCCAACAGCCCGGGCCCGCCGAACGCGGCGGCCATCCCCACGTATTCGCTGTCGAGGCCCGCGGCCCTGCGGGCGGCGGTGCCGTCGTCACCGGAGCCGAAGTGGGTGCCCGCACCCTTGGTGCCCACAGGGACCGTCTTGGTGCCCTTCACCTTCGCGGCGGCCCGCAGCGCGGCCGCCGCGTCGATCTCGCCGTAGCCGGTGGTCGGCGTGTAGGTGCCGGGGTGCGTGGCCGTCTTCCGCAGTACCTCGGACACCTGGGCGGGCGACAGGTCAGGATACTTCGACAGCAGCAGCGCCACGACGCCGGAGGTCAGCGCGGTGGCGGACGAGGTGCCGTCGATCGGCATCAGGCCCTTGCTGTGGTAGTCCGCGCTGTAGATACCGGCGCCCGGCGCCGCGATGTCCACGTAGTTGTGCACGGACGAGAACGACGTCCGCTGCCCGCCCGGTCGGGTGGCCGCCACGGTGAGCACGCCCGGATAGGCCGCGGGATAGCCGACGTTGTTCTCGCCGCCGCCGTTGCCGGTGTCGTCGGTCTCGTCCAGGTCGCCGCTGTTGCCGGCCGCCACGACCACGGTGACGCCCTTGGAGAGCGCGTACGAGAGCGCCGCGATGTCAGAGGTCTCGCTGTGCGAGAACATGGCGTCGCTGCCGAGCGACATCGAGATCACCTTGGCGCCGTGGTCCACCGCGTACGTGATCGAGTCGCTCAGGGCGTGGGCGTTGTCGCTGTTCCCGCCACCGTTCTCGACGGCCTCCTTCCAGGTCTTGTAGTCGGGGTCCTTGTCGTCGCGGATCGCCCGCAGCCCGAGGACCTTCGCCTTCGGTGCTGCCTCCAGCACGTTCGAGGCCATGGCCGTGCCGTGCGCGCCGTACCAGGACGCGTCCTGGTCGGTCTCCTGGAGCATGTCCGGGCCGTTGGTCGCGCGGCCGTTCAGCGCCGGGTGGGCGGTGCGTATCCCGGTGTCGATGACGGCCACCTTCACGCCGTCGCCCTGGGTCACGGCGTGCGCCTGGGGCAGCGAGAGCGCCGCCTTCTCCCAGCCGCGCGCGGCCGCGGCCGCGGTGCCCGGCGCCGTGGCGACCA
>NZ_JAAGMG010001320.1 GCF_010548525.1 Streptomyces sp. SID14478
CCGAGCGCGTCGGCGACGGCGAGGCTGAACGCGGCGGTGCGCGTGTTGAGCAGCAGCCCGGTCGCCGCCGCCGCGGCGGGCCCGCCCCCGGCGGCGAACACCCCCACGGCGCTGAACTGCGCCGATCCCGCGAAGACGAGCAGGGACATCAGCACGGGAAGCCACACGGGCAGCCCGCTCGCCACGGCCACGGCCCCGAACGAGAGGCCGACGACGGCGTCGGCGAGACAGACCAGGGCGATGTCCCGGAGCAGGCGGCGGTCGGCCCCCGCCGCGATCGTTCGTCGTGGCGGCTGGACCGTTCGGTGTGGCGAACGCATGGGACGAGCATGCGCGGCGGACCGGGTGTTCGTCAAACCGAACGATAAGCTTGCCGCAACGAACGACGGAGGTACGGACATGACGAAGCCGGACGTGCCGGGGGGCCGCCTGCCCCTCGACCGCATCGCCGCGGCCCTGCGCCGCGAACGCCTGCGTGCCGGGCTCTCCCTCTCCGAGCTGGCGAAGCGGGCGGGCATCGCGAAGTCCACGCTGTCCCAGCTGGAGGCGGCGAACGGCAAGCCGGGCCTGGAGACCATGTGGGCGCTGAGCGTCGCCCTGGAGGTGCCGCCGAGCACCCTGCTCGACCCGCCGCGCCCCGTCGTCCAGGTGATCCGCGCGGGCCAGGGCCCGGCCGTCCCCTCCGAACTGGCCGACTACAGCGCGACGTTGCTCTCGCCGAGCCCGCCGGGCGCCCGTCGCGACCTCTACTTCCTCCAGGTCGAGCCGGGCAGCGTCCGCGACTCGGACGCGCACCTGGCCGGCACCACCGAACACCTCGTCGTCGGCACGGGGCGCGTCCTCGCGGGCCCCCAGGACGACCCCGTCGAACTCGGCCCCGGCGACTACCTCGCGTACCCCGGCGACGTCCCGCACACCTGCCGGGCCCTGGAGTCCGGCACCACCTGCGTCCTGGTGATGCAGCACTCCTGAGGAAGCGGATTCAAGAGGGGGGCTTTGCGGTTGCACGGCCGCAAGGGAAAAGGCAGGAGCCCCGTCGCCTTACGGCGCGGGGCTCCTTGGGTACTGCTATAGATTCTGGATCAGATCACCCGAACTACTGGGGGGTGACGTTCTCCGCCTGCGGGCCCTTCGGGCCCTGCGTGACGTCGAAGCTCACGGCCTGGTTCTCCTCGAGGGAGCGGAAGCCGTTCGCGTTGATCGCGGAGTAGTGGACGAAGACGTCCGGGCCGCCGCCCTCCTGGGCGATGAAGCCGAAGCCCTTTTCAGCGTTGAACCACTTCACGGTTCCGGTAGCCATAAGCCCTCCTATGGGCCAAAGGGTCGCCCTGCTCCAGAACCTGCAAATGCGCTTGCGAACAACTGCAAAAGTCTGAATACGACGAGAGCCCGCGGTTACATGCTCCGCAGGCTCTGTACTGCAAGGGAAACCAAACTGCAACTTGCGGCGAGCCTAGCACGCAGGCAGCCGAAAGCAATAGAGGGCAAGATCACTTCACCCGGAGGTTTGAAGGAAGCCCGATGCGGGTTGACCGGTGGCCGTATCCGGCGGCACGACCCGGATCCTGCACCGTACCTCAATGGGGCTAGCCTCGCCGATGTGGACAATTCTCCCGAGACTCCTCAGGCCGCGCGGCGCACCCGGCCGCGCGTCGGCCACATCCAGTTCCTGAACTGCATGCCCCTGTACTGGGGCCTTGCCCGGACGGGATCCCTCCTCGACTTCGAGCTCACGAAGGACACCCCGGAGAAGCTCAGCGAGCGACTGGTCAAGGGCGATCTGGACATCGGTCCGATCACCCTCGTCGAATTCCTGAAGGCCGCCGACGACCTGGTCGCCTTCCCCGATCTGGCCGTCGGCTGCGACGGCCCCGTGATGTCCTGCGTGATCGTCTCGCAGGTGCCCCTGGACCAGCTGGACGGGCGGCGTGTCGCGCTCGGCTCCACCTCGCGCACGTCGGTGCGCCTGGCGCAGCTGCTGCTCGCCGAGCGCATCGGCGTACAGCCCGACTACTACACGTGTCCGCCCGACCTCGGCCTGATGATGCAGGACGCCGAGGCGGCCGTGCTGATCGGGGACGCGGCGCTGCGGGCCAATCTGCACGACGCCCCGCGGCTCGGGCTCCAGGTCCACGACCTGGGGGCCATGTGGAAGGAGTGGACGGGGCTGCCGTTCGTCTTCGCCGTGTGGGCCGCGCGCAAGGACTACCTCGCGCGGGAGCCGGAGATCACGCGGCAGGTGCACGAGGCGTTCCTGGCCTCGCGCGACGTGTCCCTTCAGGAGGTCGCCAAGGTCGCCGAGCAGGCGGCACGCTGGGAGGCCTTCGACGAGGCGGTCCTGGAGGAGTACTTCACGACGCTCGACTTCCGGTTCGGTCCGGCGCAGTTGGAAGGCGTCACGGAGTTCGCGCGACGGGTCGGGCCGACCACCGGATTTCCCGCGGATGTGGCGGTCCGGCTGCTTGCGCCCTGAGCCGTGCGGAATTCGGCCGGGTGCCTGCGGAATTCCGTGAACGGTGGTGCGGAATTCCGCGGGTCCGGCATGAAATGCCGGTGAACGGACGGCATTGCCGCCACGGGGCTACCCTGCTGGGGCACGCGTGCGTGCAGGGGAGAAATCGGGGGAGGTGCGCGGTATGCAGCCGCTCGACGACGACGAGCCGACGACGGTGGGGCCCTACCGGCTGCTCGGCCGGCTCGGGCACGGCGGCATGGGTCGGGTGTACCTGGGGCGCAGCGCCGGCGGCCGTACCGTCGCCGTGAAGGTCGTCCACCCGCACTTCGCGCTCGACGACGAGTTCCGGGCGCGCTTCCGCCGGGAGGTGGACGCGGCGCGGCGGGTCGGCGGGGCGTGGACCGCACCGGTGCTCGACGCCGACCCCGGGGCCCGGGTGCCCTGGGTGGCGACGGGGTACGTCGCCGGGCCCTCGCTCGCACAGGCCGCCAGGGAGGGCAGGACCCTGCCGGAGCATTCCGTACGTGTCCTCGGCGCGGGCCTCGCGGAGGCGCTGGCGGCGGTGCACGGGCTCGGCCTCGTCCACCGCGACGTCAAGCCGTCGAACGTCCTGCTGACCGTGGACGGGCCCCGCCTCATCGACTTCGGCATCGCCCGCGCCACGGAGGGCACCGCGTCCCTCACCTCCACCGGCGTCTCCATCGGCTCGCCCGGCTACATGTCGCCCGAACAGATCCTCGGCAAGGGCGTCACCGGCGCCGCGGACGTGTTCTCGCTGGGCGCGGTCCTCGTGTACGCGGCGACGGGGGAGTCCCCCTTCCCCGGCGACTCGTCGGCGGCGCTGCTCTACAAGGTCGTGCACGAGCAGCCCGAACTCGGCTCCCTGAGCGGCGAGTTGCGGGACGTGGCGGCGGCCTGCCTGGCGAAGGACGCGGCGGCCAGGCCCGGCCCCGAGGAGGTCG
>NZ_JAAGMG010001356.1 GCF_010548525.1 Streptomyces sp. SID14478
CGCCCGCTCGGCCACCGCCTCGGCGTAGGCGCGCACGGCGTCGGCGGGGGTGCCGCAGCCCGGGCAGGCCAGGGCGCCGTTGAGGTGCCTGCGGCACGGGTGGCAGTAGTCCATGACGTAGGGAGGCTAGGCGCCCGGCCGGTAACGGAAAAAGCCGGTGCTGTGAATCTTCTGTGCGGAACAGCGTGTTCCGTCGAGTCGCCCCGGGGGCCGGACCTCGGAGATCCTCCGCGCAGAACCATTGACACTCCCCCGAGGCCGTCCTTACTGTCACGCCAGCATTTCGAACGAGTGACGAAATATCGAACGGCTCAGGGGGCAACTGCCTTGCGCATCACGGGAATCAGCACACATGTGGTCGGAACGCCCTGGCGAAATCTGACCTACGTCCAGGTGCACACCGACGAGGGGATCACGGGCGTCGGCGAGACCCGGATGCTGGGCCACACCGACGCGCTCATCGGGTACTTGAACGAGGCACTGGCCAACCACATTGTCGGCTCGGACCCGTTCGCTGTCGAGGATCTCGTGCGGCGGATGAAGTACGGCGACTACGGGCGGGCCGGCGAGATCGTCATGTCCGGCATCGCCGTCGTGGAGATGGCCTGCTGGGACATCAAGGGCAAGGCGCTCGGGGTGCCCGTGTGGCAGCTGCTCGGCGGCAAGGTGACCGACAGGGTCAAGGCCTACGCCAACGGCTGGTACACCACCGAGCGGACCCCGGAGGCATACCACAAGGCCGCGCAGGCCGTGGTCGAGCGCGGGTACAAGGCGCTGAAGATCGACCCGTTCGGCACCGGGCACTTCGAGCTGGACCACGAACAGTCGCTGTACGCCGTCTCGTTGATCGAGGCCGTGCGCGACGCGATCGGTCCGGACGCCGAGCTGATGCTGGAGATGCACGGGCGCTTCTCCCCCGCCACGGCCATCCGGCTGGCGCGGGACCTGGCGCCGTTCCGGCCCGCGTGGCTGGAGGAGCCGGTGCCGCCGGAGAACCTCAAGGCACTGGAGAAGGTCGCCGCCAAGGTGGAGATCCCGATGGCGACCGGCGAGCGCATCCACGACCGGATCGAGTTCCGGGAGCTCTTCGAGAGCCAGGCCGTCGACATCATCCAGCCCGACGTCGGCCACATCGGCGGCATCTGGGAGACGCGGAAGCTGGCCGCGACCGCCGAGACGCACTACATGCTGGTCGCCCCGCACAACGTGGGCGGCCCGGTACTCACGGCCGCCTCGCTCCAGGTCGGCTTCACCTCCCCCAACTTCAAGATCCTGGAGCACTTCAACGACTTCGCCGACGCGGAGATCAAGAAGGTCGTCAAGGGCGCGCCGCAGGTCGTGGACGGGTACTTCGAGCTGTCGCACGAGCCGGGTCTCGGCGTCGAGCTGGACGTGGACGCCGCGGCCGAATTCCCGCAGCAGCAGGCCCGGTTCGACCTGTGGGCCGAGGGCTGGGAGAAGCGCGACCCCAAGGCGGGCGCGTGAGCTCCGCGGTCGTCGTCGACGGGCCCGGTCGGCACCGGCTCGTGCCGCACGAGCCCGGACGGCCCGGCCCCGGCGAGGCGCGGGTGCGGGTGCACGCGGTGGGCATCTGCGGCAGCGACCGCGAGGTCTACCAGGGCAACCGCCCCTCGCAGTACGTCCGTTACCCGCTGACCCCCGGGCACGAGTGGTCCGGTGTCGTGGACGCCGTGGGCGAGGGCGTGCCCGCCTCCCTGACGGGGCGCAAGGTCGTCGGTGAGGGCTTTCGCAACTGCCAGGTCTGCGACCGGTGCCACGCCGGGGACACGACGCTGTGCACCGCCGGGTACGAGGAGACGGGCTTCACGCAGCCCGGGGCGATGGCCACGACGCTGGTGCTGCCGGCCCGGCTGCTGCACATGCTGCCCGACGGCGTCGACCTGAGCGCCGCCGCGCTGCTCGAACCGGCCGCCTGCGTCGCCGCCGCCGCGCTCAAGGCCGACGCGAGGCCCGGGCAGCGGGTCGCGGTCGTCGGGACCGGGACGCTCGGGATGATCGCCGTCCAGTTCCTCGCGGCGACCTCTCCGGCCGAGCTGCTCGTGGTCGGCACCCAGGACGAACGGGCCGAACTGTCCCGGCAGTTCGGGGCGACGGACTTCCGGCTGCGCACCGAACCGCTGCCGGACGACTTCGACGTGGTGATCGAGACCGCCGGGTCCGCCTCGGCGGCCCGCACCTCCGCGGGGCTGCTGCGCCGGGGCGGCCGTCTGGTGCTCACCGGGCTGCCCGCGGCGGGCGCCGAGGGCCTCGACCCGACGGATCTGGTGGTGCGCCAGCTGGAGGTGCGGACCGTGTTCGGGGCCGGGCCCGACGCGTGGGCGCACGCCGTGCGGGTGTTCGGGGCGGGGCTGCTCGACACCCTGCCGCTGGTGACGCACGAGGTGCCGCTGGAGCGGTTCGCGGAGGCCATCGCGTGGGTGGGCGCCGGGGACCCGAAGGTGGGGAAGGTGCTGCTGCGGCCTTAGCCGGGCGGGGCCCGCCGCATCGGGCCCCGCCCTTGAGGCCTCCTCGACCCGAACCCCGTCCGACATGTCGAACAACCGCAAAGGACCACCGTGACCGACTCACCCCGTCTGCCCGGCGAACCCGCCCTCGGCTCCCTCGGCCTCTCCGCTCCCGCCCCGGACCCGGCGGACGCCTCCCCGCACACGTTCCCGGACGGGGGCGCGTGGCGGATCGAGATCCCGTCCGTCGAAGGGCCCGAGGCCGTCGGCGTCGTACTGAAGGAGTCCTCGCGGCTCGACGTCCCCGTCCACCGGATCAGCCAGGGCAGCGGCATCTGGATGCTGCGGGACGCCGAGATCCAGGAGATGGTCGAGGCGACCGCCGAGCGCGACATCGAGCTGTGCCTGTTCACCGGGCCGCGCGGCACCTGGGACACCGGCGCCTCGGTGCGCACCGACTCGCGCGG
>NZ_JAAGMG010001394.1 GCF_010548525.1 Streptomyces sp. SID14478
GCCGCGCCGCCGCGCTCCGCCGCCCCAGGTCGCGGCGCCATCCCGCGCTGAAGGTACGGCGCGCCACGGCGGGGATGTCGCGCTCGGGCGCGATCCCGCCGGCCCGTTTCGCGACGGCCGCCAACACCCCCACCTTGGCGAGGGAGTTGACGATCCCCGCCGTGCGCGTCCGCTCGACCAGTCCGAGCCAGCGCGGCAGCCACCCCATCGCGTAGTGCGCCGCCGGCCGCCGCCTGCCCTCGTAGTGGTGGTACAGGAACTCCGCTTTGTACGTGGCCATGTCGACGCCCACCGGGCAGTCGCTCCTGCACCCCTTGCAGGACAGGCACAGGTCGAGCGCGTCCCGCACCTCCTCGGACCGCCAGCCGTCGGTGACGACCTCCCCGGCCAGCATCTCGTGCAGCAACCGGGCCCGCCCGCGCGTGGAGTGCGTCTCGTCGCCGGTGGCCCGGAAGGACGGACACATGACCGCGGTCGGTGAACTCGGTGCCTGGGTACGGCATTTGGCGACCCCGACACAGCGGCGCACGGCCGCGCCGAAGTCCCCGCCGTCGTGCGGGTAGCCGAACGCGACGTCCACCGGCTTGCGCGGCAGCACCGCGAACCGCAGGTTCTCGTCGAGCCGCGCGGGCCGCACCAGCATCCCCGGATTCAGCACGTCCGCCGGGTCCCACACGCCCTTGACCTGCTCGAAGAGGCCGATGAGCGGTTCGCCGTACATCTTCGGCAGCAGCTCGGCCCGCGCCTGCCCGTCGCCGTGCTCCCCGGACAGCGAGCCGCCGTGCGCGACGACGAGGGCGGCGAGCTCCTCGGAGAAGCGGCGGAAGCGGCCGATGCCCGCCCGCGTCAGCAGATCGAAGTCGATGCGGACATGGATGCAGCCGTCGCCGAAGTGCCCGTACGGGGTTCCGCGCAGCCCGTGCTCCCGCAGCAGCCCCCTGAACTCCCGTAGGTACGCGCCCAGTTGCGCGGGCGGCACGGCGCAGTCCTCCCAGCCGGGCCACGCCTCGCTGCCGTCCGGCATCCGCGTCGCCGTGCCGCTCGCGTCCTCGCGGATCCGCCACAGCGCCCGCTGCCCTGCCGGGTCGTCGACCACGAGCGCGTCCACCACGTCGGCGGCCCGCACGATCCGCTCGGCCGCGGCCCGCGCCTGGCCGGGCGTCGCGCCCCCGGTCTCCACGAACAGCCACGCCCCGCCCTTGGGCAGCCCCGAACCGGGCGGCACGAGGTCGGCGGCCATGCCCTCGACGGTCAGCGGCCCGTGCGGCAGCAGGCCCGCGGCGGCCTCCGCGGCCGCGCTCTCGTCCGCGTACGCGAGCACGGCGAGGGCCTTCGCGGACGGCGCCTCGACGAGCTTGACGGTCGCCTCGGTGACGAGCCCGAGGGTGCCTTCCGTGCCGCAGAAGAAGCGGGCCAGGTCGGTGCCGTTCTCCGGCAGCAGCGCGTCGACGGCGTACCCGGAGATCCGCCGGGGCAGCCCCGCGAACGGCGCGAACCCGGTCCTGATGGCAGCCAACTCCCGTTCCACCAAGGCCTGAAGCCCCCGCGGCGCCCCGTCCCAGCCCTGCCCGAGCCGGTACGTCTCGCCGCCCGCGGCCACCACGTCCAGCGCGGCCACGCTGTCGGCGGTCGTCCCCCAGGCCACCGAGTGCGAGCCGCACGAGTTGTTGCCGATCATGCCGCCGAGCGTGCAGCGGCTGTGCGTCGACGGGTCGGGCCCGAACCGCAGCGGGGCCGCCGCCGTCTGGAGCCGGTCAAGGACGACGCCGGGCTGTACCCGGGCCGTGCGCGTGGCCGGGTCGACGTCCAGGATGCGGTTCATGTGGCGGGTGAAGTCGACGACGACACCGGTGCCCGTGGCCTGTCCGGCGATGGAGGTGCCGCCGCCGCGTCCGACGACGGGGACGCCGCGCCCGGCGCACAGGGCCAGCACGGCCCGTACGTCGTCGGCGTCCTTCGGGGAGACGACACCCAGCGGGACCCTTCGGTAGTTGGACGCGTCCATGGTGTTCAGGGCCCGGGCGGTGACGGAGAAGTCGACGCCGCCGCGTACCGATGCCCGCATTTCCCGTTCCAGGCCGTGCAGATCATCCATGCCCTCCAGGATGCAACCCGGAAGGTGCCCCCGCGCCACAGGCGGATGCCCGCCTTTTCACGATCCGGGCCCTTTCGTTCCCTGACCGCTCGACAACTCCCTGACGGTCGCCGCGAACCGCCTCATCTCCTTCGGCCACGGCCCGCGCGTCCGCCCCGGCGCCGCGCGACGAGCTGCGCCACAAGCCGGTCCCGTAGATCACCACAAGTCCACGGGCCGGAGGAGTCGTCTCATCGAACGGACACGTTTCCGTCCGGTTTCACCGAGGGGATACCCTCCGGCTCGTGGCTGAGATCCAGATTCCCGCTGACATCAAGCCCGCCGACGGACGTTTCGGCGCTGGCCCCTCCAAGGTGCGTACGGAGGCGCTGGACGCCCTGGCCGCCACCGGTACCTCCCTGCTCGGCACCTCTCATCGTCAGGCCCCGGTCAAGAACCTGGTCGGTCGCGTCCGCGAGGGCGTGCAGAACCTGTTCTCCCTCCCCGAGGGCTACGAGGTCGTCCTGGGCAACGGCGGCTCCACCGCCTTCTGGGACGTGGCGACGCACGGCCTGATCGAGAACAAGTCGCAGCACCTGAGCTTCGGCGAGTTCTCCTCGAAGTTCGCCAAGGCGTCCAAGCTGGCGCCCTGGCTGGCCGAGCCGACCGTCATCACCTCCGACCCGGGCACGCACCCCGAGCCGCGCGCCGAGGCCGGCGTCGACGTCTACGGCCTGACCCACAACGAGACCTCCACCGGTGTCGCCGCCCCGATCAAGCGCGTGGCCGGCGCGGACTCCGGGTCCCTCGTCCTGGTCGACGCCACGTCCGGCGCGGGCGGCCTGCCCGTCGACATCGCCGAGACGGACGTCTACTACTTCGCCCCGCAGAAGTCCTTCGCCTCCGACGGCGGCCTGTGGATCGGCATCTTCTCCCCGGCGGCGATCGAGCGCGCCGAGCGCATCCACGCGTCCGGCCGCCACGTCCCGGAGTTCTTCTCGCTCCCGACGGCGATCGACAACTCCCGCAAGAACCAGACGTACAACACCCCCGCGCTCGCCACGCTCTTCCTGCTCGCCGAGCAGCTGGACTGGATCAACGGGCAGGGCGGGCTCGCCTGGTCCACGGCCCGCACGAAGGACAGCTCGGACCGGCTGTACACGTGGGCCGAGGACAGCAAGTACGCGACGCCGTTCGTCACCGACCCCGCGAAGCGCTCGCAGGTCATCGGCACGATCGACTTCGCGGACGAGATCGACGCCGCAGCTGTGGCGAAGGTGCTCCGCGCCAACGGGGTCGTCGACACCGAGCCCTACCGCAAGCTCGGCCGCAACCAGCTGCGCGTCGCGATGTTCCCGGCGATCGACCCGGCCGACGTCCAGGCCCTGACCGCCTGCATCGACCACGTCATCGGGCAGCTCTGACGCTCACCTCCTCCTCAGGCGCCGGGGGCGGACCCACCCCTCCGGCGCCTGAGAAACGGGGTCCGGGCAGCGCCCCCGCGGCGCTCGCCCCCGCCGGACGGCCGCGCTGTACTGGTTGCGTCACGCACGCACGGGTGACAGACCTCCGCGCAGGTGCATTCATAGACATATGGCGACACAACCGAGTCGGGCACTCGCTCCCCTCGTCAAGCAGTACGCCGTCCTGCTCACCACGCACAAGAAGGACGGCACCAGCGTCGGCACGCCTGTGAACATCGCGGTGGAGGGCGACCACGCCTACTTCCGGACGTACGCCAGGGCCTGGAAAGTGCGCCGCATGCGCAACGACCCGGAAGTGGAGATCGCCCCCTCCACCGTGCGCGGGGCCCCCACGGGACCCGCCTTCAAGGCGCGCGTGCGGCTGCTCGACGAAGGCGGTGCCGAGGCCAAGCACGCGGCGGCGCTCATCCGCCGCAAGTACCCGATCCTGCACGGCATCGGCGTCCCGCTCGCCCACCGGGCCAAGCGCGACCACACCCTGCACTACGAGGTACGGGTCCTCGGCGAGCAGGGCGAGTAGATCGGGCAGGTCGCGCACGCAGAGCAGGCCAAGCAGGTCACCGGCGGGCCGACTTGGGCCTGCGCAGCAGGCGTCCGATGCCGAGGACGGCGATCAGTACGACGGCGGCCCCGACGGCCCCGGCCTTCCCGGTGAACCCGCCGCCGTCGCCGTCACCGCCGCCCCTGTCGGAACTCCCGCCCGTGCCACCGGAGTCGCCCCCGGCGCCCTCGACCTCCACGGGCTCCACGGAACTGCCCTGTCCCTCACTGCCGTACAGGAGGGTCTTCCCGTCGAGGGTGTACGTCACCGACTCGCCCTGCGGCTGCATCGGCACGCTCAACTGCCCCTGGCGCTTGGGCTTCCCGTTGTTCCAGGAGTACGCGATGCCGCCCAGGTAGCCGCGTACGGCGAGCTGTTTCCCGTCGGGCGAGAAGGCGGCGTCGGTCGCCCACAGGTCGATGTCGGCGACGCGCTTGAAGACGTTCGTGGCGGAGGAGTCGAGCGGGTCGGGGCCCTCGTACAGCCCGCCGCCGTCCTCGCCCTTCTCCACGATGTAGACCCGGCCGGTCTTCGGGTGGACCATCATCGACTCGGCGTTGCGCGGCCCGTCCGCGTACTTCACGACGTACTGCGTCGCCCGCACGGTCTGGTCGCGCAGCTCCTTCGGCTCGGGCAGCTTGTAGATCCACACGTGGTCCCACTTGCCGCCGAGGTTGTCGCCGATGTCTCCGACGTAGATGTCGCCGTCGGGGCCGATCGAGATCGCCTCGACGTCGCGCGGGGCGCCGATGCCGGTGAGCGTGAGCGTCGCGACGGTCTTGCCGGTCCGCCCGTCGATCGCGTACAGGTACGCGCCGTCGTCGCTGTCGTTGTGGGTCCAGTAGACGCCGGGGTGGGCGCGGGAGGCCGCGAGGCCGCTGGACTCGGTGATCCGCGGGTCCTTGATGGTGAACCCGTCGGACCCGGGGTCGGCCGCCTGGGCGGGGACGGCCCCGCCGAACGCGAGGACGACCGCGGCCCCGGCCGCCCCCAGACCCATCCGATACGCACGCATGACGTCAGCTTGCCATCAACGGCGGGCCCGCCGCCCGCGTGGTCAGCCTCACATCGCCCGGCCCCGCCTGGATCAACGATGATGAGCGGATGCTCAGGTTCATGTTCGTCGGCGACTCGATGACCATCGGAAGCGCCGGGGAGCACACCTGGCGCCACCGCATGTGGCACCACTTGCGGGCCACCGGCACCGACTGCGCCGTGGTCGGCCCGCGCACCGCCCTGCACGGCGGCGGCCACGACTACGCCGACCCGGACTTCCCGCAGCACCACCTCGCGGGCTGGGGCGAGGGCTGGGTGCACATGGCGCCGGTGATCGGCGAGACCCTCACCGCGACCGGCGCCGACACGCTGCTGATCTCCCTGGGCCTGATCGACCTGGGCTTCTACACGAACGCCGAGCAGACCGCGGAGAACGTCCGCCGCTTCGTCACCGCGGCCCGCACCGCCAACCCGGCCGTCCGCATGGTCGTCCTCCCCGTCATACCGAACGTCCGGGCCGAGTCGGACGCCCCCTTCGCGGCGCAGGTCGCGCACTTCAACACGCTGCTGGGCAAGGCCGTCGCCGACCTCGACGACTCCCGCTCACCGCTCCTCGCGGCCTCGGTCCCGCCGTCGTACGACATCCATCGCGACACCTACGACGGTACGCATCCGAACGCGTCCGGCGAGCACAAGCTGGCCGCCGCCTTCGCGGACGCGCTGCACCAGGCGTGGGGCGTCGGCGGCCCGTACCGCGCCCCCGCCCCGGTCGCG
>NZ_JAAGMG010001437.1 GCF_010548525.1 Streptomyces sp. SID14478
GCCGCACCGCTGGTGGGCGCGGCGCGCGGGACAGCCGCCGATCTCGCCGGCGCCGCGCTACGTCGCCGTGCACCGGGACGCCGAGGGCGTCCCGGACGGGTACGCCAGTTACGCGATCGGCGAGGCCCAGACCCTGACGGTCGACGAGACCATCGCCACCGATGACACGGTGTTCATGGCCCTGGCCCGGTTCGCGCTCGGCCACGACCTGGTCTCCCAGGTCGTGTTCCGGCACGTGCCGCCCGACCATCCGCTGCGCTGGCAGTTCGCGGACATCCGCGCCGGCGAGGTGAGCGGAGTCAGCGACTGGCTGTGGGTGCGCCTGCTCGACGTCCCGCGCGCGCTGACCGCGCGCGGCTGGTGCGCGGACGGCGAACTCGTCCTCGACGTCGAGGACCCGTTCCTCGGCGAGCACGGCCGCCACCTGCTGACCGTCCGGGACGGCAGGGCCGACTGCGTCCCGACGGACCGGGAGCCCGACCTGTCCTTGGACGTACGCGACTTGGGCTCGCTCTACCTGGGCGGGACCGCTCCGAGCACGCTCGTGCGTGCCGGACACGTCCGGGCCCACCACCCGGGCGCGGCCGGCCTCGCCGACGCCCTCTTCCGCGGCGAGCGCTCCCCGCACTGCCTGCACTGGTTCTGACCGGCCGGCCCGGGGACGGCGGGGGGTGAGGCGTCGCTACGAACGGCCGAGGGTCACGGCGCCGCGGAAGGAATCCGCCGAAAGGACCGACATCGCGTCGAGCGCCGCGTCGGTGACGGGCAGCAGGTGCGCGTCGACCCAGGTGTCCCCGGTCGCCGCGTTCGCCCACGGGTCGTCGACCACGACGGCGCCGGGCACCGCGGCGTGGCAGAGCACCCAGTGCGGTACGTCGAACCCGTGCATCCCGGCGAGCGAGACGAGGAGCAGCACGTGCTCGCGCCGGTCGACCGCGCTGCGGATCGCGGCCACGGGGAGGCGGGACGGGGCGATCGGGACGCCTGCCCGTGCGGCGTCCGCACGGGACATGCGCTGCAGGTCGGCGCGCCATTCCTGCTCGCTCGGCGCAAGGTGGTCGAGCAGGACCGGCCGGTCCGTGTCGAGGTGGACCGTGACGGACGACGACGGCCACGTGCGGCGCACGGCGACGCCGAGCCCGACGGGCTCGCACGCGGGAAAGTTCGTCGCCTCGCGCCACAGCGTCAACTCCGCCCGGCGGTCGAGTGGTTGCCTCGGCGGCGTCCCCGCGTGCGCCTGCGCGACCAGGGCGGTGACGGCGCCACACGTGAAGTGCGTGGTCTGTCCGTAGTACGGCGGTTCGGTCGGCGCGCCGTCGGACAGCCAGCGCACGTAACCGGTGGCGGGGCCGTCCGTGGCGTCCGCCTGCGCGAGCGGGGTCCGCAGCGAGTCGAATCCGGCGGCAGCGGCGGCCTGCGGACCGGCGCTCCATCCTTCCCACTTGACCTGGGCGGCTGCTTGGCGGCGTGCGTGGGCGAGGACGGCGGCAACCCCTGCCGGTACGTCGCCGACCACATCGACGATCTTCAGATAGGCCGTGTGCGGGCGGGCCGTGACCAGCGCGGCCGCGCTCCAGTGCGTACCGTCCGCGCTCGCGACGGCCACCAGGTGAGGGGCGTGCGCCGAGCGGTCGACCGCGCTCCAGCGCTCCAGCACGGCCTGAGGGGCGAGCCGGGTGAGCGGGGCCGGCGGCGTCCCGCGCTCGAACGGTACGACGACGGTCTGCACGGAGGTTTCCTGCGGGGACGGCATGACGGTACTCCTGCGGGGCGAAGGGGAGAGGGGCGCGAAGGGGCGGGCAACCGCCGCGTGGCGCGGGTGCGTTGCCCTGCGCGGTCAGGCGCGGGACTGCCGCAGCACCCAGACGAAGTACGGGCCGCCGACCAGGGCGATCATGAGCCCCGCCGGAACCTGGGCAGGGGCGATCAGCGTGCGGCCGAGCGCATCGGCCACGCACACCAGCAATCCGCCGAGCAGCATCGCGACGGGGATGGCACGGCCGTGCCGGGCGCCCACCAGCGACCGGGCCAGATGCGGGGCGACGAGCCCCACGAAGCCGACGACACCGACGGCGACCACGCTGAGCGCCGCGAGCACCGCGGTGATCGCCAGCGCGGTGAGGCGGGTGCGCTCCACCCTGACGCCGACGATGCGCGGGGTGTCCTCGTCGACGGCGAGCAGGTCGAGCCGGGCGCGCAGGGCGAGCAGCACGGGGAACGCGATCGCCAGGGTCGCCGCGACCGGTACGACGTCCGGGAACGTGCGGCCGTAGGTCGTGCCGGAGAGCCAGGTGAAGATCCGGGGCGTGTTGTACGGGTCGGCGCGCAGCAGGAGGAACGTGGTCACGGAGCTGAGGCCGTACCCGCAGCCGATGCCGATCAGTACGAACCGGTCGGGCAGGAAGCCGCCGCGCCAGGCCAGCAGCGCGATCACCGCGAACGTGGCGAGGGCCGCCGCGACCGCGACCACGACGAGCAGGGTCCGTCCGCCGGACAGGCCCGACGTGACGACGCCTGCCGCGCCGAGACCGGCGCCCGCGGTGATGCCGAGGACTCCCGGCTCCGCGAGCGGATTGCGTACCGAACTCTGCACGACGCACCCGGCGAGGCCGAGCGCCGCGCCCGCGAGGACCGCGGCGAGCACGCGCGGGACCCGGTCGTCGAGGGCCTGGCCGATCAGGTCGGGCGCGGCGCCCTGGACCCAGAGCGCGATGTCCCCCGTCCGCAGCCAGAGACTGCCCG
>NZ_JAAGMG010001470.1 GCF_010548525.1 Streptomyces sp. SID14478
CCCGAGACGACCGCGGCCAGCCCGGAGGCCACGGCGGCGAGCGCGGTGCCCGCGGGCGCGGTGACCACCACATCACGCGCGGCCGCGCCGGGGCGCGTGCCCAGGGGGTCTACGACGGTAAGGCGGATCTGCATCGCCGTCTGCGGTCCCTTCTGCGCGGGCGCCCGGGACGGGACAGCCCGCGGTCCCCACCGCAGATTCCCCCACCGCTACGGGCACGTCAGCCAGTGCTGCAGGCATCCTCGCACCTGCCACTGACAACACGCCCATCCGTCTCCCGTAAGTGATCTTGATTGGTCGGCTCTGCCCGCAAAAGTGCCTGCTGGGTGCCCGCTTGAGATCGGTCACGTCGGCGGGCGGCAACCAACCGTTCGGACCGAGCGTCTTTCCGTAGACCCATGAGACCGACGGTGGCTCGGAAGCGGGGCCACGGAAGATCGACAGCCTGTGCCCCGTACGGCGCCACTACAGTGGATCGGAACGCCCGGGACCGGGCAGACCACGCAGGACCGATGCAGGGAGCGCATGACGTGCGGCCGGTAGGCAGCAAGTACCTGCTCGAGGAGCCGCTCGGACGCGGCGCCACGGGCACCGTCTGGCGAGCCCGCCAGCGCGAGACCGCGGGCGCGGAGGCCGCCGTCGCCGGGCAGCCCGGCGAGACCGTGGCCATCAAGGTCCTCAAGGAGGAGCTGGCGAACGACGCGGACGTGGTGATGCGCTTCCTGCGCGAACGCTCCGTCCTGCTCCGCCTGACCCACCCGAACATCGTGCGGACCCGCGACCTGGTCGTCGAGGGCGAACTGCTCGCCCTCGTGATGGACCTGATCGACGGCCCGGACCTGCACCGCTACCTGCGCGAGAACGGCCCGTTCTCGCCGGTCGCCGCAGCCCTCCTGACCGCGCAGATCGCCGACGCGCTCGCCGCCAGTCACGCCGACGGCGTCGTGCACCGCGACCTCAAGCCGGCCAACGTCCTGCTCAAGCAGGACGACGCCGGGATGCACCCGATGCTGACCGACTTCGGCATCGCGCGCCTCGCGGACTCCCCGGGCCTGACCCGCACCCACGAGTTCGTCGGTACGCCCGCGTACGTGGCGCCCGAGTCCGCCGAGGGCCGCCCGCAGACCAGCGCCGTCGACATCTACGGTGCGGGCATCCTGCTGTACGAGCTCGTCACCGGGCGCCCGCCGTTCTCCGGCGGCTCGGCCCTGGAGGTCCTGCACCAGCACCTGAGCGCCGAGCCGCGCCGTCCCTCGACGGTCCCGGACCCGCTGTGGACGGTCATCGAGCGCTGCCTGCGCAAGAACCCGGACGAGCGGCCGAGCGCGGAGAACCTCGCGCGCGGGCTGCGCACCGTCGCCGAGGGCATCGGCGTGCACGCCAACAGCGCGGCGATCGCCGCCGCCGAGGGCGTCGGCGCCCTGCTGATGCCGGACCCGGATCCGGCCCACGTCCCGGGGGTCCCCGGCGCCGCGGACCCGACGCAGGTGCTGCCGAACAACGCCGGCTCGTACGGCCAGAGCGACCCCAATGCCGCCACCAGCGTCATGAACCAGCAGGGAAGCCCGCAGGGGAACCAGTACTCCGACGCGGACCCCACCTCCGTGCTGCCGCACCGGGGCGCCGCCGACCCGACCGCGGTCATGCCCCCGGTGCCGCCGACGCCGCCGGGCGGCAACCCGGACGACCCGCACCCCTGGCAGAACCAGCTGCGCGCGGCCCGCGACCGGAACGAGCAGACGCAGGTCCAGTACCTCGACCCGAACGAGGACCCGCTGCGCCGCCGCCCGCAGCGCCAGGTCGCCCGCCCGCAACAGCAGCAGCCGCAGCAACAGCAGTACGCGCCCCGGCAGCAGCGCCAGCAGCGTCAGCAGCCGCAGCAGTACGCTCCCCAACCCCAGCAGCAACAGCAGCCCCAGCAGTACGCGCCGCCGCAGCAGCCGCCACCCCAGCAGCCGCGGCCGCCCCGTGAACCGCGCCAGCGCAGCGCCAACCGCATGAAGATCCCCGGTCTGGGCTGTCTCAAGGGCTGCCTGTTCATGATCGTGATGCTCTTCGTCGTGAGCTGGCTGGTCTGGGAGTTCACCCCGCTCCAGGACTGGATCGGCACCGGCAAGGGCTACTGGGACCAGTTGTCGACCTGGATCTCCGACGTGACCGGCTGGATCAGCGATCTCGGCGGCAAAACGGGCAACTGACCGGCATTCGCCGCCAACCGAAAGGCAACGGGACGGCGATGTTGGAGATTTGTCGACACCCAGCGGGTGATTTCCCCTTCTGATGCGTTGGTTGGCGTCCGAGCCGCGTAGCTTGGGCGCCAACACGCGTCTGTAGGAGCAGTCTTGGCACGGAAGATCGGCAGCCGGTACACCGCACACCAGATTCTGGGTCGCGGCAGTGCGGGCACCGTTTGGCTGGGCGAGGGACCCGACGGTCCCGTCGCCATCAAACTGCTGCGCGAGGACCTGGCATCCGACCAGGAGCTGGTCGGCCGCTTCGTCCAGGAGCGCACGGCCCTGCTGAGCCTCGACCACGCGCGCGTGGTCGGCGTCCACGACCTGGTCGTCGACGGGAACGATCTCGCACTGGTCATGGACCTGATCCGCGGCACCGATCTGCGCACCCGCCTGGAGCGCGAGCGGCGGCTGCCCCCCGAGGCCGCCGTCGCCATCGCCGCGGACGTCGCCGACGCGCTGTCCGCCGCGCACGCGGCGGGCATCGTGCACCGCGACGTGAAGCCCGAGAACGTGCTGCTCGACATGCAGGGCCCGCTCGGCCCCGGCGGCTCGCACCCCGCCCTGCTCACGGACTTCGGCATCGCCAAGCTCATCGACACCCCGCGCCGCACGAAGGCCACGAAGATCATCGGCACGCCGGACTACCTGGCCCCCGAGATCATCGAGGGCCTGCCGCCCCGCGCCGCCGTCGACATCTACGCCCTCGCGACGGTCCTGTACGAACTCCTCGCGGGCTTCACGCCCTTCGGCGGCGGCCACCCCGGCGCGATCCTGCGCCGCCACGTCACGGAGACGGTCGTCCCGCTGCCCGGCATCCCCGACGAGCTCTGGCAGCTGCTGATTCAGTGCCTGGCGAAGGCCCCGGCGTCCCGGCTGCGGGCCACCGAGATGGCCGCCCGGCTGCGCGAGCTGCAGCCCCTCCTCGCGGGCATGGCCCCGCTGGACGTGGACGACCCCACCGATCCGGCCGACCCCGACGAGTCCGACGAGCCCGACGCGGCGCCGTCCGCCGAGGAGTCGAGGAACCCCGCGCCGGAGCAGGCCGAGCCCCGCCGCGGCGCCGTCTCCCTGGTCCCCGGCGCCGCCCCCGCGGACTCCAACCGCGACACCCATACGTCGATGCGGGTCCCGGCGCCGGACGAGCTGGCGGGCGGCGCCCGCGGCACCGCCCGCGTCCCC
>NZ_JAAGMG010000546.1 GCF_010548525.1 Streptomyces sp. SID14478
CGTGGAGCGCTCGGCCGGCCGCGTCGAGGTGCGCGTCAGCAGTCCGTACGGCGACCGGGACGGGCCGCGCGCGCCCGGCTCCGGAGCCGGGCTCGTCGGGATGAGCGAGCGCGCGGCGCTGCTCGGCGGCACGTTCGAGGCCGGGCCCGTGGACGGCCCGGACGGCAAGGTGTGGCAGGTGCGTGCCGACCTGCCGCTGGAGAACCCCGCTACCGAAGGAGACCCCGAGTGATCCGCGTGCTCGTCGCCGAGGACCAGTCCGCCGTGCGCGCCGGACTCGTGCTCATCCTGAACAGCGCGCCCGACATCGAGGTCGTCGCCGAGGCCGAGGACGGCGAGCGGGCGGTGGCCCTGGCCCGCGAGCTGCGTCCCGACCTGGTCCTCATGGACGTCCAGATGCCGCGCATGGACGGTGTTTCGGCCACCCGCGCCGTGGTCGGCGAGGGCCTCGCCGACGTCCTCGTGCTGACCACGTTCGACCTCGACGAGTACGTCTTCGGGGCGCTGCGGGCCGGAGCGTCCGGGTTCCTGCTCAAGAACACCGAGGCGAAGGACCTGATCGAGGGCGTACGGACGGTCGCGCGCGGCGAGGGGCTGATCGCGCCGGGCGTGACGCGCCGCCTCATCGCCGAGTTCGCCGCGGGTGCCCGCCGCCCCGAACGGCCCGCCGCACCAGCGGAGTTGGCGACCCTGACGCCGCGCGAGCGGGAAGTGCTCGGCTGCCTGGGCCAGGGGATGTCCAACGCGGAGATCGCGAGGCGTCTCGACATGGCGGAGGCCACCGTGAAGACCCACGTCAGCCGCCTGCTCGGCAAGCTGGAGCTGCGCAGCAGGGTCCAAGCGGCGGTCCTGGCGCAGGAGTTGGGCCTGTAGCCCGGCCAAGGTTGGCCGAAATCCGTAATTGGTTTAGACCTTGACCGATGGTCCAGACCTTTCTATTCTCACCGCACTGCGGTGAGCACACCCCCCACTCCGGTGCTCACGGGCGTCGCAGGGTTCCGTCCCCCGTTTCAGGACCCAGGACCACCCGAGGAGCACCCCTTGCGCTCAAGTGACGTACCCCGACGAAGACTTCGGCACCGAGCCACCGCCGCGCTGACCACACTGCTGCTGCCCGCGGCCGCCCTGGTCGGCCTCGCCACCCCGTCCCACGCCGCCGCCGAGGCCACCGCGGTCACGGCGACCTACGCCAAGACCCAGGACTGGGGCTCCGGCTTCGAAGGCAAGTGGACCATCAAGAACTCCGGCACCACGAGCGTGAGTTCATGGACCGTCGAGTGGGACTACCCCTCCGGCACGAAGGTGACCTCCGCCTGGGACGCCACCGTCACCAACTCCGCGAACCACTGGACCGCCAAGAACCTCTCCTGGAACGGGACCCTGGCCCCCGGCGCCTCGGTCTCCTTCGGTTTCAACGGCTCCGGCTCCGGCGCCCCCTCCGGCTGCAAGCTCAACGGCGCCTCCTGCGACGGCGGTGACGTCCCCGGTGACGCGGCCCCCTCCGCGCCCGGCACCCCGACGGCCTCCGACATCACCAACACCTCGGTCAAACTCGCCTGGTCGGCGGCGACCGACGACAAGGGCGTCAAGAACTACGACGTGCTGCGCGACGGCGCCAAGGTCGCGACGGTGACCGGGACCTCGTACACCAACACCGGCCTCACCGCGGGCACCGACTACTCGTACACGGTCCAGGCCCGGGACACGGCCGACCAGACCGGCCCCGCCTCCGGCTCCGTAAAGGTCCACACCACTGGCGGCGGCACCGACCCGGCCCCGGGCAACAAGGTGAAGCTCGGCTACTTCACCGACTGGGGCGTCTACGGCCGCCAGTACTTCCCGAAGAACCTGGAGACCTCCGGCTCCGCCGCGAAGATCACCCACATCAACTACGCCTTCGGCAACGTGCAGAACGGCCAGTGCACGATGGGCGACTCCTACGCCGACACGGACATGGCCTACACCGCCGCCAACTCCGTCTCCGGCGTCGCCGACACCTGGGACCAGCCGCTGCGCGGCGCCATCAACCAGCTGCGCCAGCTCAAGGCCAAGCACCCGAACCTGAAGGTCATCTGGTCCTTCGGCGGCTGGACCTGGTCCGGCGGCTTCCCCCAGGCCGCGCAGAACCCGGCCGCGTTCGCCGACTCCTGCTACAAGCTGGTCGAGGACCCGCGCTGGGCCGATGTCTTCGACGGCATCGACATCGACTGGGAGTACCCGAACGCCTGCGGCCTGACCTGCGACACGAGCGGCCAGGACGCGCTCAAGAAGTTGACGACCGCGCTGCGTTCGAAGTTCGGCAGCAGCAACCTGGTCACCGCCGCGATCACGGCCGACGCCTCCACCGGCGGCAAGATCGAGAAGAACGACTACGCGGGCGCGGCCCAGTCCCTCGACTGGTACAACGTCATGACCTACGACTTCTTCGGAGCGTTCAACGCGCAGGGCCCGACGGCTCCGCACTCCCCGCTCACGTCGTACCCCGGCATCCCGCAGCAGGGCTTCGACTCCGCTGACGCCATCGCCAAGTTGAAGGCCCAGGGTGTCCCGTCGGCCAAGCTCCTGCTGGGCATCGGCTTCTACGGACGCGGCTGGACCGGCGTCACCCAGAAGGAACCCGGCGGCACGGCGACGGGCCCGGCGGCCGGCACGTACGAGCAGGGCATCGAGGACTACAAGGTCCTCAAGACCAAGTGCCCGGCGAACGGCACCGTGGCCGGTACGGCGTACGCGTACTGCGGCTCCGACTGGTGGTCGTACGACACCCCGGCGACGATCAACTCGAAGATGAGCTGGGCCAAGTCGCAGGGGCTGGGCGGCGCGTTCTTCTGGGAGTTCTCCGGGGACACGGCCAACGGCGAACTCGTCACCGCGATCGACTCCGGGCTGAAGTAGCCCCACACACCGAAGCCGGGCTTACGGGAACGCCCCCCGTAAGCCCGGCTTCTCCATGCCGTCTCCCCGTCCCGCCCCGTCCGGCGAGGAAGATCAGGCGACGTTCACCCGCTGCCCGGGAGGCGCCGCCTCCAGCCATGCCAGGAAACCGGTCAGCGCGTCCTCGCTCATCGCCAGTTCGAGCCGGGTCCCCCGGTGCATACAGGACAGGACGATCGCGTCCGACAGCAGCGCGAGCTCCTCCTCGCCCTCCGGGGCACGGCGACCGGTGACCTCGATGGCCGCCCGCTCCAGGATCCGCTTGGGCCGGGGCGCGTACGAGAAGACGCGGAACCACTCGATCCGGTCGCCGTTGTAGCGGGCGATGCCGTAGCCCCAGCCCTTGCCGGCGGTGTCCGCGGCGTCGGGGGACGGTGCGTCCCACCGCAACGAGCAGTCGAAGGTGCCGCCCGAGCGCTGGATCAGCCGTCGCCGCAGCCCGAAGACGAACAGTCCCAGCAGTACGAGTACGACGACCGCGACTACGCACAGCACGAGAACGAGGACCATCTGCACCGACCTCCTCGCTTCTCCGAACGCCTGATAACGGAACAGCAAAAACAGTTGTAGATCGCCTCAGCCGCGACCCGGTCCGAAGAGGTGTTCTCTCCGGCCTGGGCCGCGGCTGAGTCGCGTCTACGGGCTCGCTGGGATCAGCGCGCCGCCACCGCACGCAGTCGGACGTCCGCGCGACGCTCGGCAGAGGCATCGCCGTCCGCCTTCGCGCGCTCGAGCTCCCGCTCCGCGCGCTGGACATCGATCTCGTCCGACAGCTCGGCGATCTCGGCCAGCAGCGACAGCTTGTTGTCCGCGAACGAGATGAAACCGCCGTGGACAGCCGCCACGACCGTGCCACCGTCGCTCGTACGGATCGTCACCGGGCCCGACTCCAGCACACCGAGCAGCGGCTGGTGACCGGGCATGACGCCGATGTCGCCGGACGTGGTGCGTGCGACGACCAGGGTGGCCTCGCCGGACCAGACGCTGCGGTCCGCGGCGACGAGCTCGACGTGCAGCTCAGCAGCCAAGGTGGGCTCCTCGGGTCACCACCCGACGGCAGTCGCTGCCGGGTGTTGGGTCAAAGTCTAGTGGTCGTACGACGGGGGGCGGGACACCCGCCCCCCGTCATCAAGTCGAGGACGTGAGGTCAACGACTTCAGGAGACGCCGAGCTCCTTGGCGTTGGCCTTGAGGTCCTCAATGCCACCGCACAGGAAGAACGCCTGCTCGGGGAAGTGGTCGTAGTCGCCGTCGATGATCGCGTTGAAGGCCACGATCGACTCGTCCAGCGGCACGTCCGACCCGTCGACGCCGGTGAACTGCTTGGCGACGTGGGTGTTCTGCGACAGGAAGCGCTCCACGCGACGGGCGCGGTGGACGGTGAGCTTGTCCTCCTCGCCGAGCTCGTCGATACCGAGGATCGCGATGATGTCCTGAAGGTCCTTGTACTTCTGCAGGACCGTCTTGACGCGCATGGCCGTGTTGTAGTGGTCCGCCGCGATGTAGCGGGGGTCCAGGATGCGGGACGTCGAGTCCAGCGGGTCCACGGCCGGGTAGATGCCCTTCTCGGAGATCGGACGGGAGAGCACCGTCGTCGCGTCGAGGTGGGCGAAGGTCGTCGCCGGGGCCGGGTCGGTCAGGTCGTCCGCGGGCACGTAAATGGCCTGCATGGACGTGATCGAGTGACCACGGGTCGACGTGATGCGCTCCTGGAGGAGACCCATCTCGTCGGCCAGGTTCGGCTGGTAACCCACGGCCGAGGGCATACGGCCCAGAAGGGTCGAGACCTCGGAACCGGCCTGCGTGAAGCGGAAGATGTTGTCGATGAAGAACAGCACGTCCTGCTTCTGCACATCGCGGAAGTACTCCGCCATGGTCAGACCCGCGAGGGCCACGCGCAGACGGGTGCCCGGCGGCTCGTCCATCTGACCGAAGACCAACGCGGTCTTGTCGATGACGCCCGAGTCGGCCATTTCCTCGATGAGGTCGTTGCCCTCACGGGTGCGCTCACCGACACCGGCGAACACGGAGACACCGTCGTGGTTGTTGGCGACGCGGTAGATCATCTCCTGGATGAGCACCGTCTTGCCGACGCCGGCACCGCCGAACAGGCCGATCTTTCCACCCTTGACGTACGGGGTGAGGAGGTCGACGACCTTGATGCCGGTCTCGAACATCTCGGTCTTCGACTCGAGCTCGTCGAAGTTCGGCGCCTTGCGGTGGATGCCCCAGCGCTCGCCGTCGTACGTCTCGTCGGAGTTCAGCACGTCACCGAGGGTGTTGAACACCTTGCCCTTGGTGAAGTCGCCGACCGGCACGGTGATGGAGGCACCCGTGTCGGTCACCGGGGCCTGGCGGACCAGGCCGTCGGTGGGCTGCATGGAGATCGTGCGGACCAGGCCGTCACCGAGGTGCTGGGCGACCTCGAGCGTCAGGGTCTTGCGCTTGCCGTCCTCGGCCGGGTCGTTGACCTCGACGTGCAGGGCGTTGTAGATGTCCGGCATCGCGTCGACGGGGAACTCCACGTCGACGACCGGGCCGATGACCCGGGCGACGCGGCCCGTGGCCGTCGCGGTCTCAACAGTGGTCGTCATTACTTGTCACTCCCCGCGTTCGCGTCGGCCAGGGCGCTGGCGCCACCGACGATCTCGCTGATTTCCTGGGTGATTTCGGCCTGGCGGGCCGCGTTGGCAAGTCGGGAGAGCGTGTTGATCAGCTCTCCCGCGTTGTCGGTCGCCGACTTCATCGCGCGGCGCGTGGCGGCGTGCTTGGAGGCAGCCGACTGGAGCATCGCGTTGTAGATACGGCTCTCGACGTAGCGCGGCAGCAGGGCGTCGAGGACGTCCTCCGCCGACGGCTCGAAGTCGTACAGCGGAAGGATCTCGTCGCCCTTGGACGACGCCTCCTCCGCCACCTCTTCGAGGCTGAGCGGCAGCAGCCGGCCGTCGATCGCCGTCTGCGTCATCATCGAGACGAACTCGGTGTAGACGATGTGGAGTTCATCCACGCCGCCCTCGGCCGTGTCCTTCTCGATGGCCTCGATGAGCGGACCCGCAACCTTCTTGGCGTCCGCGTACGTGGGCTCGTCGGTGAAACCCGACCACGACTCCACGACCTTGCGCTCGCGGAAGTTGTAGTGGGCCAGACCGCGGCGGCCGACGATGTACGTGTCGACCTCCCTGCCCTCGGCCTCGAGGCGCGCCGTCAGCTTCTCGGCGGCCTTGATGGCGTTCGAGTTGAAGGCGCCGGCCAGGCCGCGGTCGCTCGTGAGGAGCAGCACCGCGGCACGGGTCGCCGTCTCGGCCTCGGTCGTCAGCGGGTGCTTGGTGCTCGACCCGGTCCCCACCGCCGTGACCGCGCGCGTGAGCTCGGTCGCGTAGGGCGTGGAGGCCGCCACCTTGCGCTGCGCCTTGACGACGCGCGAGGCGGCGATCATCTCCATCGCCTTGGTGATCTTCTTGGTCGCGGTGACGGATCGGATGCGACGCTTGTAGACCCGGAGCTGGGCTCCCATGAGTCAGGTCCCTTCCTTACGTCACTTGGCGGCGGCCGGAGCGTCCTCGCCGAGAAGCTTCCCGTCCGAGGTCTCGAACTGCTTCTTGAACTCCGCGACCGCGTCGTCGATGGCCTGGATGGTGTCGTTCGACATCTTGGCGCCCTCCTTGATGGAGGTCATCAGGCCCTGCTCCTTGCGGTGCAGGTGGTCGAGCAGCTCGGTCTCGAAGCGGCGGATGTCGGCGACCGGCACCTCGTCCATCTTGCCGTTGGTACCGGCCCAGATGGAGACGACCTGGTCCTCGGTGGCCATCGGCTGGTACTGAGCCTGCTTGAGCAGCTCGACCAGGCGCTGACCGCGCTCCAGCTGCGCCTTCGACGCGGCGTCCAGGTCGGAACCGAAGGCGGCGAACGCCTCCAGCTCGCGGTACTGGGCCAGGTCCAGACGCAGTCGGCCGGAGACCTGACGCATCGCCTTGTGCTGGGCGGAACCACCCACGCGGGAGACCGAGATACCGACGTTCAGCGCGGGGCGCTGACCGGCGTTGAACAGGTCGGACTCCAGGAAGCACTGACCGTCGGTGATGGAGATGACGTTGGTCGGAATGAACGCGGAGACGTCGTTCGCCTTCGTCTCGACGATCGGCAGACCCGTCATCGAACCGGCGCCCAGCTCGTCCGAGAGCTTCGCGCAGCGCTCGAGGAGACGCGAGTGCAGGTAGAAGACGTCACCCGGGTAGGCCTCGCGCCCCGGCGGGCGACGGAGCAGCAGGGACACGGCGCGGTAGGCGTCGGCCTGCTTCGAGAGGTCGTCGAAGATGATGAGGACGTGCTTGCCCTCGTACATCCACTGCTGGCCGATGGCCGAACCGGTGTACGGCGCCAGGTACTTGAAGCCGGCCGGGTCGGACGCCGGGGCGGCGACGATGGTCGTGTACTCCAGCGCGCCGGCCTCTTCCAGGGCACCACGCACGGAGGCGATGGTGGAACCCTTCTGACCGATGGCGACGTAGACGCAGCGGACCTGCTTCGACGGGTCGCCGGTGCGCCAGTTGTCGCGCTGGTTGATGATCGTGTCGACGGCCAGGGCGGTCTTGCCGGTCTGACGGTCACCGATGATCAGCTGACGCTGGCCACGGCCGATCGGGGTCATCGCGTCGACGGCCTTGTAGCCGGTCTCCATCGGCTCGTGCACCGACTTACGGGCCATGACGCCCGGGGCCTGCAGCTCGAGCGCGCGTCGGCCGCTGGTCTCGATCTCGCCGAGGCCGTCGATCGGGTTGCCGAGCGGGTCGACGACGCGGCCGAGGTAGCCCTCGCCGACGCCGACGGACAGGACCTCACCGGTACGGGTGACCGGCTGGCCCTCCTCGACGCCGCTGAACTCACCGAGGACGATGGCGCCGATCTCGCGCTCTTCCAGGTTGAGCGCGAGGCCGAGGGTGCCGTCCTCGAACTTCAGCAGTTCGTTGGCCATGGCCGAGGGAAGGCCCTCGACCTTCGCGATGCCGTCGCCGGCAAGGGTGACCGTACCGACCTCCTCGCGCGAGGCCGCGTCCGGCTTGTACGCCTGGACAAAGTTCTCCAGCGCGTCCCGGATCTCCTCCGGCCGGATCGTGAGCTCCGCCATCTGGGTTCCCTGCTCTCCTTGTTGGGCCCGAAGTGTTCTTGGGGGGTCTGGGGTCAGCCCCCAGGAATCCTCTGCACGGCCCAACTAGGGCCGTTGGTACTGCTCTTGTTGCTGTGTGCGAGGTGTCAGCCGGCCATGCGGCGGCTGGCGTCCTCGATGCGGTCCGCGATGGAGCCGTTGATGACCTCGTCGCCCACCTGCACCTTGATCCCGCCGAGGACCTCGGGGTCCACGTCCAGGTTCAGGTGCATCTGGCGGCCGTAGAGCTTCGCCAGGGACTGGCCCAGGCGCTGCTTCTGCTGGTCGCTCAGCGGGACCGCGGTGGTGACGACGGCCACCATGCGTTCCCGGCGCTCGGCGGCGAGCTTGGAGAGGGACTCGAGTCCCGCTTCCAGGCTACGTCCCCGGGGCGCGGTCACAAGACGCTCGACGAGACGCTCGGTGGTGGGCCGTGCCCGGCCGCCGAGAAGCTCCTTGACCAGACCGCCGCGGGCCGAGGCCGACGCGGTGCGGTTGGTGAGCGCGGCGCGCAGCTCGGTGTCGGAGGAGACGATCCGGTCGAACCGGAACAGCTCGTCCTCGACGTCGTCGAGGTCACCGGACTTCTGCGCCGCGGTCAGGTCCGCGGTGTCGGCCAGCTTCTCCAGGGAGTCGACCAGGTCACGCGA
The DNA here is from genome assembly GCF_010548525.1 of Streptomyces sp. SID14478. GTDB lineage: Bacteria > Actinomycetota > Actinomycetes > Streptomycetales > Streptomycetaceae > Streptomyces. The sequence continues at coordinate 8,727 of NZ_JAAGMG010000546.1, forward strand.
GGAGGACCACCGGGAGCGGACCAGACCGGCCACCAGGTCGACGGTCTCGCCGCCGACCTGGCCGCCGAGCAGGCGACCCGCCAGCTCGGCCTTGGCGTCGCCGGCCTGCGCCGGGTCGGTCAGGACCCGACGCAGCGACACCTCGCGGTCGAGCAGCGCGGTGACCGCGGCCAGGTCGCCGGCGAGCGCCTCGGCGTCGACCGACGTGTTGTCGGTCAGCGCGTCCAGGCGCTCACGCGCGGCGGCGAGGGCCTCGCGGCTCGCTCCGTGGGCGGTCATCGCGCAGCCTCTGCCTTCTCCTCGAGGTCATCGAGGAAGCGGTCGATCGTGCGCGACTGCCGGGCGTGGTCCTCGAGGGACTCGCCGACCAGCTTGCCGGCCAGGTCGGTGGCCAGGTGGCCGACGTCCTGACGCAGCGCCTGAGCGGCGGCCTTGCGGTCGGCCTCGATCTGGGCGTGACCGGCGGCGATGATCTCCTCACGCTGCCGCTGGCCTTCCGCGCGCATCTCCGCGATGAGCGTGGCGCCCTGCTCCTGCGCCTCCTGGCGCAGCCGCGCGGCTTCGTGACGAGCCTCGGCGAGCTGAGCCTTGTACTGCTCAAGAACGCTCTGGGCCTCGGTCTGAGCGGCCTCGGCCTTTTCGATACCGCCTTCGATGGCCTCGCGGCGCTCTTCCAGAACCTTGTTGATGTTCGGGAGGAGCTTCTTGGCGAGGAAGCCGAAGACGATGACGAAGGCGATCAGGCCGATGACGAGCTCGGGGATCGGCGGGACAAGCGGATTCTCCGCCTCTTCCGCTGCGAGCTGAACCAGGGGGTTCACATCAGTGCCTTTCGTCTAATGAGGCTGGTCGTCCGGACTCGTCCTAGTAGACGAACGGCATGACCAGACCGATGAGGGCGAGCGCCTCACAGAACGCGAAGCCGAGGATCTGGTTGGCACGGATCAGGCCGGCGGCCTCGGGCTGACGGGCCAGCGCCTGGGTACCGTTACCGAAGATGATGCCGACGCCGACGCCGGGGCCGATGGCGGCGAGACCGTAACCGACAGAGCCGAGGTCACCGGTGACAGCAGCGAGGGTCTGGGACATGCCAGTTCTTCCTTCTCTTTACGGACCGGTGGGGGTTGGCCACCGGACGACTAGGGATTGCGTAGGGAGTGCTCAGTGGTTCTCTGCGAGCGCACCCTGGATGAAGGTGCACGTCAGCAGAACGAAGACGTACGCCTGGACGGCCTGAATGAAGAGCTCGAAGGCAGTCATCACGATGACCATCACGAACGAGACGGCGGAGTAGGCGATGCCGATGCCGTTGAGCATGTACCAGCTGGCGATCGTAAAGAGCAGCAGCAGGGTGTGACCGGCGAACATGTTCGCGAAGAGTCGGACCGCGTGCGTGAACGGCCGCACGAGCAGGTTCGAGAAGAGCTCGATGAACGCTGCCAGGTACGCGACCGGGCCGAGCGACTTGTCGAAGCCGGTGAAGTTCTTGAAGGCACCGACGAAGCCATGACGCTTGAACGTCAGGCTGACCCACGTGAGGTAGACGATCGCCGCGAGCACCGCCGGGTAGGAGATGATCGCCGTCACCGGGAACTGAGCCAGCGGGATGATCGACCAGAGGTTCATCATCCACACGAAGAAGAACAGCGAGACCACGAGCGGGACGTACTTCTCGCCCTCGCGCTTGCCGATCGTCTCGTAGACGATGCCACGGCGGACGAAGTCGTATCCGGTCTCGGCGACCATCTGGAGCTTGCCCGGAACGACCTTCGGCTTACGGAAGGCCGCCCAGAAGAAGCCGACGATGATGATCGAGCCCAGCAGCGCCAGCAGCATCGTCTTGTTGAAGTACAGGTTGCTGTCCGCGTCGCCCCAAAGGGGCTCGAACAGGAACGAGTGCAGGCCGGGAGCCGGGAAGCCACACCCATCAAAAAGGTGGCAGTCGGTCTCGAAGGCGAGCACCTGCGTCGGGTCAGCACTCACCGCGGGCTCCTTCAGCGTGGCGCATAGGTACGGCAACCTCGTTGTGTCGGCGCGGCGCAGAGCCGCAGTTCGGCACGGGACTGGTGTTACGGATGTGGGGGCGGCAGTAGGGCATCGAGCCTCGCGTTACTGCAGGCGTCAGCTCAGATGCCCGCGCCCGCGATGCCGCAGTTGGCACCGGACGATAGCAGGGTCGAGAACCTGCCCTTATCCCGCCCCTACCCCTCACGACTTCGGTCCCGTCTTCTCGGGCTTGTCGCCCTTCTGGGAGTCGGGATCGACGTAAAGAATCTTGGCCTTCATGTAGGCACGCGCCTGCGCGGCGATCCATGTGAGGGTGGCAACCACGAGGGCGATCGCGAAGGCCTTCGGGTTGAAAAGCGTCGTGTCCTTGAAGAGGGCGACGAAGATGACCATGAGCAGCAACTGGGCCGCGTAGAGCATCAAGCCCATCATCTGGAACAGGTGCGGAAGCGATTTGGCTGTGCGCTCCAGGACCACGAGGCCGAGTCCCATGAATACGATCGCCACCAGCGTGCCGACGAACGCGCCCAGGGCCCCCTTGCCGCCCGCGACCGCAGCGCTGACCGCGATGGCGATCACGCCAACGGCAGCCGTGGGTACGGCAATCTTGAGAAGGGTCCGTGCGTCGTTGGACGGCATGGCGGCAGCTCCGCTTATTGATGGGGGCAGGGTGTCGTCATGGACGAGCGTAGTCCGGGGCCGAGAGTGGAAATCGGGCCAAGGGACCGTCGCACTACGGTCTTTCGGCTCTATCCCCGGGTTTCGTGAACGGTATCACAAACTATTTGATGCGGTCTTTACCTAGAAGGTGTGCCAACCGTCACACGTGAGAGGGAACCTGCGCGCCTGCGCACCCCTAGCGTGAACTCGTCCTGTAATGGGGCAGTTTGACGCCCGCGTCGGTGCGATTCCCTCCGAGATCCCCACCTCCGGACGCGAACATGTTGACGCCCCTCGCGGATCCGCTGCTCGGATCCGCGAGGGGCGTCGGCGTTCGTCAGGCGGCCGGGCCGCCGAACGCGCTTAGCAGGTCACGACCTTGTCCCACCCGACCCACGGCTGGGTCGAGGAGAGCAGAGCCGTCTTGTTCTTCTTCACCGAGGTGCAGGCCGAGTCATACCCGTACTTGAAGAGGCCCTTGAGCTTCTTCGTGCCGGCGCACTTGTTGGTGACCTTGTAGGTCTTGTAACCCTCGTCCTGCGTGGTCTTCTTGACCTTGACGCAGCTGGGCACGGCCCCCTGCGCACTGACGCCTCCCGAAGGAGCGGCCACGGCCGTCGATCCCATGAACCCCAGCGACCCGCTCAGCGCCACAACGGCGACGCCCAAAGCAGCGGACTTGCGCATGGTTGTACCTCCACTCATGAAATGAGTGGGGATGCACCGCCCTGGTCAGGGACGGTGCCGTTCCCCCAATGACATGCTCATTGCTATCACACATGATCCAGAGGGACCAGGGAATCAACGCGCGCCTTGTGAGCACACCGGTGTCACACCGGTTCCTTCACCAACTCCCCTGCCCGCAAACAGCAAACCCGGCCTCAGCTGAAGGTCTTGTCCTTGCGCCGATCCGTGAAGCGCGAACGGGCGCCAATTGCTGTCGCGCCGTTGACTCCTGCGGGGATCGGCGTCGGGTCCGCCTCGTCCTCGGACGCCTCCGCGCCCGCGGCGGAGTCCGCCGCGGCGGCCCGGCGCCGGTAGCGCGGCGGTACCAAGTGCTGTGCCCAGCGCGGGGCGTGCGGGGTGAAGCGGGGGAGCAGGAGCAGTACGAGGCCGACGAAGCTCAGGGCGACGATGGTGAGCACGACCCACATGCCGGACGCGGAGTGCACGGAGTAGGCGACCGCGCCGAAGGCGATGAGCGCCGACCAGAAGTACATGATCAGGACCGCGCGGCTGTGGGAGTGGCCGATCTCCAGGAGGCGGTGGTGGAGGTGGCCGCGGTCGGCGGCGAACGGCGACTGCCCGTTCCACGTGCGGCGCACGATCGCGAGCACGAGGTCCGCGAACGGGATCGCGATGATCGTCAGCGGCATCACCAGCGGGATGAAGACGGGGAGCATCGCGTGGGTGGCGTCCCGGCCGCTGCCGAGGTTGAGCCGGAGCGCGTCCGGGTCGACCTGCCCGGTCATGGAGATGGCGCCGGCCGCCAGGACCAGCCCGATGAGCATCGAGCCGGAGTCGCCCATGAAGATCCGCGCGGGGTGCATGTTGTGCGGCAGGAAGCCCAGGCACATGCCCATCAGGATCGCCGCGAACAGCGTCGCGGGGGCCGCGGACTCGATGCCGTACCCGTACCAGATGCGGTAGGCGTACAGGAAGAACGCGGTGGCGGCGATGCACACCATGCCCGCCGCGAGGCCGTCCAGGCCGTCGACGAAGTTCACCGCGTTGATGGTGATCACGACGAGCGCGACCGTGAGCAGCGTGCCCTGCCACTGGGTCAGGGAGACCGTGCCCACGCCCGGGATCGGCAGGAACAGGATCGTCAGGCCCTGCATGACCATGACGCCGGCGGCGATCATCTGGCCGCCCAGCTTGATCAGGGCGTCGATCTCGAACTTGTCGTCCAGCACACCGATCAGCCAGATCAGCGCGGCCCCGGAGAGCAGTGCCCGTGGCTCGTTCGACGAGTCGAAGACCTTGTCCAGGTTGGTCAGGTGGTCGGCGACCAGGAGCCCCGCGCACAGGCCGAAGAACATGGCGATACCGCCGAGCCGCGGCGTGGGCTCCCGGTGCACGTCACGTGCACGGATCTCCGGCATCGCGCCGGCCACGATCGCGAACTTCCGCACCGGGCCTGTGAGCAGATAGGTCACCGCGGCCGTGATGCAGAGCGTCAGCAGGTATTCACGCACGGGCTTCCCCACAGGTATCGCTGGCCATCTCAGCCCCACACCCTAGCTTCGTGTGCTTAGGGGTGAGGACTTCCGGGTAGCGACGATGGTTGCACGAGTGACCGGCCGCGCAGGACCGCGGGCCGTCCCGGCGGGTCCGCTACCCGTTATCCGGCGGGATACGGCGGGAATTCTCCGGCCAGTTCCCGGACCTCCTCGCGGGCCGCGCGCGGATCGAGATCACCTCGTACGACACCCGACAGGAGCACCGCGACACGGGCCGTCTGGGCCTCCCCCATGCCCTGTGTGGTGAGCGCGGCAGTGCCCAGGCGCAGCCCGCGGCCCTCCCCGTGGGGCAGCGCGCAGGTGTCGAGGACCAGGCCGGCCGAGGCCAGACGGCCGCGGGCCACCTGGCCCAGTACGCCGAGCGGTGCCGGGTCCGCGAGGACCAGGTGGGTGTCCGTGCCGCCCGTGGTGACGGCGAAGCCCTGGGCGGCCAAGGTGGCGGCCAGCACCCGGGCGTTGGCGACGACCTGGTGCGCGTACCCGTTGAAGGCCGGCGTCGCCGCCTCCCCGAACGCGACGGCCTTCGCGGCGATCGTGTGCATCTGCGCCCCGCCCTGGGTGAACGGGAACACCGCCCGGTCGACCCGGTCGGCCAGCTCCGCGCCGCACAGCAGCATGCCGCCGCGCGGGCCCCGCAGGACCTTGTGCGTGGTGGCACAGACGATGTCGGCGTACGGGACCGGGTTCGGCGCCGCTCCCCCGGCGACCAGGCCGATGGGGTGCGCGGCGTCCGCGATGAGGTGGGCGCCCACGTCGTCGGCGATGGCGCGGAAGGCCGCGTAGTCGATGTGCCGGGGGTAGGAGATCGAGCCGCAGACGATGGCCTTGGGCCGGTGCGCGCGGGCTGCCGCGTGGACCTCGTCGTAGTCGATGAGCCCGCTCTCGGGGTCGACCCCGTACGCCACGAAGTCGAACCAGCGGCCGGAGAAGTTGCCCGGAGCCCCGTGGGTGAGGTGGCCGCCGGAGGGCAGGCCCATCGCGAGGACCGTGTCGCCCGGGCGCAACAGGACCGCGTACGCGGCGAGCACGGCGGAGGAGCCGGAGTGTGCCTGGACGTTGACGTGTTCGGCACCGAAGAGCGCCTTGGCGCGGTCGATCGCGATGCGTTCGGCGACGTCGACGAGCTCGCAGCCGCCGTGGTGACGGGCGCCGGGATAGCCCTCGGCGTACTTGTTGGCGAGCGGGGAGCCGAGGGCGGCGAGCACTGCGGGGGACGTGAAGTTCTCGGCGGCGATCAGCTGCAGGGAGTCCGCCTGGCGGGCCGTCTCGGCGAGGATGACCTCGGCCAGTTCGGGGTCCTGGCGGCGCAGTGCGGCGAGGGGGGCGGGTTCGGTGATCACCGGCATCTTCGGCTCCGGGCCTCGCGGTGGGAGGGGGTGCCTTCCAATGTAGGTCCGGCGGCTGCGGGCCGCCTGGGCTGCCTACTTCTTGACGCCCGTCAGGGCGCTGACCACCGGGTCGAGCGCCTCGCTGATCTCGCCGCCCACCGACCGGAAGAACGGCAGCGGCGCCCCGTACGGGTCGTACACCTCGTCCGCCTCCACGGACGGGGCCAGCAGCCATCCGCGCAGGGCCGCCGCGGCACGCACCAGGGCCCGCGCGCGCTCGACCACGCCGCACTCCAGCGCGTCCGGGAGCGTCGCCGGGTCTATGGCCTGCACGAGCCGGGTGAACTCCTTCAGCGTGAACGTGCGCAGCCCCGCGCTGTGCCCCATGGAGATGACCTGGGCGCGGTGGTCCCGCGTCGCGGTCAGCACGAGGTCGGCCCTTATGACGTGGTCGTCCAGGAGTTCGCGGCCGACGAAGCCGGAGGCGTCCGCGCCGAAGTCGGCCAGGACCGTTTCGGCATTGGCCTCCATGGGGGCGCCCTCGTGGCCCCAGGTGCCCGCGCTCTCCACGACGAGGCCGCCGGCCAGCGGGTCGCCGAGCCGGTCCGCGAGGGCGTGCCTGGTCAGCCGCTCGGTGATCGGCGAGCGGCACACGTTGCCGGTGCTGACGTGGAGGATGCGGAAGGAGTCGCTGGGGAACGCGAGTCCCCCGTAGCCGGTGCCTATGCCACGCCCCGTCTCCGGGGCTGTCAATTCGCCACCTCGAGGTCGGGTACCACCTTGCGCAGCTCGTCGGCGCTGAGCGCACCGGCGCGCAGCAGCACCGGGACCTTGCCGGTGACGTCGACGATCGAGGAGGGCACGATGCCGGGGGTCGGGCCGCCGTCGAGGTAGACGGAGACGGAGTCGCCGAGCATCTCCTGGGCGGCGTCGCAGTCCTCGGGAGAGCGGTGGCCGGTGAGGTTGGCGGAGGACACGGCCATCGGGCCGACCTCGGTGAGCAGTTCGATGGCGACCGGGTGCAGCGGCATGCGCACGGCGACGGTGCCACGGGTCTCCCCCAGGTCCCACTGCAGGGACGGCTGGTGCTTGGCGACGAGGGTGAGGGCGCCCGGCCAGAAGGCGTCGACGAGCTCCCAGGCCATCTCGGAGAAGTCCGTGACGAGGCCGTGCAGCGTGTTCGGGGAGCCGATGAGGACGGGGCTCGGCATGTTGCGGCCGCGGCCCTTGGCCTCCAGGAGGTCGCCGACCGCCTCGGAGGTGAAGGCGTCGGCGCCGACGCCGTAGACGGTGTCGGTGGGCAGCACGACGAGTTCGCCGCGGCGGACGGCGGACGCGGCTTCACGCAGACCGGTTGCGCGGTCGGTCGCGTCGTTGGTGTCGTAACGCCGTGCCATTTAGAGGGCCTCCTCGTACACGTACTGCTCGGTCTGCTCAGATGGGGTGGCTGCGGTCACGGCATCGCCTTGCGGGCGGTCGCGAACCGGGGCCGGTTGTTGAGGTCCGGGTGGTCGGCGGCATCCGCCCAGCCCCGCTCCTCGGTGAAGATCCAGGGGACCAGGCCGCCCTGGGTGTCCGCGTGCTCGATGACGACGACACCGCCGGGGCGCAGCAGCCGGTGGGCGGTGCGCTCGATGCCGCGGATCAGGTCGAGGCCGTCCTCGCCGGAGAACAGCGCCATGTCCGGGTCGTAGTCGCGGGCCTCGGGGGCGACGTACTCCCACTCGGTGAGCGGGATGTACGGCGGGTTCGAGACGACGAGGTCGACCTGGCCGTCGAGGTCGGGGAAGGCCTCCAGGGCGTCTCCCTGGCGCAGGTCGACCCTGGACCCCTCGACGTTCTTGCGCGTCCACTTGAGGGCGTCCTCGGACAGCTCCACGGCGTGCACGCGCGAGCGCGGGACCTCCTGGGCGAGCGCGAGCGCGATGGCGCCGGAGCCGGTGCACAGGTCGACGATGAGCGGCTCGACGACGTCCATCGCGCGCACGGCGTCTATGGCCCACCCGACGACCGACTCGGTCTCGGGACGCGGCACGAAGACGCCGGGCCCGACCTGGAGTTCCAGGTAGCGGAAGTAGGCGAGCCCGGTGATGTGCTGGAGCGGCTCGCGGGCCTCGCGGCGCGCGGTGGCCTCCCAGTACCGGGCGTCGAAGTCCGCGTCCTTGACGGTGTGCAGCTCGCCCCGCTTGACGCCGTGCACGAAGGCGGCGAGCTCCTCCGCGTCGTTGCGCGGCGAGGGCACGCCGGCGTCGGCCAGCCGCTGGGTGGCCTGGGCCACTTCCGCGAGCAGCAGGTTCACGCTGGTCCTCCGGGGCTTCGCTTACGTGCAGACGTACAGGGTTACGCGGCGGCGAGCTTGGCGGCCGAGTCCGCGTCGACGCACGCCTGGATCACGGCGTCGAGGTCACCGTCGAGCACCTGGTCCAAGTTGTACGCCTTGAAGCCCACGCGGTGGTCGGAGATGCGGTTCTCCGGGAAGTTGTACGTGCGGATCTTCTCGGAGCGGTCGACGGTGCGGACCTGGCTGCGGCGGGCGTCGGCGGCTTCGCGCTCCGCCTCCTCCTGCGCCGCGGCAAGGAGCCTGGAGCGCAGGATACGCATCGCCTGCTCCTTGTTCTGCAGCTGGCTCTTCTCGTTCTGGCAGGACGCGACGACTCCGGTGGGGATGTGCGTGATGCGCACGGCGGAGTCGGTCGTGTTGACGGACTGCCCGCCGGGGCCGGAGGAGCGGTACACGTCGATGCGCAGGTCGTTGGCGTGGATCTCGACGTCGACCTCCTCGGCCTCGGGCGTCACGAGCACGCCGGCGGCGGAGGTGTGGATGCGGCCCTGCGACTCGGTCGAGGGCACGCGCTGCACGCGGTGCACGCCGCCCTCGTACTTGAGGCGGGCCCACACGCCCTGGCCGGGCTCGGTCGCGCCGTTGCCGCCCTTGGTCTTCACGGCGACCTGGACGTCCTTGTAGCCGCCGAGCTCGGACTCGGTGGCGTCGATGATCTCGGTCTTCCAGCCGACGCGCTCGGCGTAGCGCAGGTACATGCGCAGCAGGTCACCGGCGAACAGGGCGGACTCGTCGCCGCCGGCGCCGGCCTTGACCTCCAGGATCACGTCCTTGTCGTCGGACGGGTCGCGGGGCACCAGCAGCAGCCGCAGCTTCTCGGTGATCTCCTCGCGCGACCTCTCGAGCTCCTTGACCTCGGCCGCGAAGTCCGGGTCGTCGGCGCCCAGTTCGCGGGCCGTCTCGATGTCGTCGCCGGTCTGCTTCCAGGAGCGGTACGTCGCGACGATCGGGGTGAGCTCGGCGTAGCGCTTGTTCAGCTTGCGCGCGTTGGCCTGGTCGGCGTGCACCGACGGGTCCGCGAGCTTCTTCTCCAGGTCGGCGTGCTCACCGATCAGGTCCTCGACGGCCTCGAACATCTCCGGCTCCTGCTGCTACGTGGATGCTGTGTCATTCCGGGGGTGCCCCGGATCGCCGGGGCTGCACCGCAAAGCGCCGGTCCCGGCGCCCCCGCGAAAGGGGCACCGGAGACCGGCGCTGGAGCCTCGCTACTTGTTGGCAGCGGCAGCCTTGCCGAAGCGGGCCTCGAAGCGGGCCACACGGCCACCGGTGTCGAGGATCTTCTGCTTGCCCGTGTAGAACGGGTGGCACTCGGAGCAGACCTCGGCACGGATGGTGCCGGAGTCGATGGTGCTACGAGTGGTGAACGACGCGCCACAGGTGCAGCTGACCTGCGTCTCGACGTACTCGGGGTGGATGTCGCGCTTCAAGGTGTCTCCTAGGTTCGGGAGGGCGCCGGGTCGCTGACGCGGATTGCGGGAGCGTGAACCGGAGCCGACGTACCAGTCTGCCAGGACTGGCGTCATCCCCCAAAACCGGGGTGGGCCCGGAAGTATTCCCGGGCCCCTCCCGGGCTACTTCACGACGTTGTCCGCGGAGCCCGTGGCGGTGCCCTCGGAGGCGGCCTTCGGGACCGCCCTGTCGGCCTTGAGGGCCTTCCAGACCTGGTCCGCCTTGGTCTGGTCGACGAGGACGCGGTTGGCGTCGGCCGTGTCGTACTGCACGGGCATGGTCACCATGCTCATGTCGTTCGAGCCGATGCCCTTGAGGCCGTTCGCGAACGAGGTGAGGTTCTTGACGGACGCCAGCTCGGAGTCGGTGGTCACGGACTTCGTGGCGGTGTCCGCGAGGTCGTACAGCTTCTTCGGGCTGGTGAAGACGCCGACGTCCTTGATCTGGTCCATCAGGGCCTTCATGAACGCCTGCTGCAGCTGGATGCGGCCGAGGTCGCTGCCGTCGCCGACGCCGTGCCGGGTCCGTACGAGGCCGAGCGACTGCTTCCCGTTGAGCTTGTGGGTGCCGGCGGTGAGGTCGAGATGGCTGTCGGGGTCGTTGATCGCCTTGCTGGTGGTGATCTCGACGCCGCCGAGGTCGTCGATGAGGTCCTGGAAACCGCTGAAGTCGACCTCGACGTAGTGGTCCATGCGGATGCCGCTCATGGACTCGACGGTCTTGACCGCGCAGGCCGCGCCGCCCGTGGAGTAGGCCGAGTTGAACATGACGTCGCTCTGGGCCGCGTGCTCGGTGCCGTCCTTGTCGGTGCAGGACGGCCGGTCTATGAGGGTGTCGCGGGGTATGGAGACGATGCTCGCCTTCTTGTGCCCCTTGTAGATGTGGACGACCATCGCCGTGTCCGAGCGGGCCGAGCCCTCGTCCTGGCCGCCGCCGACCTCCTTGTTGCTGCCCGCGCGGCTGTCGGAGCCGAGCACCAGGATGTCCTGCGAGCCGTTGTCGACGTTGTCGGGCCGGTCGGTGCCGAGGGCCTGGTTGATGTCGACGCTCTTGATGTTGCCGTTGAGCTTGAAGTAGACGAAGCCGAGCCCGGTGCCGCCGAGGACGACGACTCCCGCCGCACTCCATGCCGCGACGCGCAGCGCCTTGCCGCGTCCGGCGCGCGGCTTGCGGCGACGGCCCTTGGCGCGATGGCGCCCGGGGTTGCTGTCACTGTCCGGCATGTGCTCCTCGCAGGTTTGTCTGCTTGTTCGGGGTTGGGTCGGCTTCCGCTCTTCACTCGGTGTGACGGCGAACCGCAAAGAAGGGTTGCACAGCGCGCTGTACTCGCTGCGGCTATCCGTGGCCACGGAACGTAACGGGACCAAGGTCCCCCACCCCTCTCACCTGCACGTTTGCCCTCGTGTGTCGCATGCTTCACGCAGCCTGCGGATTCTTATGCATGTGGTGAAGGTCTCCGGGGACGGCTCAGGGGGACGCAAAAGGGCTGGGCCCCGCCGCGGGAAGCGGCGGGGCCCAGCCCTCGTACGGAATCAGTGACGTCAGTCGCTGCCGTTGCCCGGCCCCGGCGTCGTCTTCTGGATCTGCAGCAGGAACTCCGCGTTGGACTTCGTCTGCTTCATCTTGTCCAGCAGCAGCTCGATCGCCTGCTGCTGGTCGAGCGCGTGCAGCACGCGACGCAGCTTCCAGGTGACCGCGAGCTCGTCGCTGCCGAGCAGGATCTCTTCCTTACGGGTACCGGACGCGTCGACGTCCACCGCCGGGAAGATGCGCTTGTCCGCGAGCTTCCGGTCGAGCTTGAGCTCGGCGTTGCCGGTGCCCTTGAACTCCTCGAAGATGACCTCGTCCATGCGGGACCCGGTGTCGACGAGAGCCGTCGCGAGGATGGTCAGCGAACCGCCGTCCTCGATGTTGCGGGCCGCACCGAAGAAGCGCTTCGGCGGGTACAGGGCGGTCGAGTCGACACCACCGGACAGGATGCGCCCGGAGGCCGGGGCCGCCAGGTTGTAGGCGCGGCCCAGACGCGTGATGGAGTCGAGCAGCACGACGACGTCGTGGCCCAGCTCGACGAGGCGCTTGGCGCGCTCGATGGCGAGCTCGGCGACCGTCGTGTGGTCCTCGGCCGGACGGTCGAAGGTCGAGGAGATGACCTCGCCCTTGACCGACCGCTGCATGTCGGTGACCTCTTCCGGACGCTCGTCGACCAGGACGACCATCAGGTGGCACTCGGGGTTGTTGTGCGTGATCGCGTTGGCGATCGCCTGCATGATCATGGTCTTGCCGGTCTTCGGCGGGGCCACGATCAGACCGCGCTGGCCCTTACCGATCGGCGCGACGAGGTCGATGATGCGGGTCGTGAGCACACCCGGGTCGGTCTCCAGGCGGAGCCGGTCCTGCGGGTACAGCGGGGTGAGCTTGTTGAACTCCGGGCGCCCGCGGCCGGATTCGGCCGCCATGCCGTTCGCCGAGTCGAGGCGGACGAGCGCGTTGAACTTCTCGCGGCGCTCGCCTTCCTTCGGCTGCCGGACGGCACCGGTGACGTGGTCACCCTTGCGCAGGCCGTTCTTGCGGACCTGGGCGAGCGAGACGTAGACGTCGTTGGGGCCCGGGAGGTAGCCCGACGTACGGATGAAGGCGTAGTTGTCGAGGATGTCGAGGATGCCCGCGACGGGGATCAGGACGTCGTCGTCGGAGACCTGCGGCTCGTTGCCGAAGCCCTGCTCGTCGCGCCCGCGACGCCCACGGCGGTCGCGGTAGCGGCCCCGGCGGCCACGGCGGCCGCCCGCGTCATCGTCGTAGCCGTCGTCCTGCGGACCGTTGTTGCGGTCGCGGTCCTGCCGGCCGCCGCCGCCCTGCTGCTGCCGGCCGCCGCCCTGGTCCTTGTTGCCCTGGTCGTCGCCCTTGCCGCCACGGCGGTCACGGTCGCGGCCGCCACGGTCGCCCCGGTCACCGCGGTCGCCCCGCTCACCACGGTCACGGCGGTCGCGGCGCTCACGGCGGCCGTCGTTGCCCTCGCCCTTGTTCTCGCCGCCGTCGCCCTTGTTCTCACCGCCGGACTTGTTCTCCTGGCGGTCCTCGGCCTTGGCCTCGGCCGTGACGGTCTCGGGGCTGCCCGCCTCGGAGGTGGCACGCCGGCGACGGCGCTCACCGGCCGGCTGCTCGTCCCCGGCGCCCTGGCCCGGAATGTCGATCTGCTGCTGGGCGGCCTTCTTCGCCTTGGCGGCGCCGGTGTCGGCGGCCTCGGCCTTCTCCGCCTTGGCGTCCGTCTTGGCCTGCACGGCCTCGGCCGCGGCCTCGTCGCCGGTACGGGCCTTCGAGGTGGCCCGGCGCTTCGGCTTCGCCTCAGCGGCGTCGGCGCTCTTCGCGGGGGCACCGCCCCCCGCCTGCGCCTCCTTGATGACCTCGATCAGCTGGCTCTTGCGCATCCGCGCGGTGCCCCTGATACCGAGGCCCGAGGCGACCTGCTGCAGCTCGGCCAGCACCATGCCGTCAAGGCCGGTACCGCGGCGCCGCCGGGCAGGCGCAGCAGAGGCGTCCCCTGCGGACGCGGCGGGCGCGGCAGCAGAGCTGTCGGCAGTCACGCCCATCAGATCGGTGGTGTCGCTCACGAAGGGTCCTTCCCTGGAGCGGACGTCGGCCTGTCTGGCTCGGCGACCGGTTGTGCTGTCCGGCGGTGGTCCTGCCTGTACGGACCGTGCCGGGGCGGTTGTCCGCCGAAGAGGCGGAAGAATTCATTGGTGACAGCGATTCCGGATTCCGCGGGTGCACTGGATTTCTGTGTCACGCGGCTCGGTCACGCCGGTTCCGGAGCATGCTCGCCAGCATTCAGAGCCGTGTCCCGACAGAGGGCATTGCTCGGAAAGACTGGGGAGGCTCCCGGAAGAATGGTTGTCCCGGACGGGGACACACAGCACCTCGCCATGGTGGGGTCGGGTGCAGACTTGAGGTTAACACTACCGGATCCAACAAACATTCCCCCTCTCCAAATCCGGCAACCGTACGTTTTCGATCAGACGGGAGAGGAGCCGAGCGGCAGCACGCACGCCCCGTCGGCGTCGAGGGCCAGGCGGTTGGCCGCCCATCCCTCGCCGGCCAGCCGGGCGACCTTGTCGGCCGCGTCGTCCTCCACCAGGGCGATGACCGTCGGTCCCGCCCCGGAGATCATCGCGGGTACTCCGTCGGCCCGCAGCCGCTCCACCAGCGCGGCGCTCTCCGGCATGGCGGGAGCCCGGTAGTCCTGGTGGAGACGGTCCTCGGTGGCAGGCAGCAGCAGCTCGGGGCGCCTTGTCAGGGCCTCGACGAGCAGGGCCGCCCGGCCCGCGTTGGCGCTTGCGTCCACATGGGGGACGGTGCGCGGCAGAAGTCCTCGCGCCATCTCGGTCAGGACCGGCTTTCCCGGGACGAAGACCACCGGGACGACGGAACTCGCGGCGTCGAGGCGGACCGCACGCCCCGCGCCCGATTCCATCCAGGCGATGGTGAAGCCGCCGAGCAGGCAGGGGGCCACGTTGTCGGGGTGGCCCTCGATCTCCGTGGCCAGCTCCAGCAGCGCGGCGTCGTCGAGCCGGGCGTCGCCGCCTATGGTCACGGCGCGCGCGGCGACGACCGCCGCGACGATGGCGGCGGAGGAGGAACCGAGCCCCCGGCCGTGCGGGATGCGGTTGGCGCAGACGATCTCGAGGCCGCGCGGCTGCCCGCCGAGCAGGTCGAAGGCGGTACGCAGGGAACGTACGAGAAGGTGCGACTCGTCGCGCGGCAGGGTCTCGGAGCCCTCACCTGCGATGTCGATGTTCAGCCCGGAGTCGGCGACCCTGACGACCACGTCGTCGTAGAGCCCCAGCGACAGGCCGAGGGCGTCGAAGCCCGGGCCGAGATTGGCGCTGGTGGCGGGGACGCGCACCCTGACGGCGGCGGCGCGGAACGCGGGACCGGCCATCGCTCGATGACTCTCCTTGAGCTGCGGGACGTATCGGGAACTACCGAAGACTTACGGGACTGACGAGATCTGCGAGAGGTACGACGGTCGAGGTTTTCGGGAACTTCCGAGACTTCCGATGTCTTGTGCTGCGTACGTCGACACCCGGGCCGCGAACGAGGCAACGGCGGCGGCACCACGGCATATGCGGTGGGCGGGTTCGGTACAGCCTATCGAAGGAAGGTTCTGTGGCGACATAGGGCGCACAGGAGGCGCACGATGCGTGTCGTAAGCCCCCTGTGCACCCCCTGTGCGGATACGCCCAGTTGACGGGGTATCAGCCAGGCGCAACGGTCACGCCAGGCCGAGTCGCTCCGCCGCCGCGACCGCGTCCACCGGCACGGTGACCGGCTGCGGGGCGCCCGAGACGGCCCAGTCCGGATCCTTGAGCCCGTTGCCCGTGACGGTGCAGACGATCTTCTGGCCCTTGTCGACCTTGCCCTGCTCGGCGGCCTTCAGCAGACCGGCGACCGACGCGGCCGACGCGGGCTCGACGAAGACACCCTCCTGGGACGCCAACAGCTTGTAGGCGCGCAGGATCTCACGGTCCGTCACCTCGTCGATGAAGCCGCCGGACTCCTCGCGCGCGGCGAGCGCGTACTGCCACGAGGCGGGGTTCCCGATGCGGATCGCGGTCGCGATCGTCGACGGGTCCTTGACGATCTCGCCGCGCACGATCGGCGCGGAACCGGAGGCCTGGAAGCCCCACATGCGCGGGGTGCGGGACGAGACCTTGTCGGCCGCGTACTCCTTGTAGCCCTTCCAGTAGGCCGTGATGTTGCCCGCGTTGCCGACCGGCAGGACGTGGATGTCGGGCGCGTCGCCGAGCGCGTCCACGATCTCGAACGAGGCCGTCTTCTGGCCCTCGATGCGGAACGGGTTGACCGAGTTGACCAGCGCCACCGGGTAGTTCTCGGAGAGGCTGCGGGCCAGGTTCAGGCAGTCGTCGAAGTTGCCGTTGACCTGGAGGATCTTCGAGCCGTAGACGAGCGCCTGGCCCATCTTGCCGAGCGCGATCTTGCCCTGCGGGACGAGCACGGCGCAGACCATGCCGGCGCGCACGGCGTAGGCCGCGGCGGACGCCGACGTGTTGCCGGTGGAGGCGCAGATGACGGCCTGCGCGCCCTCCTCCTTGGCCTTCGTGATGGCCATGGTCATGCCGCGGTCCTTGAAGGAGCCGGTCGGGTTCGCGCCCTCGACCTTCAGGTGGACCTCGCAGCCGAGACGCTCGGAGAGCACCTGCGCGGGCACGAGCGGCGTACCGCCCTCGCGCAGCGTCACGACCGGCGTGGTGCCGGTCACCGGGAGCCGGTCCCGGTACTCCTCGATGATGCCGCGCCACTGGTGGGTCATTCCGGTCATCCCTGCTACTCCCCTTCAACACGCATGATGCTGGCGACACCGCGCACGGTGTCGAGCTGACGCAGCGCGTCCACGACCCCGGTGAGGGCCGCGTCGGCGGCGCGGTGGGTGACGACGACGAGGGACGCCTCGCCGCCCGCCCGTCGCCCACCACCGCCCTGTTCGATGGCGACTTCGTCGCCGCTGCTTTTCCTTACCGACTGCCGCACGGTGTCGATGGAGACCCCGTGCTCGGCGAAGACCGTCGCGACCTGGGCGAGGACGCCCGGCTTGTCGGCCACGTCGAGGCTGATGTGGTACCGCGTCACGGAGTCGCCCATCGGGGAGACGGGCAGCTGTGTGTACGCGGAGTCGCCGGGTCCCGTCGCGCCGCCCAGTCGGTTGCGGCAGACGGCGACGAGGTCGCCGAGCACTGCGGACGCGGTCGGCGAACCGCCGGCACCGGGCCCGTAGAACATCAACTGGCCCGCGGCCTCGGCCTCGACGAACACCGCGTTGTAGGCCCCCCGCACGGAGGCCAGCGGGTGGTCGAGCGGGATCATCGCAGGGTGCACGCGGGCCGTGACGGAACCGCCGTCGGCCGCCCGCTCGCAGATCGCGAGCAGCTTGATGGTGCAGCCCATCTCGTTCGCGGACGCGAAGTCGGCGGCGGTCACCTCGGTCATGCCCTCGCGGTACACGTCGTCGAGGCGGACGCGGGTGTGGAAGGCGATGCCGGCGAGGATGGCGGCCTTGGCGGCGGCGTCGAAGCCCTCGACGTCGGCGGTCGGGTCGGCCTCGGCGTACCCGAGGGCGGTGGCCTCGTCGAGGGCCTCCTGGTAACCGGCGCCCGTCGAGTCCATCTTGTCGAGGATGAAGTTCGTGGTGCCGTTCACGATGCCGAGGACACGGTTGACCTTGTCGCCCGCGAGGGACTCGCGCAGGGGGCGGATCAACGGGATGGCACCTGCGACGGCCGCTTCGTAGTACAGGTCGCGCCCCTGCTCGACGGCGGCCGCGTGCAGGGCCTCGCCGTCCTGGGCGAGCAGCGCCTTGTTGGCCGAGACGACGGAGGCGCCGTGCTCGAAGGCGGTGGTGATGAGGGTGCGCGCGGGCTCGATCCCTCCGATGACTTCGACGACCACGTCGATGTCGCCGCGTTTGACGAGCGCGGTGGCGTCGGTGGTGACGAGGGCGGGGTCGATCCCTTCGCGGACCTTGGACGGCCGGCGGACGGCCACGCCCGCGAGCTCGACCGGTGCGCCGATCCGCGCGGCGAGGTCTTCGGCGTGCGTCGTCATGATGCGCGCCACCTCTGAGCCGACGACCCCACAGCCCAGCAGCGCCACCTTCAGCGGACGCGTACGCATCATCCGACCTCGTTTCCTCTCCTACTACTGCCACTACTACTGCGTCGACGTATCTCTACGGTGTCTACGGTGGAACCAGTCTCACCCACCGGACCGGGGTTTCTGCCCCCGGTCCGGATGATGAGACAGATATTTCATTTATCCGACGTCGAGACGCAGGAGATCTTCCTCCGTCTCGCGCCGGACGATCACCCTGGCCTCGCCGTCGCGCACGGCGACGACCGGCGGGCGCAGCGCGTGGTTGTAGTTGCTGGCCATCGAGCGGCAGTACGCGCCGGTGGCCGGGACGGCGATCAGGTCGCCGGGGGCGATGTCCGAGGGCAGGAACGCGTCCTTCACCACGATGTCACCGCTCTCGCAGTGCTTGCCGACGACGCGGACCAGCATCGGCTCGGCGTCGGAGCGGCGCGAGACGAGGGCGACGGTGTACTCGGCGTCGTACAGGGCGGTCCGGATGTTGTCGGACATGCCGCCGTCGACGGAGACGTACGTGCGCAGCCCTTCGAGCGGCTTGACGGTGCCGACCGTGTAGAGCGTGAACGCGGTCGGCCCGACGATGGCGCGGCCCGGCTCGACGGAGATGCGCGGCGTGCGCAGGGCGGCGGCCTCGCACTCGCGCGTGACGATCTCGCTCAGCGACTTGGCGATCTCGTGCGGCTCGCGCGGGTCGTCGTCGCTCGTGTACGCGATGCCGAGGCCGCCGCCGAGGTCGATCTCGGGGAGCTCGATCCCGTGCTCGTCGCGCACCTCGGCGAGCAGGCCGACCACGCGGCGCGCGGCGACCTCGAACCCGGCCATGTCGAAGATCTGCGACCCGATGTGGCTGTGGATGCCGATGAGTTCGAGCCCGTCGAGCTTGAGGGCGCGGCGCACGGCCTCGGCGGCCTGTCCCCCGGCGAGGGCGATCCCGAACTTCTGGTCCTCGTGCGCGGTGGCGATGAACTCGTGGGTGTGGGCCTCGACGCCCACGGTCACACGGATCTGCACGCGCTGGCGCTTGCCGAGCCGGTCGGCGACATGGGCGACGCGGACGATCTCCTGGAAGGAGTCGAGGACGATGCGCCCGACGCCGGACGCGACGGCCCGCTCGATCTCCTCCTCGGTCTTGTTGTTGCCGTGGAAGGCGATGCGGTCGGCGGGCATGCCGGCGGCGAGGGCGGTGGCGAGTTCGCCGCCGGAGCAGACGTCCAGGTTCAGCCCTTCCTCGTGCAGCCAGCGCACGACGGCGCGGGAGAGGAAGGCCTTGCCCGCGTAGAAGACGTCCGCGTCCGGGCCGAAGGCGTCGCGCCAGGCGGCGCACCGGGCGCGGAAGTCGGCCTCGTCGAGGAAGTAGGCCGGGGTGCCGAACTCCTCGGCGAGCCGGGCGACCTCGATGCCGCCGACGCTCACGCCTCCCTCGGCGTCGCGGTCGACGGTCTGCGACCACACCTTCGGGTCCAGGGCGTTGAGGTCGGTGGGCGGCGCGGCGTAGTGGCCCTCGGGCAGGACGTCGGCGTGGCGGGGGCCTGCGGGGTGTGCGGAACGGCTCATGACTGCGTGGGCGCTCTCTTCGTCTCTTCTACAGGAATGCGGGGGCGTCGATGCCGAGCAGGGTCAGGCCGCCGGCGAGCACCGTCCCGGTGGCTTCGGCGAGCGCGAGCCGGGCGCGGTGGGCGGCCGAGGGTTTCTCCTCTCCTCGGGGCAGCACGCCGGCGTGGAGCCGGGCGTCGCCGAGGAAGGCGTCGGCCACGTCGACGAGGTGCCGGGCGAGCCGGTCCGGGGCCCGGTGGCGGGCGGCGGCGAGCAGGATGCGCGGGTGGTCGGCGAGGGCGGTGACCAGAACCTCGTGGCCGGTCAGGTCGCCGGG
>NZ_JAAGMG010000015.1 GCF_010548525.1 Streptomyces sp. SID14478
GGCCGTAGCCGCGGGCGTCCATCGCCGCCGCCAGGGACACCGAGCGCTCCAACGCGCCCTCCAGGACCGGCAGCCCCACCTGGAGCAGACCGCGCACCCCCTTGTCCGGGCGGCCGCGCAGGCGGCGGGCCGCGCGCAGGCGGCGCACGTCGGCGATCAGGTTCGGGGCGAACGTCATCGCCACGACCACCGCGACCCCCGCCTCGTACAAGGCGCCGGGGAGCGATTTCAGCAGCCGGGAGGGGGAGGCGAGCGCGTTCGCCGCCCCTACGCAGATGAGGAGCGCGGCCAGCTTCAGGCCGTCGTAGAACGCGAAGGCGAGGCCCTCCAGCGTCACCCGGCCACCGATCCGCACGCCCTGCGCCCAGTCCGGCAGGGGCACCTCGGGCAGCGTGGCCAGGATGTGCGTGCCCGGGATCGGGGAGCCCAGGACCGTCGCGAACAGCAGGCGGATGCCGATCACCACCAGGGCCAGCTTCACGAACGCCCCGTACGAACGCGCCCACGGCGCCTCGGTCCGCCGCGCCGCCACCACGTACCCGGCGACGCCGACGAGGAGCGCGAGCAGCAGCGGGTTCGTGGTGCGGGAAGCGGCCGTGCCGAGGCCGAGCGCCCAGATCCACCAGGCGCCCGGGTGCACGGCGTTGGAACGGTGGGCCCGCGGGGCCCGGAGCGTACGGACGGCAGTCATCGTCAGGGGCGGCGGCGCTTGGCCTGCCAGATCGCGCCGACGCCGAGCAGGGCGACGACGGCGACACCGGCGAGGACACCGACGGACGGGCCGGAACCCGACGGCTTCTTCGCCGCGGGCGACTCGGTCTGCTGCGCGTCCTGCTTCTGCGCGTCCTGCGACGCCACCTGCTCGCCGCAGCCGGCCTCCGGATAGCCGGAGATGGCGCACAGCAGCGCGTTGCTGTCGTAGCGCAGCGGCTTGGCGACGGACGCGAGTGCGTCCGCCGACGTCGCGTCCTTGCCGACGCGCGCGCACGCCGTGCGCGGCGCGGGCGGGCTCTCGCCGTGCGGTGCGTCCGCGGCCGTGCCGAAGTCGACGACCAGGGCCACGCGCTTGTCACCGCTCCTGGCGGGGGTGTCCGCGCAGATGGCGGCGAAGTCGGCGGCGCCGCGCGGCTGCGTGGCGTCCTTGGAGTCCGCGCTCACCGCGAAGCGGAAGCCCTGGACGTCACCGTCCGACGGCGTCGTCTGCGAGGGGCCCGCCGTCGCGTACGTCCAGGCGCCGCCGTCCCGCTCCCAGAACGACCAGTAGCGGTAGCCGGCCGCCTGCGCAGGGACCGCGGTGAGCCCGAGCAGCGCGGCGAGCAGGCCGAGGACCAGCGCGGCGGTCCGCCCGCGCGTCACAGCTGCTGCTTCTTGCGGCCGCTGATCAGGAAGCCGGCACCGACGGCGGCGACGAACATGACGCCGACGATCCACCAGGTGCCGAAGCCGCCGCCGCTCTTGTCGTCCTTCTTCTCGTCCTCGTCGCCGGAGCCGGCGGAGGCCGGTGCCGGGCCCGTCTTGTTCAGGGCGCTCACCAGGTCGGTGCCGGCGAAGTCGCGGGGGTCGTTGCCGGTGGCGTGTGCGGCGAAGATCAGCTGGGAGTAGGCCGCGGGACCGGACTGCGCGGCCCAGCCCTTGGCGTTCTTCTCCAGCCAGGCGTACGGGTCCTTCGTGTACTTGATGCCCTCGGCGGCCGCGACGGAGGTGACCGCGTCGGCGGTGTTGCCGTAGTCGGGCTGGTCCTCGGCGCCTGCCAGCTGGGACTTCAGGTACAGGTGGGTGGAGAGCTGGTTCTGCAGGTAGACGGCGCCGTTGTGCGCGAGGGCGTCGGCGCTCCTGCCGTCCTCGCACGTGTACGCGTCCGGAGCCTTGCCCTTGCCGGGCGCGAACCCGGTGCCGAGCGCGCCGAGCACGCCCGCGGCGGTGGCGTCGGCGTTCGCGGCGAGCTTGCCCTTCTTGTCGGGCTGGTAGGCGAGGGCGCCGCCGCTCTTGCCCTCGGAGCAGGGCAGGGCGAGGGAGGCGAGGGCGTCGGGACCCGACTTGCCGGAACCTGACGTCACGTCCGCAGGCTTGTGCCCCGCGGCCGCGAGCGCGCCGAGCACCACGGACGTGGAGTTGGCGTCGCTGGCGCCGCCGGGGTTGTAACCCCAGCCGCCGTCGGTGTTCTGGTTCTTCTTCAGCCAGCCGACGGCCTTGGTGACCGCGCTGTCGTGGCCGCCGACCGCGGCCAGGGCCTGCACGGCGGCGGCGGTGCTGTTGCTGTCCAGCGCCGTCTTCGCGTCGCACGCCGTGCCGGGCTCGGCGCGGAAGGCGGCGAAGCCCCCGTTCGCGCACTGCTGCCCGGCCAGCCAGTCGACGGCCTTCGCGGCGGGCTTCACGCCCACGGTGTCCTGCGCGACGAGGGCGAGCGACTGGCGCCACACGCCGTCGAACGAGGGGTCGGACTTCCCGTACAGCCCGGACGGGACGACGACCTTGGGCGAGGGGGAGGGCGAGGCACCGTCCGCGACCGCGGCCTGCGCGCTCACGGCGCCGATCACGACGGTCGCGGCGACGAGCGCGGCGCTGCGGCGAATGTTCATGGTGGGGCGGGTGCCTCTCCCTGCGGGGGGCCGGGCGGCACGGCACGCACTGGCACCGGGCGGCTCCGGCTCCGTGTGCCTCGACGGTCCTGAGCCGTTCAGATGCGTAGGAGGCATTCCGGCTCTACGGCTGCGGGTCAGCGCCGGACTCGCACCGGCTTCCCCTCATACGCACAAACTGACGACCCACCCACTCTACCGGCCCCCCCACAGACCCCCCACAAACCCCCACCTGCCCACGCCCCCCGACCCCACCCCGCACAAACCGCCCAGGGCTCGCCCCACCCCGCCAGGGGCGCGGGGAACTGCGCGCCCAGCCCCGACGGCGCCGCACTAGCAGTCCGTCCCCACCCGCCCCGCACAAACCGCCCGGGCCCACCCCACCCCGCCAGGGGCGCGGGGAACGGCGCGCCCAGCCCCGACGGCGCCGCACCCACACACCGACCGCACCCACCCCGCACAAACCGCCCAGGGCTCGCCCCACCCCGCCAGGGGCGCGGGGAAC
>NZ_JAAGMG010000047.1 GCF_010548525.1 Streptomyces sp. SID14478
GGCCCGGCCCGCGGGCAGCAGCACGCCGGGCACCGCGGCGAGGGCCCCGGCCTGCAGCAGACGCCGGCGGGTGGGGTGCGCGGGCCGACCGGGGAGGTGTCTTGCTCGGTCCATGACGATCCTGCCTCTCGAATGGCTCGGACGGTGGGGGGAACCGGCGCCGTGACGCCCTAAGAGACCTCGGGGCGGGGCAGCGTCGCCGCGATCTCACGCAGCCGCGCGTGCATGCCGCGGTGCGTCTCGCGCGCCGGCAGCCACTCCTTGCGGAGCTTGGCGACGCACGTGTAATTGGTGTCGCAGACGTTCGCGAGCGGCGACTCGACGGTCTGCGTGGCGAACTGGTACGCGTCGAGCTCGCTGAAGCCGTAGTCCCGTACGAGCCACTGCACGAGGTCGAGTTGGGAGATCCGGAACGCGTCCTCCAGCGGGCGCGCCGAGCCCGTCGAGACGAGGTGCGTGTCCGACTCGATGCGCGGCCACGGCGTCGCGACGCCCTTGAGCAGTTCCACGACGACGACGGTCCGCATGGCGCACTCGACGGCGACGCCGCACGTCTCGCCCTCGCCCTGCCGGGCATGTCCGTCGCCGAGGCTCAGCAGCGCGCCCTCGACGTTCACGCCGAGATAGCAGGTGACGCCCGCTCGCATCTCGGGCGTGTCCATGTTCCCGCCGTGCGCGTCCGGCACGAGGGCGGAGCGCACCTCCAGGTTCGCGGGCGCGACGCCCACCGTGCCGTGCATCGGGTCCATCGGCAGCTCCACCGTGAACTCGCTGTCCCGGGCGGTGAACCGGGCGGTCCGCCGGTCGCGGTCGAGTCCCCAGATCCAGACCGTCTCGGGCAGCGGCGGCTGCAGGGTGGCGGTGGTGTGCGTGGACGTCAGCGCGCCGAACAGCGGCACCGTCGTGGACGCGGCCCAGTCCCGGGCGGGCTCCACCGACACGAAGTGCACGGCGACGGTGTCGCCCGGCTCGGCGCCCTCGATGTGGAACGGGCCGGTCTGCGGGTTGAGGTAGGGGAACTCGCAGACCTGCGAGACGAGGTCCTTCTCCGAGCGGACCCGGCCCGCGAAGCAGTCCTCCGTGAACAGGTCGAGGACCGTGCCCGGCGTGATGCGCGCGATCGGTGGTGCGCCGCCGAACGTCCAGGCGTACTCGCCGGGTTCGGGCCGGACGGTGAGCATCCGGGGGTCGCTCATGACTGCGGGGCTCCGCTCTGTGGGGGATGGGTGACCGGCACGTCGTCGTCGAGGTGGACGCGGGCCGTCTCGGCGAGCCGGTCCGGGTGGCGCCGCGCCAGCACGATCAGGACGACGACGCCGAGCGCCAGCCAGACGCCGACGACGGGACCCGCGTACGACACCGGGGACGACAGCTCGGAGACGAAGTCGAAGACGGGTATCCCGGCCGCGGTCAGGAGGGCGGGCACGAACGCGACGATGCCGAGGACGGGGAACACCAGGTGGCGTACGGGCCGCAGTTCGGCCCGGGCCCGGCGCAGGAAGTAGCCCGCGCACGCCAGGTTCGCCACGATGTACACACCGATGATGACGGTGACGATCACGGTCGCGAGGAGCAGGAACGCCGTCACCGGGTCGTAGGCGAAGCCGAGCCCCAGCATCGCCGCGACGGCCACCACGAACTGGACGGCGACCCCGGCCACGGGGGAGCGGCGCACCGGGTGGACCCGTGCGAACGCGCGCGGGAAGACACCGATGCGGCCCAGCGCGAAGGCGGTGCGCGTCGACACGGTGGCGCACGCGTTGGCGTTCGCCACCGTCGAGTTGACGACGGCCAGGAACACCAGCACCCAGAACAGGCCGAACGACGCCCGTGCCACGCCGTCCCAGGACGCCGCGCCCGCGCCGCCGAAGCCGGCGAACTTGTCGGGGCCGAAGTACACCGCCATGGCGTACGTCGTGATCACGTACACGAGGCCGATCGACAGGGCCGCGCCGAGCACGGCCCGGTGCATGGTGCGCCGCGGGTCCTTCGTCTCCTCGGCGAGCGGGGCGGCCGCCTCGAATCCGGCGAACGCGAGCACCGTGTAGACCGAGCCGGCGAAGACCCCGCCGATGCCCTCGAAACCCGGCGCCGTGTGCGACGTGCCGAAGACCGTCAGGGTGTTGTCGCCACCGGCCCTGGTGATGAGCAGGACCGCGAAGACCAGGAAGACGAGCACCTCGAAGATGCCCAGGACGGTGCCGAAGCGGGCCGAGGCGCGCACCCCGAAGTACCCGGCGAGCGCGATGATCACGGCCCCCGCGAGGGACCACGGCCACCACAGGTCCCCTGGGTACGACGTCCATTCGTCGTGCAGGGTGCCCGCCGTCGTGAACCCCAGCTGCAGCAGCAACAGCGGCGGGACGAGCGCCTCCACGAACACGTATCCCCAGCCGACCAGGAAACCGACCGCCGGATGCAGGCCTTGGGCCGCGTACGTCGACACGGACCCGGCCGCGGGCATTCTGCGGGCCAGCTCCGCCACGCAGGACGCGGTGAACAGGCAGGCCACCAGGGCGATCAGCACGGACAGGGGCAGACTGCCGCCGGCGAAGGCGGCACCCGACGGGATCGACGCGGCGATCGCCGCCGCGGGCGCCATCGCCGTGATGCTCTGGAACAGGACCTCGCGCAGGCCGATCGCCTCACGGCGCAGCCCCGGCCCCTGCGGCCCCGCCGACCTCGTGGTGCTCCCGACACCGTCCCCCGACACAGGAAACCCCTTCCCGTGCGCACGCCGTCACCCGTCGGATGGACGGGAGCCCGGCGCCTCGCGTGAAGTACGGTACGGGGCCCGCCCGTTGGGGCGGAAGGGGGCGCGACGCACCTGTGGACAACCCGTGCATTGTGCACAACCGCACGTCAGAGGTCCGAACCACTGGCATCGGCGGGGACGATCGGAAGGTGCGCTGCACGGCCTGGGTCCCTCATGGGGACGCCGTCCTATGCGCCCTCCGCCGCCCCGGCGGGTCGACCGGGACGCCTCTCGCCGCCCCCGGCGTGTCTCCCTACGCGGCCCTCGCCGCCCCAGGCGGGCCGCCCTATGCACGCTCGCCGCCCCCGGCGGGTGGCCCTGCGGAGCCCTCACCGCCCCAGGCGGGTCGTCTTACCCGCCCCTCGGCGCCCCGGACGGGTCGTCTGACCCGCCCCTCGCCGCCTCGTCCGGTCGCCCTACGCGGCCTGCGCCACCCCCATCGGGTCGTCGAGGACCGTGCGCACCACCGAGTGCGCCGCGCCGAGCAGCGGCCCCTCCGAGCCGAGCCGGGAGACGGCGACACCGTCGGCCGGGGTCGCCGTGCGGCGCGTCAAC
>NZ_JAAGMG010000081.1 GCF_010548525.1 Streptomyces sp. SID14478
CGCGCACCTCGTGGGCGTCGCCACCGAGGCCCGCGGCGCCCGGCCGGTGCGCGGCCGCCGGTACGCCCCGCTGGTCGCGGCGGTGCTGATCCTGCCGGGCCTGGCCTGGCCGTACCTCAACGGTGCGATCCTGCAGCCGGGCTCCTTCCAGAAGCTGCCCACGTACTGGCAGACGACGGCGGACTGGCTGCACACGTACTCCCCCGACTCCCGGGCCCTCGTGGTCCCGGCCACCGCGCACGGCATCTACACCTGGGGCTCCCCCATCGACCAGCCGCTCGACGTCCTCGCGGACTCCCGCTGGGCACAGCGCGACTACGTCCCGTTCGGCACCGCGGGAAACCGGCGCGCTCTGGACGCGATCGAGCAGGCCTTGATGTCCGGCGGCGAAGTCCCGGGCCTGCAGGACTACTTGAGCCGCAGCGGCCTGTACTACGTCGTCGTCCGCAACGACCTCGACCCCGACCAGTTCGGCTACGTCCCCACGGCCACCGTCAAGCGCAGCCTCACCGAGTCCGGCTTCCACCGCGTCACCGGCTTCGGGCCGACCGTCACGGGCGGCCGCATCGCCGAGGGCACGCCGACCCAGGTCGAGGGCCTCTACCCGCGCTCGCGGTCGGTGGAGGTCTACGCGCCCGACAGCGGCACCCGGCGCCCCGGCCAGGCGGGACTCCTCCCGGTCGCGGGGACGGCGGAGGTCAGCGGCGGCCCCGAGTCCCTGCTCCCGCTCTCCGCGGACCCGGCCCTGCGCGACCGGCCCGCGGTGCTGACCGGCGACAACCACCCCGGCATCGCCACCCCCGCCCTGCGTACGGCTGTCGACGGCCTGCGCCGCGCCGACACCCGGTTCGGCCTGGTCAACACCAACACGTCGTACCCGTACACGCCGAAGGAGCGCAACAGCCCCGACGCCGACCAGAACCCGGGCGAGGAACCGAAGCAGATCCTGCCCACGAAGGGCATCGCGCACCAGACGACGGCCCGCATCGAAGGGGCCCGCTCGGTCACCGCGTCCTCCAGCGGCAACTGGCTCCTGTACCTGCCCCAGTTCGACCCGGTGAACGCCTTCGACGGCGACCCCGACACGGCGTGGGCGGAGGGCGCCCCGGACTCCGCGAAGGGCGAGTGGCTGCGCATCGCCTTCGACCGCCCCACCCCGGTCCCGGCCACGATCGGGCTGACGCCGCTGCCCCAGGACGACGTCCGGGCGGCCCCCACCCGCGTCCGCATCGAGACGGACAAAGGGGCCACCACGGTCGACCTCCGGCCGGACGGCACCCGCCAGCAGGTGAAGGCCCCGCAGGGGTCGGCGAGTTGGCTGCGGGTGACGATCCTCGACACGCAGAGCGCCCGGCCGGCGCTGGCCGGCGCGGGCTTCTCCGACATCTCGGTGCCCGGCGTACGGGCGACGCGCGCGCTGCAGATGCCCGCCGACTCCACGCGGGCCGACCAGTTCACCTTCCACCGCGCGACGGGCGACGGCGCCCTCACCCTCACCGACACCGAGACCGCGCTCCACCGCTCCTTCACCACGACCGGCCCGTCCCGGTTCACCTTCAAGGCGACGGCGGCGGCCACCCCCACCGACGCCTTCGACAAGCTCCTCTACGCGGTGGCCCCCGACCAGCGCCGCAAGATCACGGCGACCGCCGACTCGACGGCCCGCCTGGGCACCAACACCTCGGCGCGCAACCTCACCGACGGCTCCCTGGCCACGGCCTGGATCGCGGGCGACAAGCCGACGATCCATCTGCGCTGGCCGGGCAAGCAGCCCGTGTCCACGCTCGTCCTCCCCGGCGCGGGCGGTCTGTCCACCCGCCCCGAGAAGATCGAGATCAGCTCCCCGGACGGCGCGGCGACGGCCGGCGTGGACGAGAACGGCGTGGCCCGCTTCGACCCGATCACCACGGACCGCCTCGACGTCACGATCACCGCCACCGCGCCGCTCACGCTGCACAACCCGCTGGCGGACGCGGACCTCCAGCTCCCCGTGGGCCTGACCGAGGCCTACATCCCCACGCTCGACCAGTACCGGGTCAAACAGCCCACCGCAGCACGCGCGTTCAGCCTCCCGTGCGGGAAGGGCCCGGCGGTCACGATCGACGGCACCCGCCACCGCACCTCGGCGAAGGGCACCCTCACGGACCTGACCGAGCGCCGCCCGGTCACTGTCAGCCTCTGCGACACGCTCGACCTCCCGGCGGGCCCGCACACGCTGACGACCGACCCCGGCGGCGCCCTGTCCCTCACCGACCTCACCCTCACCCGCGCGGGGACCGCCGACGCGGCGGCCCCCACCACCCGGCGCCTGACCATCGACGACTGGCTGGGCGACCGCCGCCAGGTGCGGGTGGGCGCGGGCGAGGCCACGTATCTGACGACGTACGAGAACGCCAACGACGGCTGGCAGGCCACCCTGGGCGGCAAGAAGCTCACCTCGCTGCGCCTGGACGGCTGGCAGCAGGCGTGGCTGATCCCGCAGGGCGCCGGCGGCAAGGTCTCCCTCTCCTACGAGCCGGCGGTCACCTACGACGCCGGGCTCATCGCGGCCTCGGTGGCGTTGGCGGCCCTGATCGGCCTGGCGCTGTGGCGCCGCCGGGAACCGGATCCCCTGGAGGAGCCGGCTGCGCCCCCGCCCCCGGGCCGGCTCCTCGGCCTCGTCGCCCTCACCCTCGTCGGCATCGTGATCGCGGGCCCCTGGGCGGCCCTGGTCCCGGCGCTTGCCGTACTGGCCTGGAAACGCCACACCCTCCTCGTGCCGCTCGCGTTCCTGGCGATGACGGCGGCGGGGGCCGTGGCGGCGACGGGGGCGGGTTCGGCGGTGCGGGAGGGCCAGGGGGCGTTCAGCCCGGCGGCCCAACTCCTGGCGCTGCTGGCACTGTTCGCGGCCCTGCAAACCTCGCCGACGAGCGAGGCGCGCGGTCCGGGGCACCCGGCGACCCGAACCCCGGCAGAGGGCAAGAACCCGACCGAGGGAGCCCGGACATGACAGCCCTGGACGACCACCGCACACGCACCCCCGGAGCGCTGCCGTTCCCGACCGTCGACGAGATAGCCCGTCACTGCCTCCAGGACGACGAGCCCGAAACGGTCCACATCGAGATCCACGTCTCCGGCCGCCTCGACCCGGACAGACTGACCACCGCGTTCACCCGCGCCCTGCGCCGGCACCCCCGCATCCTGATGCGCGAGGCCCCCCGCCGCTGGTACACGAGCCGCTACACCTGGGAGCTGACGGACGCCCCCGACGTCCCGCCCGTCTCGTTCCCCGAACCGGGCCCGAACGCCCTCAAGGCAGCCCGCACCCGGGCCCTCACCGAGTCACCGCCCCTCTCGGCGTCCCCGCCCGTCCGGCTGGCGGCCGTCCCGCACCCGGACAGCGGCGACACCGTCCTGTTCCTCACCATCAACCACACGGCGCTCGACGGCCCGGCCTGCCTGCGCGTCCTCGCCACGGCGGCGGACCTGTACGGCGGCCGGGACAACTCCCCGCCGCCCGCTGCGTCCCCGGCCCCGCGCGAGGCGCC
>NZ_JAAGMG010000115.1 GCF_010548525.1 Streptomyces sp. SID14478
TCCTCGGCCCGAACGGCGCGGGCAAGACCACGACGCTCCGGATGCTC
Source organism: Streptomyces sp. SID14478 (assembly GCF_010548525.1). Lineage (GTDB taxonomy): Bacteria > Actinomycetota > Actinomycetes > Streptomycetales > Streptomycetaceae > Streptomyces. The sequence continues at coordinate 48 of NZ_JAAGMG010000115.1, forward strand.
ACGACGCTGCTGGCCCCGACCGGCGGCGCGGCCACCGTCGCGGGCCACGACCTGGTGACCGACCCGGCGGGGGTGCGCAGCGCGGTCGGTTACGTCGCCCAGTCCGGCGGCGTGGACCCGACCCTCTCCGTGCGCGAGGAACTGGTCACGCAGGGCCGTCTGTACCGCTTGACGAAGCCTCAGGCCGCGTCGCGAGCACGGGAGCTGGCGGCCGAACTGGGACTCGCCGGCCTCCTGGACCGCAGGACCGCCGCGCTCTCCGGCGGGCAGCGGCGCCGCCTCGACATCGCGATGGGGCTCACGCACCGCCCGCCGGTGCTGTTCCTGGACGAGCCGACCACCGGGCTCGACCCGGGCGCCCGCGCCGACCTGTGGGACCTGGTGCGCCGGCTGCGCGCCGAGTACGGCACGACCGTCTTCCTGACCACCCACTACCTCGACGAGGCCGACGCGCTCGCGGACCGGATCGTCGTGGTGGACAAGGGAGTCGTGGCCGCCGAAGGCACGCCGAGCGCGCTGAAGCTGGCGTACGGCGGCTCGATCGACGCGACGCTCCAGGACACGTTCCTGGCGATCACCGGGCGCGGACCGGCGCCCGTGGACACGACCCCGGTGGCGGTGTGAGCACGGTGAAGACCCTGGCCCAGGACACCCTCCTGATCTTCGGGCGGTACGCCCGGCAGACCCTCTCCTCCCGCTTCCAGATGCTCTTCGGCGTCCTCATGCCCCTGCTCTATCTGCTGTTCTTCGGACCCCTGCTCACCGATCTGCCGTTGAGCGCCGCGGGCAGCTCCTGGCAGGTCCTGGTGCCGGGCCTGCTGCTCCAACTCGGCCTGTTCGGCGCCGCGTTCAGCGGTTTCGGGATCATCCTGGAGAAGAACTCCGGGGTCGTCGAGCGGATGCGCGTCACCCCCGTCAGCCGCCTCGCGCTGCTGCTCGGCCGCGTGCTGCGCGACACCGCGCTGTTCGTCTTCCAGGCGGTGCTGCTGGTGCTCGCCGCGCTGGTGATGGGGTTGCGGGCGCCGCTCGCCGGGGTGCTCATCGGGTTCGCGTTCGTTGCGCTGCTGACGGTCTCGGTGGCGTCGCTGTCGTACGCACTCGCCTTCCGGGTGCGCACGCCGCAGGAGTTCGGGCCCGTCGTCAACGCGGTCACCATGCCGTCCATGCTGCTGTCCGGGCTGATGCTGCCGATGGCGCTCGCCCCGGGCTGGCTCGACGTGCTCTCCCACGTGATGCCGGTCCGCTACCTGGTCGACGCGATGCGGGACGCGTACGTGGGCGCGTACGCGACGACGCACATGCTGTACGGGGCCCTGGTCGCCCTCGCGCTCACCGGGCTCGCCGTGGCGGCGGGCACGCGTGTCTTTCGGCGGACGGGCTCGTAGCGGCCGCCCGGAGGGGCGCGCACCAGGGTGGTGGTGGGCGTGCGGCGGGCCTCACTACGCTGACCGCATGGTCAACCTGACGCGCATCTACACCCGTACCGGAGACAAGGGCACCACGGCCCTCGGCGACATGAGCCGCACCGCCAAGACCGATCTGCGGATCTCGGCGTACGCCGACGCCAACGAGGCCAACGCCGTCCTCGGCACCGCCGTCGCCCTCGGCGGCCTCGACGAGGAGGTCGTCACGGTGCTCACGCGCGTGCAGAACGACCTCTTCGACGTGGGCGCGGACCTGTCCACGCCGGTCGTCGCCGAGCCCGAATACCCGCCGCTGCGCGTCGAGCAGTTCTACATCGACAAGCTGGAGGCGGACTGCGACCGCTTCAACGCGGAGCTGGAGAAGCTGCGGTCCTTCATCCTGCCCGGCGGCACGGCCGGCGCCGCGCTGCTGCACCAGGCGTGCACGGTGGTGCGACGGGCCGAGCGCTCCACGTGGGCGGCGCTCGAAGTGCACGGCGAGACGATGAACCCGCTGACGGCGACGTACCTCAACCGCCTCTCCGACCTCCTGTTCATCCTGGCCCGTACGGCCAACAAGGAGGTCGGGGACGTGCTGTGGGTACCCGGCGGGGAGCGTTGAGCCCGTCCCTCAGCCCTTGTGCGCGGTCATCGCCGGAGCCTTCTTCGGGAACAGCGTGTAGCTCAGCGCGATGACCACGTTGAGGGCGATCAGGAACAGCATCCGCTGCTGCCACTGCTCCAGGGACCCGGTGTTCCCGTCCGTGCCGACGTACCAGATCGCGCCCTGGAGCAGACCGATCGCGATCACCGAGGCGAGGACCCAGCGGGCGGCGATCTTCCACTCGTGGACCGCGCGGAGCGCCCCGTACTTCGGCGTCGACGGGGGCGGGCCGCCGGCGAAGCGGTGGGCGACGCGGACGTCCACCCACCTGACCGTGTAGTGGCCGAGCGCGACGGAGTAGCCGATGTAGACGGCGGCAAGGCCGTGCTTCCAGTCGGGTTCGGCGCCGTTCTTCAGGTCGATGGCGGTGACCACGAACAGCAGGACCTCCAGGAGCGGCTCGCACAGCAGCACCGCGACGCTCGCCCGCGGCATCTTCGCCCAGTAGCGCAGGGCGAGACCGGCGGCCAGCAGCACCCAGAAGCCGACCTCGCAGATGATGATCAGCGTGACGATCACGGTGGTCGCCCCTTCCCGTCTCGGTCTTCCCTTCCAGGTTCGCCGCCGCGCGGCCGCCGATCGTCGTCGCCAGTGACGAAGTGGGGCTGCATCCTTCGATGTAGCGGCCGCCCGCCGGACTTCGTCCCGCGGCACCATGCCCGGCCGGCTCCGTACGTGTTGGATGGGGTCATGCACCTGCCGCTGCCCCGCCCGCACCGCGACGACGTGCGCATCGCCGCGGTCGGTCTGCTGGGCGGGTTCGCGCTGTGGGCGCTCGGACTGGAGGTCAACGGCGGCCGCCCGCACGGCGGGGCCTGGGTGCTCCCGCCCCTCGTCGTGATGTCCGCCCTCGAACTGCTGCGCCGCACCCGGCCGCTGTCCGCGCTGGCGGTCGGCGCGTTCGCCCTGGCCGCCGACCAGTTCACGCAGGGCAGCCTGGCGACGCTCATCATGTTCACGGACCTGGTGTACGCGGCCGTGCTCTACGGGAGCCCGACCACGGCCCGCCGCCTGCCGGTGGCCACCGGCCTGCTCACCGTGGTCGCCACCCTCGGCCTCCTGGCCTGGTGGCGGCGGCCCGACGTGATCATCGTCGGCGTCGTGCTCGGGCTCGTCACGTTCGGGCCCGCGGCCACCGGCGTGCTCGTGCGTGGCCACCGCGAGACGGCCGCCGCGGAGCGGCTGCGTGCCGAGCAGACCGCGCTGCTGGCCGAGATGGACCGGGCGCAGGCGGTGACGGCCGAGCGCGCCCGGATGGCCCGCGAGCTGCACGACATGGTGGCGAACCACCTCTCGGCGATCGCCATCCACTCCACGGCCGCCCTGTCCCTCGACGATCCCGCCACCACGCGCACCGCCCTGGAGACGATCCGGGAGAACAGCGTCGACGGGCTCGCCGAGATGCGCCGGCTGATCGGCATCCTGCGGGACTCCAGCGGCGACAAGGAGCCGGCCGCCGCGCCCACCCTGGACGGACTCGGCGCACTGGTCGAGCAGGCCCGCACGAACGGGCTCGACGTCGGCCTGGCCCTGCCCGCCGCCGTCGCCGACGGCCTGCCCGCGCCCGTCGGGCTCGCCGCCTACCGCATCGTCCAGGAGTCCCTGACGAACGCGCTCAAGCACGCCGCCGCGGGCCGCGTCTCGGTCGCCGTGGAGCGCTCGGCCG
>NZ_JAAGMG010000156.1 GCF_010548525.1 Streptomyces sp. SID14478
CGCCGCGTGGATCACGTCGGGCCGCTGGGTGAAACCGGTCTGGAATCCGGCGCGTTCGTCGTCGTAACCGGCCTGGCCCGGCCGGAAGGTGCGGGTGCTGTCAGGGTGGTCCGGGTGCGTCATGACGCCCACTGTGCCCGGATAACCTGACAGCTTCCGTCAGCTTTTTCAGCGGGTCGCGGACGGCTTCCGGGTCGCCCACCACAGGCCCGCCCCGCCGGCGGCGAGCAGCGCGGCCCCGGTCGCGCCGAGCGGCAGCAGTTCGGAGCCGGGACCGGTCGACGGCAGATCCCCCGTGTCGCCGCCCTTGCCGCCGCCCCCGCTGTCGTCCCCGACGGGCGCGGCCGGCTTGTTCTCCGTGTTGAGGAGCAGGGGCGTCTCGGGCGCGTTCGGTGACGGATTCGTCGTGCCGAACGGCACCGGCCCCTGCTGCCAGAAGGTCTTCTTGCCGTCCGCGCTCGTCACCGGCAGGCAGATCTTCCCGGTCTTCGCGAGATCGAATGTCGCGGCGACCTTGTACGACTGGGACTTTCCTGCGGCGAGGTTATCGAGGGGGCAGGTGAATCCGCTGTTCGATCCCTTCGGCAGACCGGATTTCGGGATCGCCGAGCAGCCCGGCACCGCCTTGATCGTCATTCCGTCGAAACCGACGACGAGCAGGCTGATCTTTCCGCTGTCCTTCGTTCCCTCGTTGCTCACGCCGGCGACGAGGTTCTTCGTTTCCCTGGTCGCGTTGTCGACCGAGATCCTCTCGGAAAGGCCCGTGGTCAGCGTGGTCCCCGCGGGCGCCTTGTCCATGGCCTTGCCCCCCTCGCCGCTGCCCGGACCGGGCCCGTCGTCCGCCGCCGCGGCGAAGGGCAGGACCATGAAGGCCGTGACGGTCGCGGTAAGCAGTGAACCCGCAATTTTGACCTGACGACGTGAACTCATGTTCGTCCCCCTAGGTGTTTCTTGGTCTTTCTCGTGCTTCCCCAACTGCACCCGAATTCGCAGTACTTGAAGAGGTACCACAAGATTTCTCCCCACTATGCTGGGACGGCGCGAAGTGTCGATTTTGTGTTTCAGGGGTTTCGGGGGTGCAGTCGATTGCCAGGGAATGCAAGTGGAGGCGTCCGGGGATTAGTGGTGGCTGCGCGCTACCGCCTGGGCGAACTCATAGGCCAGGGCGGCATGGGGCGCGTGTGGGGCGCGGTCGACGACATGCTCGACCGGCCCGTCGCCGTGAAGGAGATGCGCATCGACGGGCTCGACCCCGAGGACGCCCGGACCCGCCGCGAGCGCACCCTGCGCGAGGCCCGCGCGACGGCCCGCATCGACCACCCGGGCGTGGTGCGGGTGTACGACGTGGTGGACGAGGGCGAACGCCTGTGGATCGTCATGGAGTTGGTCGACGGCCGCTCCCTGGAGCAGGTCCTCGTCGCGGACGGCCCGCTGGGCGTGGAGGAGGTGGCGGCGATCGGCCGCGGGCTCGCCGAGGCGCTGCGCCCGGTGCACGCGGGCGGCGTCCTGCACCGCGACATCAAGCCCGGCAACGTCCTGCTCGAGGGCGTCGGGCGGCGCCGCGTCATGCTCACCGATTTCGGCATCGCCGCCATCCAGGACACCAAGGCGCTGACCATGGTCGGCATGCTCGTCGGCTCGCCCGACTACATGGCGCCCGAGCGGATCTCGGGCCGGCCGCAGGGGCCGCCCTCCGACCTGTGGTCCCTGGGTGCGACGCTGTGCGCGGCGCTCGGCGGCCGCTCCCCGTTCAGCCGCGAGACCACCCTCGCGACCCTGCACGCCGTCCTGTACGAGGAGCCCCAACTGCCGCCAGAAGCAGGCAGGCTGACCCCACTGCTGGCCCGGCTCCTGGCGAAGGAGCCGCAGGACCGCCCCGGCCTCGACGCGATCCTGGAGGCGCTCGCCCCGCCGGCCCCGCAGCGCGCACCGGCGCCGGCCACGGACCCGGTGCCCGA
>NZ_JAAGMG010000184.1 GCF_010548525.1 Streptomyces sp. SID14478
ACCGGGCCGGACGGATCGTCTCGGCGCTCGACGTCACCGGCCACCAGGGGCGCGGCGACGTCGGCGCGTGGCGGGCCGCGCTGCGCGAGGCCGGGGCCGCGATCGCCGCCGATCTGCACGTGACCTCGCGGTTCGTGCCGGTGCCCGTCACCTGAGGGAACCTGGGGGCGACCGGCGGCCGGCTGAGACATGGATCTCAGGGGCGTATGGACCTTCGCCCCTACAGGGTGCGACCAATGCCCCGGCATCCTCGTCAGTGATGCCTTTCCGCAGCTCCAGCAGCTACTACCAGCCGCCGTACCGTGAGTCCCGGCCGAGCGCCGCGCGTCCCACGGGCGGCTGGCGTGCCATGGTGCTGCTGGTCTCGACGACGGTCGCCACCATCGTCACCCTCGACCTGGCCACCCCCTCGGACTTCCGGGCGCGGGCCCTGCTCGGCCTGGTGCCGATCGTCGTGGCGCTGCTCGCCCCGGTCATGACGACGGCCGTCGTCACCGGCCTGGTCCTGCTCACCTACATCGCGCTGCAGACGCTCTCGCCCGTGCCGTCCGGCGGTCTGGCCGTCCTCGGCCCGCTGCTGATCGGCACCGGCGGCCTGCTCGGCGTGCTCATCGCGCGCCGCAGGGAGGAGCAGCAGTCCCGGCTGCAGGCCGTCACGGACGTCGCCGAGGCCACCCAGCGCGCCGTGATGCGCACCCTGCCCGACCGGGTCGGCCCGCTGTACATCGCCGACTTCTACCAGCCCGCGGCGCGCGCGGCCCGCGTCGGCGGCGACTGGTACGACTTCCAGCCCTCGCCGCACGGCATCCGCGGCGTCCTCGGCGACGTCAGCGGCAAGGGGCTGCCCGCGGTGTCCGCGTCGGCGTCGCTGCTCGGCGCGTTCCGCGAGGCCGGTTTCCACGAGGCGGACGTGGACGAGGTGGCCCGCCGCCTGGAGACGGCCATGCAGCGCTACAACGCGTGGGCCCGCAGCATCCACGACAGCGAGCACCCGGACGCGTTCTCGACGGCGCTGCTGCTGCACTTCGCGCCCGACGCGGAGGCGGTGGACATCGTCAACTTCGGGCACGAGCCGCCCCTCGTCATCTCCCCCGACGGCCGCGTGCACACCCCGGACGTCACCCCCGGCCTGCCGCTGGGCATGGGCGGGCTCGGCGCGGAGCCCGCGGCCCAGGTGCGGCTGCCGTTCCGGCCCGGCGACACGCTCGTGCTGTTCACCGACGGGGTCACCGAGTGCCGCGACGAGAGCGGCGCCTTCTATCCCGTACGCGAGCGGCTCGCCCGCCTGGTCTCGCCCGAGGCCGCGCAGGCCCCGCCCGGCGAGCTGCTGCGGCTGCTCGCCGAGGACCTGCACCGGCACCGGCACGGCGCGCCCTCCGACGACGCGGCGATCACCGTGATCCGGCGGACGGCGACGCACGTGGCGCCGTACGTCACGGACGCCGACGCCGCGCTGTACGCGCCGCGGTACGTGCCCGCGTAGTCCCGCCGTCGCGCCGCGTGTTGCGGAACGCCCCGCGTGCGCCCTCAATGGAAGACGGGGCAGGGGGGCACGCAGAAAGGAGCCCGTCATGGCTCACGCGGCACCCGCACCGGCCCGCTCCACATCCGCCGGACGTCCGGCCACACCCTCGGTGACCACCCTCGGGAAGGTCCTGCCGGTGGTGGCCGGCGCCGTCTACGGGTTCTGGGCGGCGAACATCCAGCGCTTCGGCCAGGAGGTCACCGGCGGCAACATCGCGCTCGGTTTCGTCAGCGGCATCGTCGTGGCCGCGCTGTGCTTCGGCATCCACCAGTGGTGCACGCGGCAGGGCAGTCGGCACATCGGCGTACGGGCCCTGGTCTGGGGCGCGTTCGCGGGCATCGCCGTCGGCTTCCTGCAGAGCCTGGCGAACAGCACCGTCCTGTGGAACATCGTGCTGGGCGCGATCGTGGCCGGCTCGACGTTCGTGGCGGTGTACTACCGCTACTACTCGTCGAGCGAGTACGCGCCCGAGCACGACGTCCGCACCTGACGCGGGCGGGCGTCCAGGCGTGATCACGAGCGTCGTCGACGCTCGTGATCACACACCTAGTTCGTGACGCCGAACTCCACGCGGTAGTCCGAGCGGAACCAGAATCCGCTCGGATTGCCGCTGCCCTGCTGCTGCCGGTCGGGCGGGCACGGCACCGAGGAACCGGAGCAGCTGGGCACGCCCTGGCCGCCGGTGTCGACGTAGGCGGCGCTGGCCCAGCCCTGGGCGCCGGTGAACCAGAACCAGGTCGAGGTCCCGTTCACCCGGGAGCCGTTGGTCGCGCACTCGATGCGGTCCTGGCTGCCCGGTGCCATCCGGTAGACGACCGCGTCGGACGTGCTGGGCCCGGAGCGCAGGTTGAGGTCGGAACGGGAGACGACCGTCCCCCAGACGACGTTTCCGCCGCCACCGTTCGAACTGGCGTTCGCACTTGCTGGAGCGGCCGCGGTCACCGCGAGAACGCCGCCCGTCAGCAGGGCGGCGGCGGCGAGGGCCGGAGTGGTGCGGCGCATGATCATCGGCCTCCTCAGCGGGGCGACGGGAGCAGGAGCAGATCCCGGCTCGCTTGGCTCCCCACGTCCAGGAAACACCCGTTCGGGCGAATGATCCACCGGAGCCCGGCCCCGGCGGCCCGCCCTCGGCGGCCCGCCGCGCGAGGAGTTGCGGGCGCGGGGCAGTGCCGCTCGTCGTGGCCCCGGCCCGGCCACGACACGCCTCTCACGACCCGCGCACGCCCGGGGACGGGCGGCGCGTGACCCGTCTTCAGCAGCGGGCGTAGTCCGTACGTGGCACCCCGGTCGCGCACCGCCCGGCCGGGGCCTTGCCTGGGACGGTGACCCGAAGAGCCCGCGCCGTCCTCGCCCCCGTCCTGCTCGTCCTCGCCTGCCTCCTCGTCCCGCTGGGCACGCTGTCCACCTGGGCGAAGTACGAGATCGGCGACAGCGACCGCTACGTGTCCACGATGGCGCCGCTGGCCGGCGACGGGGGCGTGCAGAACGCGGTCGCCGACGCGGTGACCACCGGGATCATGAAAGAGATCGACGTGGGGCCGCTGCAGTCCACGGTCACGCAGTACCTGCACGACGCCGTCGTCTCGTTCACGGGCACCGCCGCGTTCCACAAGGCGTGGAACACCGCGAACCGGGCCGCCCACGACGCGGTGCAGCAGGCGCTGGACGACGACAGCTCCGGCGCCGTCACCCTCGACCTGGCCCCGGTCACCGAGCAGGTCAAACGCCAACTCGCGCACGACAACGTGCCGTTCGCCGCCCAGATCCCCGTCACCCACACCGAGATCACCATCCTGTCCGCCGGTGACCTCGACAAGCTGCGCAAGGGGTTCCACATGCTCCAGATCGCGGGCCTGTGGCTGCCGCTGGCCGCGCTGGTGTTCACCGCCGCCGGCCTGCTCCTGGCCCTGCACCGCCGGCGCGCCGTCGCCGCGACCGCGCTGGGCATGGCCCTGGGCGCCGGGGCGCTGCTGATCGCCCTGACGATCGCCCGCTCCCTCACCCTCGGCGACCTGGACAGCGACGCGGACAAGGCGGCGGCCGGCGCGGTGTACGACGCGCTGACGCAGTCGATGCGGACGGCGTCGTGGGTCATCGTGGGCGTGGGCGCGGCGGTGGCGCTCGGGGCGTGGCTCAGCGGGAAGGCCGGGTTCGGCGG
>NZ_JAAGMG010000223.1 GCF_010548525.1 Streptomyces sp. SID14478
CCGTCGGCCACAGCTCGGGCAACGACCTGCTGCACGGGCTGTGCGCCGCGGCCCGCGTGACGACGCGCGCCCTGCGGGGACGGCCGCTCAGCCCGCGATCCACAACGTCGTGATGTTGCAGAACTCCTTGATGCCGTGCCCCGCCAGTTCGCGTCCGTACCCGGAGCGCTTGGCGCCGCCGAAGGGGAGCGCCGGGTGCGAGGCGGTCATCCCGTTCACGAAGACACCACCCGCCCCGCTGTCGCGCGCGAACCGCTCGATCTCGTCCTCGTCCCCGGTCCACAGGTTCGAACTCAGCCCGAACGGCGTGTCGTTGGCGACCGAGAGCGCCTCGTCGAGGTCCGCGACCCGGTACAGCGTCGCGACCGGTCCGAACGTCTCCTCGCGGTGGATCCGCATCTCGGGCGTGATGTCGGTGAGCACCGTCGGCTCGTAGAAGAAGCCGCGGTCCGCGAAGTCCTTCGGCCGCTGCCCGCCGCACAGGACGCTCGCACCGGACTCGACGGCGTCGTCGACGAGCTCCTCCAGGTCCGCGCGGCCCTGCTCGCTGGAGAGCGGCCCGACGTCCGTGGTCTCCTCCAGCGGATCGCCCACGCGCAGCTCCCGCATGCCCTCCACGAACGCGTCCCGGAATCGGTCGAAGACGTCCTCGTGGACGATGAACCGCTTCGCCGCGATGCACGACTGGCCGTTGTTCTGCACGCGCGCCGTCACCGCCGTCTTCGCCGCCTTGGCGACGTCGGCCGACGGCATCACCACGTACGGATCGCTGCCGCCCAGCTCCAGGACGGTCTTCTTCACCTCGTCCCCGGCGATCGACGCGACGGAGCGCCCGGCGGGCTCGCTGCCGGTGAGCGTGGCCGCGGCCACCCGCTCGTCGCGCAGGATGCCCTCGATGGCGCCCGAGCCGACGAGCAGCGTCTGGAAGCAGCCCTCGGGGAAACCGGCCCGGCGGAACAGGTCCTCCAGGTACAGGGCGGTCTGCGGCACATTCGACGCGTGCTTGAGCAGGCCGACGTTGCCGGCCATCAGGGCGGGCGCCGCGAACCGGACGACCTGCCACAGCGGGAAGTTCCACGGCATCACGGCGAGGACCACGCCCAGCGGCCGGTAGCGCACGTACGCGCGGGCCGCCCCGGAGTCCTGCACGTCCGCGGCGGCGGGGCGCTCGTCGGCCAGCAGCTGCGGCGCGTTCTGCGCGTACCAGCGCATCGTCTTCGCACACTTCTGCGCCTCCGCGCGGGCCGCGGCGACCGGCTTGCCCATCTCCGTGGTCATCACGCGCGCGATGTCCGGGGCGTCCGCCTCCAGCAGATCCGCGGCCTGCTGGAGCAGCCGCGCCCGCTCGAAGAACGTCGTCGTGCGGTACGTGTCGAACGTCGCGGCCGCCAGGGCCAGCTTGCGCTCGATGTCCTCGGGGGAGAGGGCGTCGTACGTCTTCAGCGTCTCGCCGTTCGCGGGGTTGACCGTCGCGATGGGCATGGGGGCGACCTCCTGTGCGCGGATCCTTCGACCTTCCCGCGCGGCGCCGGGCTGCGCAACGCGGGGGTCTGTCCGCGTACCCCCGCGGCCCCGGTGTCAGACCTGCTCGGCCAGCCGGTCCAGGAACACCGACTGGGCCTTGACGACGACCGCCCGCGCCGCGTCCAGGCCGAACCACGCCACCCGGTCCAGCTCCGGGAACGCGGCCGTGCGGCCCGATCCGCGCGGCCACTCCATCGTGAACGTGCCCGGCACCATGTCCGCCGGATCGAGATCGGCCTCCACGGCCCACACCGTCACGTGCTTGCCGCCGGACTGCACCGTCTCGCCGAGCGGGAGCGGCGTCCCGTCCGGCGCGGGCAGTCCGAGCTCCTCGTGGAACTCGCGGCGCGCCGCGTCCCAGGGCGTCTCGTCGTCCCCGTACTCGCCCTTCGGCACCCCCCACGCGCCCGCGTCCTTGTGCGCCCAGAACGGCCCGCCCATGTGACCGAGCAGTACCTCGGGCCCGGTCGGCGTGCGGCGGAAGAGGAGCAGGCCCGCGCTGCGTTTCGTTCGTTTCGCCCCGTCAGTCATGGGATCAGTCTCGGTGCAGATACCGGATGACCGCGAGCACACGGCGGTTGTGGTCCTCCGACGAGGGGAGTCCGAGCTTCCCGAAGATCGCCGCCACGTGCTTCTCGACGGTGCCCGCGGACACGTGCAGCCCCTGGGCGATCGCCGCGTTCGAGCGGCCCTCGGCCATCAGCGTCAGGACGTCCCGCTCGCGGCCGGTGAGCGAGGTCAGCTCCTCGGTGCGGCGGCCGCCCGCGGCGAGCTGCGTCACCACCTCCGGGTCCAGGGCGGTGCCGCCGGCGGCGACCCGGGCGAGCGCGTCCGCGAACTCGCCCACGTTCGCGACCCGCTCCTTGAGCAGGTACCCGACGCCCGCCGATCCCTCGGCGAGCAGCCGGGTGGCGTACTTCGTCTCGACGTACTGCGAGAAGAGCAGCACGCCGGTCCCGGGATGGGCACGCCGGATGTCGATCGCGGCGCGCAGTCCGTCGTCGGTGTGCGTCGGGGGCATCCGGATGTCGACGACGGTGACGTCCGGCCGATGAGTGTCCACGGCTTCGCGCAGGGCGTCGGCGTCTGCCACGGCGGCGCAGATCTCGTGGCCGCGCATGGTCAGCATCTGTGTGAGGAGCTCCCGCAGGATGGCGGCGTCCTCGGCGATCACTACGCGCATGGCTTCAGCCTTTCATGTCGTCCGAGGCCTGACGGGGCTGATCATGCGTGCAGCGGCAGGCGCACGGTGACCGACGTGGGCCCTCCTTGCGGACTGGCCACCTCCAGCACCCCGTCCACCGTCCGCACCCTCTGCACGAGCCCGGCCAGCCCCCCGCCCTCGACCACCCGGGCCCCACCGCTCCCGTCGTCCGACACCCGTACCCGCAACGCCCCGCCGCCCGAGGCCAGTTCCACGCGGCAGCGCTCGGCCCCGCTGTGTTTGATGACATTGGCCAGCAGCTCCGCCGCGCAGTAGTACGCGAGGGACTCGATCGCGGGGGTCGGGCGCTCGGGCAGGTCCGCGCTCACGTCGACCGGGAGCGCGGAGCGGCTCGCGAGCGTCGTCAGGGCGTCGGCGAGACCGCCGTCGAGGGCCGGCGGGTGCAGACCGCGCGAGAGGTCGCGCAGCTCGGTCAGGGCCTCGGCCGCACTGTCCCGGGCCGTCTCCACCAGGCGGTGCAGCTCCGGCCGGTCCCGGTCGTCGAGCTGCTCGCGCACCATGTCCAGGCTCATCGCGAGCGCCACGAGCCGCACCTGCGCCCCGTCGTGCAGATCGCGCTCCAGGCGGCGCAGCCGCTCGGTGGCCTCGTCGACGGCAAGGGCGCGGGTCTCCTCCAAGTCCCTTACCCGGGCGTCCAGTTGACCGGGCCCGAGCAAGGTGTGCACGAGGCGACGGTCCGCGGCGACGACCGCACGGGTCAGCCACGGAGCGAGTGCCAGAATGACGCAGCCCACGACGCTCGCGCCGAGCGCCGCCCCGACCGAGTGCAGTCGGGGCGAGCCGCCCCACGGGAGGGGCGTCACCAGAGTCAGGTCGTCGGGCGTGAACGCCCACCGCACCGGCGCGACCACGTTCACCGCGCCGACCGCCCACCACGACACCGCGTACAGGCCCACCATCGCCAGCGGCAGCTTCACGGCGAGGTACGCGACCGCGCGCCACGACGCCCCGTCCCGCAACCGTGTCTCCATGTGCGCGAGGAAGCCGCCGTCCGCGCGCGGCCCGTGCGGCGCGGTGACCCGCTCGCCCAACAGCCCTCTCGTGAGGCCGCGTTGGAGCGATCCGATGGCCCGCGCCAGGCCCAGTCCGCCCACCAGGAACAGCACGCCGAGCACGGCCCCGACGAGCGTGAGCGTGAACGCCGCGCCCAGGGCCAGCGCGACCACCACGAGCACGAACCCGGCGACCGCGGGGACGAAGGACAGGAGGCAGTACGCCGCCTCGGCCCACGCCCGCCGCGTCAGGGGGGTCCGCAGGGCCGCGCGGAGCGGGTGCGCCTCACGCATCGCGGCGCACCAGCAGCCGTCCGCCCACCGCGAGCAGAGCCGCCGTGTACAGGCACAGCACCGCGCATCCGGCCCACGGCGTGAGCATGCTGTCGACGGGCACGGTCACCGCGAGCGAATTGCCCGCGATCATCGTCGGGAAGAACTTGGCGACACCCGTCCCCGTGGTCCCGGCCAGCAGGGCCGGGAGCACGTACGTGATGCCCACGAAGACGCCGATCGCGCTCGCCGTGTGCCGCGTGATCGCACCGATCCCGATCCCCATCAGGGCGACCATCGCGAGATAGGCGCCCGCCATGAGGACCGCGCGCAGCACGGCGGGGTCACCGAGCGAGGGGTGCGGCACGTCGGGGGAGAGCGCCGCGACGCCCGCGACGAACGTCACCAGCGCGACCACCTCCCCGACGAGCAGCGCCGCCCCGCCGAACACCGCCGCCTTCGCCGTGAGCGCGAGCCGCCGGTCCGGCACCGCCGCGAGCGTCGCACGGATGGTGCCCGAGGAGTACTCGCCGGTGACCAGCAGCACGCCCAGCACGCCGACGACGAGCTGGCCGAGAGCCACGCCGGCGAGCACGTTGTTCGTCGGATCGAAGGACGCCACCTTCGAAGCTCCGTGCGGGGCCTTGGTGTTGGCCATCGTGACGACGCCCATGGCGATCATCGCGACGACCGTGAGGAGCAGTGCGTACGTCGTGGAGCGCAGACTGCGCAGCTTGATCCACTCCATCCGCGCGGCCTGCCGGAAGCCGTAGTGGCCGGCGGCGGACGCGTACGCCGTGGTCGGCGCGGTGTTCATCGGGTTCCTCCTGCTCGGTACGTGGCCGCGCCGCTGGTCAGCGTGAAGAACGCCTCCTCCAACGACCTGCCCGGGGCCGTGAGTTCGGCGACCGACGTGTCCGCCAGGAGCCTGCCCTGCCCGATCACGAGGAGGTGGTCGGCGGTCAGCGCCATTTCGCTGATGAGATGGCTCGACAGCAGGACCGTACGGCCTTCGGCGGCAAGAGAACGCATCAACTCGCGGATCCAGCGCACCCCTTCGGGGTCCAGACCGTTCACGGGCTCGTCGAAGAGCAGCACGGCCGGGTCGCCGAGCAGGGCCGCGGCGATGCCCAGGCGCTGTGCCATGCCCAGCGAGAACGAGCCCGCGCGGCGGCCCGCGACCGATGTCAGACCGACCGTGTCCAGGACGGCGTCGACGCGTGCCGGACCGATGCCGCCGCCCGCGGCCAGCGCCGCGAGATGGCTGCGCGCGCTGCGGCCCGGGTGGAACGTTCGCGCCTCCAGCAGCGCGCCCACCTCCCGCAGCGGCCAGCGCAGTTCGCCGTACGGGCGGCCCGCGACGGTGGCGTGCCCGGCGTCCGGACGGTCCAGCCCCATGATCATGCGCATGGTGGTGGACTTGCCCGAGCCGTTGGGCCCGAGGAAGCCCGTCACGCTCCCGGGCCGCACCCCGAAGCTCAAGTCCTCGACGGCGAGCGTGCCGCCGTACCGTTTGGTGAGACCCCTGGCCTCGATCATCACGACTCCCTGGTCCTGTCACGCCCTGGTGTGTGATCCACACTAGGAAGCGGGCGCAGGCCCCGGAACGAGGCTGTCCTCCGATCCTCCTGGGGGAAATCCCCCAGGCCGGGGCCGGTTCACCGGCGGGGGCGCGGCAGGATGCCGAGGGCCGTGGCGTCCGCGAGGTGCTGGCCCAGACGCAGTTGCAATGGCCCCGGTGGAGCCGCCCGCTCGGACAGCAGGCTGAGTGAGCCGACCGTGTGGTCCGCGCCCCGCAGCGGCACCGCCACCACGCACGCGAAGCCCAGCGAGCGCGCCATCGCCGTGTACGACGGCCAGTTGGCCCGCGCGTACGGATGCGCCAGTGGCACCCCGCGGATGGCCTGCGCCGACGCCCTGCAGTCCGCGCCCGGGCCTTCGCCCCAGGACAGCGCGGCCTCCTCCAGACGCCGCCCCCGGTGGTCCGAGGCGGCCATCTCCATGCGCCCCGTCGGCGGTTGGAGCACGGCCGAGGCCGAGGGCACCCCGAGCAGCGTCACGCAACTGCCGACCAGCGCGGCCAGGGCCTGCGCGCCGCCCCGCACGGCGGCGTCCGCCACTTCGACGAACGCCGTCGCGAGCCGCTCGCTGTCCACCTGGTACGCCTCGTGCGGCACCCCGCGCATGGTTGGTCCCCCTCGCTCCTGACCTCCGGCCCGTCCGCCCCGCACAGGCGCCGTCGCCCGTCCGGCGCGCTGCCGGACGGGCGGACTTTGCAGAAGGGGTATGCCCCATGGCTGGGCGGCCCGAACCGTCTCACATGTGTACGGCGCCCTCGGACCCCGACACCGCCTTCGGTGTGCCGGGCCGGTACATCACCAGCGTCACCACGAAACCGACCGCGAAGAACAGGGCCGACCACCAGAACGCGGTCGTGTAGCTCTTCATCGAGGCCAGCACCTGCAGCTGCGGCGAGGGCTGCTTGCCGACGAGGTAGTTCGTCGCGGCGCTCGTCGCGAGCGTGTTCAGCAGCGCCGTGCCGATCGAACCGCCCACCTGCTGGCTGGTGTTGACCATCGCGGAGGCGACCCCCGCGTCGTGGGTGGCGATGCCCGAGGTGGCCAGGTTCATCGCCGTGGCGAAGATGAGCCCGAGGCCGATGCCGGCGATGAGCAGCGGCGGCAGCACGTGCGGTGCGTAGCTGCTGGTCGGGTCGAGCGCGGTCAGCCACGCCATGCCGCCGGCGGACAGGGCCATGCCCAGCGGCACGATCGGTTTCGGTCCGAGCTTGGGCACCAGGTAGTTCGTGGCGATGACGGACGAGACCACCATGCAGGCCACCATCGGCAGGAACGCCACACCGGTGATGACCGGCGAGTACGCGAGGATCTGCTGCAGGTAGTACGTCAGGAACAGGAACACGCCGAACATGCCCGCGCCGGAGATGAACATCGCGAGGTACGAGGCCCCGCGGTCCCGGTCGAGGATGACGCGCAGCGGCAGCAGCGGATGCGCGGCCCGCGTCTCCCACCAGGCGAACGCCACGAGCAGCACGGCGCCCGCCACGAGGAAGCCCCAGGTCTGCACGTCGCTCCACGAGTGCGTCTCGGCGTTCGAGAACCCGTAGACGATGCAGAACAGACCGACCGAGACGAGGAGGGTGCCGGGCACGTCCAGCTTCGGCCGGTCCGCGGGCCGGCCGCCGTGCAGCAGCCGCATGCCGCCGAGGATCGCGACCACCGCGAAGGCCAGGTTCACGTACAGGCACCAGCGCCAGTCCAGGTACTCGGTGAGCACACCGCCGAGGAGCAGACCGACCGCGCCGCCCGCGCCCGCGATGGCGCCGTAGATGCCGAAGGCCTTGGCGCGTTCCTTCGGGTCCGTGAACGTCGTCGTCAGCAGCGACAGCGCGGCCGGCGCGAGCAGCGCACCGAACAGGCCCTGCAGGGCCCGCGCCACCACCAGCATCCCGAAGCTGTTCGCCGCGCCGCCCAGCGCCGAGGCGCCCGCGAAGCCGATCAGACCGGCGATGAAGACGGCCTTGCGGCCCACCAGGTCGGCGACGCGCCCGCCCAGCAGCAGCAGGCTGCCGAAGGCGAGGGCGTAGGCCGTGACGATCCACTGGCGGTTGCCGTCACTGAAGCCCAGGTCCTGCTGGGCGGAGGGCAGCGCGATGTTCACGATCGTGGCGTCGAGGACGACCATCAGCTGGGCGAGCCCGATGACGCCGAGGATCAGCCACCGGTGCTCGTGACTTCCGCCGCCCGCGTACGGTGCCTGGCTGCCGCTGGGTGGCGCGGTGCCTGTGCCGGGCTCGGCAGCTGTCGAAGAGTCGGGCGAGCGATCCATTGGTGGCCTCCAGAAACGCAGGTGCACCCCCCGATCTGCCTCGCCACCACGCTAAGCGCCCGGCTCACGGACGGCGACCGGGGAGAGAACGGCACCGTTCACCCCCGGTCGCACCCGCCGGACGTCAGCCGATCTGCTCGTCCACGGGCGCCGCGTCCTGTGCCGCCCGCGGTCCGGGCACCGAGGCCTCCGCGCCCGCACTCTGCCGCCGCCGGGCGAACAGGCGCTGGGCGAGCGGCTCGGTGTACCGGGCGGTCAGCGGCCCCACGATCACCAGGATCAGCACGTACGCGGTCGCCAGCGGCCCGAGCCGCGGTTCGATGCCGGACGTCACCGCCAGTCCCGCGATCACGATGGAGAACTCCCCGCGCGCGACGAGCGCGCCGCCGGCCCGCCAGCGCCCCTTCACGGAGACCCCGGCCCGGCGCGCCGCCCACCATCCGGTGAAGATCTTCGTGCACGCGGTCACCACGGCGAGCAGCAGCGCGGGCAGCAGCACCGGCGGGATGCTCGCCGGATCGGTGTGCAGCCCGAAGAAGACGAAGAACACGGCGGCGAACAGGTCCCGCAGCGGCGACAGCAGGGTGTGCGTGCCCTCGGCGACCTCGCCGGACAGCGCGATGCCGACGAGGAACGCGCCGACGGCGGCGGACACCTGGAGCTGCTGGGCGATCCCGGCGACCAGGATCGTCAGGCCCAGCACGACCAGCAGCAGCTTCTCCGGGTCGTCGTTCGAGACGAACCGGGAGATGTGCCGGCCGTAGCGCACCGCCACGAACAGCACGAGGCCCGCGGCGCCCAGCGCGATGGCCAGCGTGAGACCGCCGGCGGCCCAGCCGACGCCCGCCAGCAGCGCGGTGATGATGGGCAGGTACACCGCCATCGCCAGGTCCTCGAGCACGAGGATGCTCAGGATCACCGGCGTCTCGCGATTGCCGAGCCGCCCGAGGTCGCCGAGCACCTTGGCGATCACGCCCGACGACGAGATCCAGGTGACGCCGGCGAGCACGACCGCCGCCACCGGCCCCCAGCCCATCAGCAGCGCGGCGGCGGCGCCGGGCAGCGCGTTGCACGTCATGTCGACGAGCCCTGCCGGGTACTGCGTCTTGAGGTTGCTGACGAGATCGCTCGCCGTGTACTCGAGGCCGAGCATCAACAGCAGCAGGATCACGCCTATTTCGGCGCCGATCGCGACGAACTCCTCGCTCGCGCCGAGTGGCAGCAGACCGCCCTCGCCGAACGCGAGTCCGGCCAGGAGGTAGAGGGGGATCGGCGAGAACCGCATCCTTCCGGCGAGCCGGCCCAGCAGGCCGAGCGCCAGGATGATCGCCCCGAACTCGATGAGGAAGACAGCGGAGTGCATCCGATCACTCCCGCCCCAGGATCGCGGCGGCCGCCTCGACGCCCTCGCGGGTCCCGATCACGATGACGGTGTCCCCGCCCGCGAGCCGGAAGTCCGGCGTCGGCGACGGGATGGCCTCCGCCCGGCGCAGGACGGCGACGATCGACGCCCCGGTGTCGGTGCGCATGCGCGTCTCGCCGAGCAGTTTGCCGTTCCAGTAGGAGGCCCCCGGGACCTCGATGCGCTCGGCGACCAGACCCAGATCGGTGGTGTGCAGCAGGTTCGGGCTGTGGTGCGAGGGCGCCAACGCGTCGATGAGGTACGCCGCTTCGCCCGATGTCAGTTTGAGCGACAGGGCGCAGGCGTCCGGGTCGTCGGTGCGGTACGCGTTGAGCGTGCGGCCCCCGTCCCGGTGCGCGACGACCGACAGCTGGCGTTGGTCGCGGGTGGTGAGGTCGTAACGGAAGCCGATCCCCGGCAATGGTGTCCTGCTCAGGCGTGAAGCGGGCACGTCTCTCCCCTTGTCCGTGCATGCTGTCCGTACATGTCCGGGATGCGGTCCCGGCCGCCATTAGGTGGCGCATGCATCTTTCGTGCACCTGTCACCCTATACGGACCATGTTTTGGCAAAGAAACCGTCAGCTGTCGCGCGCCGGGTGCGCGGCGAGCACGGTCTCCACCGTGTCGGCCTGCTCCACCGTCTTGTCGTCGCGGTAACGGACCACGCGCGCGAAGCGCAGCGTCACGCCCGCCGGATAGCGCGTCGACCGCTGCAGCCCGTCGTACGCGATCTCCACGACCAGCTCGGGCCGCACCACCACGACGTGCCCGTCGTCACTGACCGCCAACTCCCGCAGCCGCTCCGTCTGCCAGGCCAGAAGCGCGTCGGTGAGCCCCTTGAACGTCTTGCCGAGCATCGCGTACGAGCCGTCGGCGCGACGCGCTCCCAGGTGCAGGTTGGACAGCTTGCCGGTGCGCCGGCCGTGCCCCCACTCGGCGGCGAGCACGACCAGGTCGAGCGTGTGCACCGGCTTCACCTTGAGCCAGGAAGCGCCCCGGCGCCCGGCGCTGTAGGGGGCGTCGAGCCCCTTGAGGACGACGCCCTCGTGCCCCCGCTCCAGTGTCCCGGCGAAGAAGGTCTGCGCCGCGGCCCGCTGCTCCTCGTCCGCGGCGTCGGTGACGACCGCCCGGCGCACCCGCATCGGCTCCGGCACGAGCCGCGCCAACTGCTCGTGCCGCTCGGCGAACGGCAGGTCCAGCAGATCCCGCCCGTCGACGTACAGCAGATCGAAGAAGACGGGGGAGACGGGCAGCGTCCGCGCGGCCTGCGCCACGTCGACCCGTGAGCCGACCCGCCCCGCGACCTGCTGGAACGCCCGTGGCCGACCGGAGTCGTCCAGCGCGATGACTTCGCCGTCCAGAATGAACCGCTCGCTCTTCAACTCCCGTGCCGCCGCGGTCACTTCGGGCAGGCGGTCGGTGATGTCGTCGAGGGTGCGGGTGTAGATGCGGACCTCGTCGCCGTCCCGGTGCACCTGGACGCGGACACCGTCGAGCTTCTCCTCCACCACGCACGCGCCCTGCCCCGCGAGCTTGTCCAGTGCCTCGCCGACCGAGCCCGCCGTGTGCGCGAGCATCGGCAGCACGGGGCGCCCGACGGTGAGCCGGAACTCCGCCAGCGCGGCGGGACCCCGGGCGAGCAGGGCCTGCGCGACCGGCTGCAACCCGCCCGCCAGCATCACCGCCCGCCGCACGTCCGCCGGAGGAACGTCGGTCGCCCGGGCCAGGCCTTCGAGCGCGACCGCCTCCAGGGCGCCTTGGCGCACCTCACCGGTTAGCAGCCCGAACAGGAAACGCTGCTCGTCCTGCGTCGCCGCTCCGAGCAACTCGCCCACCAGACGCAGCCGTTCGGCCTGTGATCCGGCGCCGGCGACGTCGCCGAGGGCGGTCAGCTGCGCATCGACGTCCTGCACCGACAGTCGCGGCGCGTCCGCCGGCTGCACCGGCTCGCTCAGCACGCGCCCCCCGATGCCCAGGCGTCCCTGGGGAAGGCGCCCGGCGAGGTAGGGGATCACGATCGGTACGTCGTCGGGCTCCGCGTCCCGGAACAGCTCGGCGAGCAGCTCGATCTTCCGGGACCGCGCCGAGGTGGCGCCGACCTCCTGGGACACCTGAGCGAGCCGGGCGAACAACATGCAGCCATGGTGCAACGTCCGGACGGGCGGCGCACCAGTACGGGTCCGCGCGCCCGGGTCAGCCGAGGTGACAGATGTAGAGGGGGCCCAGCCAGGGCTCACAGGTGGGGGCGGTGGGCTGGGACGGTTCGGTGGGCTGAGACGGACCGGTCGGGTGGGCGGGTTCGGAGGGTTCAGCAGGTGCGGTGGGCTGTGCGGGTTGAGCGGGTTCGGAGGGTTCAGGTGGTGCGGTGGGTTGAGCGGGCTGAGCGGGTTCAGTGGGCTGTGCGGGCACGGTGGGTTCCGGGGGCGCCGGCTGGCTGGTTCCGGCGGGGGGCGCGGGGGCGGTCGGGCTCGGCGGTGCGGTAGGGGCCTGTTTCGGAGGCGCGGGGGTGGCGGGCGCCGCAGGAGGTTCGGGTGTGGCCGGT
>NZ_JAAGMG010000266.1 GCF_010548525.1 Streptomyces sp. SID14478
AGCGTCTCCCCGCGCCGCGCCGCCGCGAGGCGCCCGAGCCCGACCGCCAGATGAGCCGGGTCGTCCGGCCGGGCCGCGTGCCTGACCAGGGTCGGGGACAGCTCCGGAGTGCCGGACCAGGCCGCCTCGTCCACCAGGTGTGCGGCCAGATGCCACGGCTCGTAGTCCGGGCCGCCCACAAGGAGCAGCCCGCCGCCGTGCGCGGCGACCGAGGAACGCAGCGTGCCGGCGAAGCGGCGGGTGGCAGCCGGCCATTGCGTTCCGGCGAGAACCTCTCGGAGCAGGGCTACACGTACGGCGTCCATGACGTCGCATGCTGCCTCAAGTGGCCTCATCGGACGGCCCGTTCACCGGAACACCGCCCGAACGGGGCGCGGCAAGCAGGCGGCGTCCGCACGAGGATGCCGAGGGCCGCACTCCCCGGGCCGTACGCCTGAGTAAGGTCGCTCCATGACTACCAATGACAGTGCGCAGACCACCCCGAAGGCCCCCGCCAAGGACCCCTGGGACCTGCCCGACGTGTCCGGGCTCGTCGTCGGCGTGCTCGGCGGGACCGGGCCGCAGGGCAAGGGCCTCGCCTACCGGTTCGCCCGCGCCGGGCAGAAGGTGATCCTCGGCTCGCGCGCCGCCGAGCGCGCACGGGCCGCCGCCGACGAACTGGGCCTCGGCATCGAGGGCGCCGACAACGCCGAGTGCGCACGGCGCAGCGACGTCGTGATCGTCGCCGTGCCGTGGGACGGACACGGCGCGACCCTCGAAGCGCTGCGCGAGGACCTCGCCGGCAAGCTCGTCATCGACTGCGTCAACCCGCTCGGCTTCGACAAGAAGGGCGCCTACGCGCTCAAGCCCGAGGAGGGCAGCGCCGCCGAGCAGGCCGCCGCGCTGCTCCCGGACTCTCGGGTCACCGCCGCCTTCCACCACCTGTCGGCCGTACTGCTCGCCGACCCGGAGGTCGAGGAGATCGACACGGACGTGATGGTCCTCGGCGAGAGCCGCGCGGACACCGACCTCGTCCAGGCCCTCGCCGCGCGTGTCCCCGGCATGCGCGGCGTCTTCGCCGGCCGCCTCAGGAACGCCCACCAGGTCGAGTCCCTGGTCGCCAACCTCATCTCCACCAACCGCCGCTACAAGGCCCACGCGGGCCTGCGCGTCACGGACGTATAACGGCCCTTCTTTACGTTTTCCGTACGTTCAGGGCGCGTTCAGGCGTCAGCGGGGCATGGGGGACACTGGTCGGCGAACACCGAGCCGTTGCCCATTGGAGCCGAACCCCATGCCCCGCATCGCCCTCTTCGCCCTCGCCGTCTGCCTCCTCGCCGTCGTGGCCGCCGTGGTCTCCTTCGTCCAGGGCAGCTTCCTCGGCATCGTGTGGGTCCTCATCGCGGGCATCACGTCGAACATGACGTGGTTCTACGCGCGCAAGGCCAAGGCGGAGAAGGCGCAGGCGCCGACGTCCGGCGCCTGACGGTCAGGCCTGCCCGGCGCCGCCCGCGGCGATCTTCTCCAGGTCGACGGTCTCGCCGGCCGGCGGTGCCTGCGGGCGGACCGCCTTGCCGTAGTCGCTGAGCGTGGCGGTGTTCGGCTCCTTCCCGCCCGTCGCCGTGGTCCGCAGGATGTACGGCTTGCCCTCCGTGGCCACGTAGAGCGCCAGCGTCCGGCCGTCCGACGTCTTCCTCGTGAGCCGGACCGCCTTCGCGCCGTCGACGGTGGTCGTCGACCCCTTCTTCATGCCGGTGCGCTCCGACTTGTTCTCGTCCATCGAGGCCACCAGGCCCTGCTTGTCGCACAGGCCCTGCGTCATGGAGTCGTCGGCGGGCGCCTTCACCCACTTGTCCTTCAGTTTCGGGACGACCTTGTCGCCGCCGGGCTGCCCCTTCAGGGCCGTCCGCCAGTACTGCTCGTCGCCCCGCAGGTACAGCGTGCCGTCGGTGTGCCGTATGTCGGCCCGGCTGCCCTCCGACCCGATGCTGCCGTCGCAGTTCTTGCTCTGGTCCACCGAGAGGTCGACGGTGACGGACGAGCCCGACTGCTGCTGCACGGTGCCCTTCATGTGCATCGAGTCGGCCTCCTTCGTCGCCTTCACGGCGTCGGCGGCGATCCGGTCGGCGCTCTTGCCCGCGAACGGCTCGTCCGAGCCCCCGCTCCCGCCGCCTGCGCATCCCGCACCGAGGGCCAGGGCCGCAGAGACTCCCACGAGCGCCGTCACCGTTCTGCTGCTGCGCTGCACGACTTCTCCTTCCGTGAGGACGGTTCGGAGGACGCCGAGTGCCCCTTTGTCCTGTCATGTCACCGGAAGGGGCTTATCCACTTACTCGCGGGTCAGGGCTGCGTGAAGGTCTGGATCTCCGGGGTGCCTTCCCAGAAGCGGTAGAAGCGCTGGCCCCAGTACGTGTCCCAGTCGGTCACGCCCAGGGAGCGCAGCACCGCGTCGATCGCGTCGAAGAACCACCCGTTGACCTGAGGGATCCACAGGATCGCGAACACGGCCAGCAGGCCGAACGGCGCGAACGGCTCCACCTGCCGCTTGATCTTGTACGACAGCCAGGGCTCGATCACCCCGTACCCGTCCAGGCCGGGCACCGGAAGGAAGTTGAGGATCGCGGCCGTCACCTGGAGCAGCGCCAGGAACCCGAGCGCGTAGCGGAACGTGTCCGGTACGCCGTCCAGCGCGTGCAGCCAGAACGGGGCGGTGCACACGACCGCGAACAGCACGTTGGTCAGCGGGCCCGCCGCCGAGATCAGGCTGTGCTTCCAGCGGCCCTGGATGCGGCCCCGCTCGATGAACACCGCGCCACCGGGCAGACCGATCCCGCCCATGATCACGAAGATCACCGGGAGCACGATGCTGAGCAGTGCGTGTGTGTACTTCAGCGGATTCAGCGTCAGATAGCCCTTGGCGCCGATGCTGATGTCGCCGCTGTGCAGTGCCGTGCGCGCGTGCGCGTACTCGTGCAGGCAGAGGGACACGACCCAGGCGGCCGTGACGAAGAGGAATACGGCGAAGCCCGGTTGCGAGGCGAAGTTCGTCCACACCGCCCAGCCGGACACGGCCGTGACCGCGACGATGCCGAGGAAGACGGGGCTGATCCGGCTGTCGCCGCGACGGGATGTGGCGGTGGTCATGGGGTGGGGCTCCCGGGGTCGCTGAGCGGTTGGCGTGTGGCGTCACTGAACGTACCCGCCGTACCCGGCAAACGCGTCGGGATACGGTCCTGGTTCCGCTCTGGACGTACCGGGCGACCGGCCCGCACGGGAGCGGGGACAATGGGCGCGTGCGCTACCGCATCCTCGGCACCACCCAGGCACTCCGTGACGACGGCACGACCGTCCCCGTCGGCGGAGCGCGGCTGCGCGCCCTGCTCACCGTGCTCGCGCTGCGGCCGGGCCGGGCCGTGCCCGCCGGCGTCCTCGTCGAGGAGGTGTGGGGCGCC
>NZ_JAAGMG010000313.1 GCF_010548525.1 Streptomyces sp. SID14478
CGCTCGCGGGCTCGGCAGCTGCGTCCGTGTGCGGGTGCGTGTCCTCGTCCGCGTCCGTGGGGGCCTCGGGGGCGGACGCGTCGGGCTCCGACGCGGCGTCCTCGCCCACAGGGGTGTCTGCAGAGGCCGGCGGGACGTCTCCGGCGACCGGCTCCGCGGCGGGCTCGTCGGGCTGGACGGGCCCGGCGGCGTCGCCTGCGTCAGGAGCGGGAGCCGCATGGCTGTCGACCCAGGAGCGCGGGGACTCGTCCGGTGCGGCCGCGGAATCCGGGGTGCCGGAGGTGCCGGGAGCTCCAATGGTGCCCGAGCCGTCCTGCTGCTGGTTCTGCTGCTCGTTCGGCGGCTCGTTCTGTCGCGTGGACCCCTGCCCGGGCTCCGGCGCGGGCTTCTGCTCGGGCTTCTGCTCGTCCTGCCGTCCGTCGAGGGAGGCCAGCTCGGCGAACTCCCGCTTCAGCGCCGCTGCGGAGAACTTCATCGTCGCGCCGCTCTCCAGATCCCCGTTCCCCGCATCGGGCTCCGGGAAAGGCGAAGGGGCGGGCGCGGGCGGCGGTGTGGGAGCAGGGGCCGGCGCGGGCGCAGGTGCGGGCACGGGCGCGGCGGGCGGCGCCGGGGGCGCGGGCGTCCCGGGGGAGCTGCCGGTCTCCGACGCGTTCTGCGTGTACCAGGCCGGCGGGGCGTAGTCGATCGTGAACTCGCCCGTCAGCTCGACACTGGACTCCGCGTCGGACTGATCATCGACGGGTGAATCCCAGCCCCCGCGGATATCGTCCCGATCGCTGTTCACAATGCCTCCTGGTGTGGTCGAGCACCCTCGTGCCGTGCTGGGGGCGACCGTTCCTGTCGTCGATCCGCCGGGCGCGCGACCCGCGGCGGGGTGCACGCAACACGTTCTGCCCCAGCCTAATCACGAAAACCACGTGCACGGCAGGCCCGTCCACCCCGTCGCGGATGTCCGCTGCGTCACGTCGGGCCCGAGATCCGGGGGACGTCGGTGTGCGTACACCAAAACGTGACGAACGAACGCCGACCCTGCGCCCTGAAATGTCCGAAGTGACCGCAAAAAACCCGGAGTTCTCCGGAGCTTCCCGGAGTCAGGCGGGGTGCGGGCCCCGCTCAGTCCATCCGGCGTGCGGTTCCCAACAATCCGGTCTCGGCGTCCGTCGCCTGCGTCATCACGTACTGCCGGTCGCGGTCGGTGCACCACAGGGTCACGCCGTCGGCGAGCGTCGGCAGCGACTCGTACTCGCCGCGCGGCAGCCCTATCACCCGCCCGATCTCGGCCGCCTCGTCCGGCGACACCCGCTGTACGCCCACGAGTCTGGCCTGGCGCATCAGACGTGGCGCCACCGGGCTCAGGTACGGCAGGAGCGTGAGGACGGACTGCCAGGGCGCGGAGGCGACCCGCCCACGTGGCGGCCGCATGCCGCAGTCACGGATGACGAGCACGGGCCCGCCGGCGGAGGCACCCTGCGGCGGAACGCGTCCCACGTCGTGCAGCGTCATCCCCGACTGCCCGCCGCCGACCGCCTGCACGAGCTGCGCCCACTGCTGGGCACGGCCCGTCTCGACGGCCACCCGGGCGCCCGTCGCGGCCGCCCGCAGCGCGAGCACCTGTGCCGTCCACAGACCGCCGATGAGCACGATGTCGTACGGCGTCGGGCGGTTGATGCCCATCACCGCGGGCTGGCCCTCGGCGTCCACGCCGATGACCACGCCGTCGTCCCCGATGGGCAGCGCCAGGGTGTCGAGCTGGTCCGGGGACAGGGAATGCCGCTGGTGGCGCGGGCCGAGCAGACCGAAGCCGGTCCGCAGCCGCTCACCGGGATCGGGCATCTGACGCGGCTGACTGGTCAGGGCCATCAGCGGGCACCTCCGAGGGGCAAGGTGGCGAGAACGCCGGGCAGTTGCTCACGGTCGAGCCGGACGAGTCCCGTGCGCACCTGGCGCGCGGCCTGCTCCAGGTCACGGCGCGCGGTGGTCAGCTCGCTGTCGCTGCGGCCCGTGATCCGCATGTGCCCGGTGAGGGTCACGTCCTGCTGATCGCCCTGGGCCAGCGTCAGACTGAACGTCGTCGCGAGCGCGGGCACCGTCGTCAACTGGGCGACGAGCTGCGGCAGCTGGATGGTCCCGGCCCCCAGCTGGGGCCAGCGGCGCACCCAGTACGTCGTGTGCCGGCGGTTGTCACAGCGCCAGCTGCGCCCGGACTCCTCGGTCCGTCGCTGCGGCGCCTCGCTCCGCCCGGCCTGCGCGGTCACCATCGGGTTGGCGCACGCGGACGTGGCCACCGCGGCGATCAGCTCCTCCTCGGTGAGCACGCTGGCCCGGAACCCGGCGCCGCTGAGCCGGCTCGACAGATGCTCGGCCACGCGCGCGAGGCACTTCTGCGCGCCGATCACGCCACCCCCGCGGGCGGCCACGGCCTCCGGGCACAGCTCCGGATCGAGCTTCAGGGCGATCCACGTGATGCGGACCGCGGGCGATCCGGTCTGTGCCTGCAGCGGCGCGTAATTGCTCACGGCCACCGACTGCTGGGGCAGGTGCAGCGCGGGCGCGGGCTGCGTGTGCAGCACGATCTGCGCGGACTCCAGACGGATCCCGTCGACCTCCAGGGCGTCCCGCACGAGTCCGACCGGCAGGGGGCGCCGGCTGCGCTCGGCCCGCAGCGCCGTGGCGTCCGACTCGACCTGGAGCACGGCGGTCAGGAACCCGCCGTCGCCGACCATGCCGACCGGGCGCTGGTCCCGGTCGTCGCCGCGGTTGTGGCTGTACGTGCGCAGGCTCGGGTCGCACTCGACGGCGGGCGCGAGCCCCGGCTCGGT
>NZ_JAAGMG010000354.1 GCF_010548525.1 Streptomyces sp. SID14478
ATGCCGTGCAGCACGGCCCCGTCGAGCGCGGCGGCCGCCGCGGCGGCGACGTCGACCGCGTCCATCGGCCGCTCCATGGCGGGCTGTACGGACGTGCGCCGGGGCCTGCGCCGCTTCGAGAGGGCGTCCTGCTCTATGCGGTCGGGGTCGTACGCCTCCGGGGCCGCGGGACGCCGCCTCGGGCGCGCGGGTTCGGCCTCGCGCCACTCCTCGTCGTACTCCCCCGCGTCGGGCTCCTGCACGGGCGTGTCGTCGTGCACGACACCGAGCCGCACGCCGAGCAGGCGCAGCCGCTGCGGGATCGCGTTGACCGGCGTCGCGGTGACGACGAGCAGACCGAAGACGGTGAGCAGGACGAGCAGCGGGACCGCGAGCACCTGGGTCATGGTGAAGGTCAGCGGCGTCGCGGCCGCCCAGCCGATCAGCCCGCCCGCGTCCCTTATGGCCTGCATGCCGTCGTCGCGCGCGGGCGAGCCGCACGCGATGTGGACCTGGCCGAGGATGCCGACGACGAGCGCGGACAGGCCGATGACGATGCGCCCGTTCGCCTCGGGCTGCTCGGGGTGGCGGATGAGGCGTACGGCGATGAGGCCCAGCAGTATCGGCACCAGCAGGTCGAGCCGGCCGAACGCGCCGGTCACCAGCACCTCGACGAGATCGCCGACCGGGCCGCGCAGATTCGACCAGGTGCCGGCCGCGCAGATCAGGGCGATGCCGAGCAGCAGCAGCGCCAGACCGTCCTTGCGGTGCGCCGGGTCGAGCCCCTTCGCGCCACGCCCTATGCCGCGGAACATCGCCCCCACGCTGTGCGCGACGCCGAGCCACAGGGCGCGCACGAGCTTGTACAGGCCCCCCGTGGGATTGGGCGCCGGCCTGGGAGCGGGCTTCTTGGCCGCGACCTTCTTGCCGGGGGCCTTCGCCGCGGCCTTCTTCGCGGGAGCTTTTTTCGCAGGGGCCTTCTTCGCCGGAGCCTTGATCGGCGCGGCCGCCTTCTTCGCGGGCGTCTTCTTGGCTGCGGGACGTGAGGCCATAGGTGTGAGGTTACCGGGGGAGAGGCCTGCGGACACGTGTGCCCAGTGCTTCACCCGATTGTGTCGCGGGCTGACGGTGCCTGAGCTGACGCGGTCTCAAAGCCCCGTCAGCGCTTCAGTTCTGGGACGGCAGGGTGGGCGCGCCGCTGCCCGTGCCGGGCTCCAGAGCATCAAGAGCCCTGCGCAGTCCGGTGAGTTTGCGCTCCAGGTGCGCGGCCGTGGCCACGGCCGCCGCGTCCGCGGACTCGTCGTCGAGCTGCTTGGAGAGCGCTTCGGCCTGCTCCTCGACGGCGGCGAGACGCGCCGACAGTTCGGCGAGCAGTCCCGCGGGCTCCTTCGTGTCGCCGACGGACCTGCCGCCGCCCTCGAGCTGGAGCCGCAGCAGAGCGGCCTGCTCACGCAGTTGGCAGTTCTTCATGTAGAGCTCTACGAAGACCGAGACCTTCGCGCGCAGCACCCACGGGTCGAACGGCTTGGAGATGTAGTCCACCGCGCCCGCCGCGTAGCCACGGAAGGTGTGATGCGGACCGTGGTTGATCGCGGTGAGGAAGATGATGGGGATGTCTCGTGTCCGCTCCCGGCGCTTGATGTGCGCCGCGGTTTCGAAACCGTCCATTCCCGGCATCTGTACATCCAGCAGAATGACCGCGAAATCGTCCGTGAGCAGCGCTTTGAGCGCTTCCTCCCCGGACGATGCCCGCACCAGCGTCTGATCGAGCGCAGAGAGGATGGCCTCCAGCGCCAGCAGATTCTCCGGCCGGTCATCGACCAGGAGGATCTTGGCCTTCTGCACCATGGCCCGCCCTCCTCGCCCCGGCATGGGGCCGCCCCTGTCCGCAGGATTCGGGGAGGCTCCTTTTGCCGCCCCAGGGGACGACTCCCTTGCGCCGTCCGTCCTTGTGCCGGTCATCGTAGCCGTACCCCGCCTGTCGCCACACCCTGTCACCGAGATGTCACTGTGCACGTAGCAGAAACGCATCGGGAGACCAGAAGGTTCCCCGGTTACCGCACTTCTACACGGCCGCGGCCACACTCAGTCAGCAACTCCGCGTGAATGTCTCGGATTCCGATCAGTCACCGCGCATCCACTGCTCCATCACCGTCAGCAGGTGGTCGGGATCCACCGGCTTCGTGACGTAGTCGGACGCTCCGGACTCGATGGCCTTCTCCCGGTCGCCCTTCATGGCCTTCGCGGTCAGCGCGATGATCGGCAGCCCGGCGAACTGCGGCATCCTGCGGATCGCCGTGGTCGTCGCGTAGCCGTCCATCTCCGGCATCATGATGTCCATCAGGACGACCGTCACGTCGTCGTGCTGCTCGAGGACTTCGATGCCCTCCCGCCCGTTCTCCGCGTACAGGACCGACAGTCCGTGCTGCTCCAGGACGCTGGTGAGCGCGAAGACGTTCCGGATGTCGTCGTCGACGATGAGCACCTTCTCGCCACCGAAGTGGAACGAGCGCCGCGGCTTGGGGGCGCTGCGGGCCTCGCCGTCCTGCCAGGACTCCTGTACGTCCTCCGGCTGCCCCTGGAGGTCCGGGCTCTCCTCCGGTGCCGGAGCGGTCCTGCGGCGCCGCCTGAAGAGCGCGGCCGGCCCGTTCTGCGTCTCCTGGTACGACTGCACCTCCGCCGGGGTCTCCACCTCGGCGGGCTCCGGAGCGGCGTCGAGGGCGAGCGGCCGGCCCGGCTCGATGGACGGGGCCAGCTGCGCGTACCCCTGGGCCGGCAGCTCGCTCGGGTGCAGCGGCAGGTACAGCGTGAAGGTGGAACCGCGGCCGGGCTCGCTCGCCGCGTGGATCTCACCGCCCAACAGGCGGGCGATCTCACGGCTGATGGAGAGCCCGAGCCCCGTGCCGCCGTACTTGCGGCTCGTCGTGCCGTCCGCCTGCTTGAACGCCTCGAAGATGACGCGCATCTTGCTGGCCGCGATGCCGATGCCGGTGTCCGTCACCGAGAAGGCAATCAGGTCCCCGTCGGCGTCCCTCAACGAGCCCGCTTCCAGGAGCTGTTCACGGATCGCGTTCGGTACGTCGTTCCCGGCGGGCCTGATGACGAGTTCCACGGCGCCGGAGTCGGTGAACTTCACCGCGTTGGACAGCAGGTTGCGCAGTACCTGAAGGAGGCGCTGTTCGTCGGTGTGCAACGTGGTGGGCAGTTCCGGCGACACCCTTACGGAGAAGTCGAGTTGCTTCTCCGCGGTCAGCGGCCGGAACGTTGCCTCTACGTAGTCGACGAGTTGTACCAGGGCGATGCGCGTCGGCGAGACGTCCATCTTGCCCGCCTCGACCTTCGACAGGTCCAGGATGTCGTTGATCAGCTGGAGCAGGTCCGAGCCCGCTCCATGGATCGTCTCGGCGAACTCGACCTGCTTCGGGGTGAGGTTCGCGTCGGCGTTGTCGGCGAGGAGCTTGGCGAGGATCAGCAGCGAGTTGAGCGGCGTGCGCAACTCGTGCGACATGTTGGCGAGGAACTCGCTCTTGTAGCGCATCGACACCGCGAGCTGCTCGGCGCGCTCCTCCAGGACCTGACGCGCCTCTTCGATCTCGGTGTTCTTCACTTCGATGTCGCGGTTCTGCGTGGCGAGGAGTTCGGCCTTCTCCTCCAGCTCGGCGTTGGACGCCTGGAGGGCCTTCTGCCGGTTCTCCAACTCGGCCGACCGCTCCCGCAGTTGCTCGGTCAGCTCCTGCGACTGCTTGAGCAGCACCTCCGTCTTCGTATTGACGGAGATGGTGTTGACGCTCGTCGCGATCATCTCGGCGATCTGCCCCAGGAAGTCCTTCTGGATCTGCGTGAAGGGCGTGAAGGACGCCAGCTCGATCACGCCGAGCACCGTCCCCTCGAAGAGCACGGGGATCACGATGACCTGTGCGGGCGGCGCCTCCCCGAGCCCCGAGGCGATCTTGAGGTAGCCGCTGGGCGCGTTGTCCACGAGGATCGTGCGCCGCTCCTGCGCGGCGGTGCCGATGAGCGTCTCACCGGGCCGGAACGAGGTCGGCATGGAGCCCATGGAGTAGCCGTAACTGCCGAGCATGCGCAGTTCGTACGCGTTCTCGGGGGCGCCCGCCGGGTCGCCGCCGTCGTCCACCGGCAGCGCCACGAAGAACGCACCGTGCTGCGCGGAGACCACCGGCGTCAGCTCGCTCATGATGAGCGAGGCGACGTCGTCCAGATCACGACGGCCCTGCATCAGACCGGAGATGCGGGCCAGGTTGCCCTTGAGCCAGTCCTGCTCCTCGTTGGCGATCGTGGTGTCGCGCAGGTTCGAGATCATCTTGTTGATGTTGTCCTGCAGGACCTGGATCTCGCCCGCCGCGTCGACGTCGATCTTGAGGTTGAGGTCACCGCGGGTCACCGCGGTCGCGACGGCCGCGATGGCGCGCACCTGGCGCGTCAGGTTGCCGGCCATCTCGTTCACGGACTCCGTCAGGTCGCGCCACGTGCCGTCCACGTCACGCACCCGCGCCTGCCCGCCCAACTGTCCCTCGGTGCCCACCTCACGGGCCACCCGGGTCACCTGCTCGGCGAACGACGACAGCTGGTCGACCATCGTGTTGATCGTCGTCTTCAGCTCGAGGATCTCGCCGCGCGCGTCGATGTCGATCTTCTTGGTGAGGTCGCCCTTGGCGATGGCGGTCGTGACCATCGCGATGTTGCGCACCTGGCCGGTGAGGTTCGAGGCCATGCCGTTCACGGACTCGGTGAGGTCCTTCCACGTCCCGGCCACACCGGGTACGCGGGCCTGGCCGCCGAGGATGCCGTCCGTACCCACCTCGCGGGCCACCTTGGTGACCTGGTCGGCAAACGAACTCAGCGTCTTCACCATCGTGTTGAACGTGTCGGCGAGCTGGGCGACCTCGCCGCGCGCCTCGATGGTGACCGTACGCGTGAGGTCACCGTTGGCCACCGCGTTGGCGACCTGGGAGATGTTGCGCACCTGCACGGTCAGGTTGTTGGCCATGAGGTTGACGTTGTCGCTCAGGTCCTTCCAGATGCCCGTGATGCCGGGGACCCGCGCCTGGCCTCCCAACTGGCCCTCGGTGCCCACCTCACGGGCGACCCGGGTCACCTGCTCGGCGAACGCGGACAGCTGGTCCACCATCGTGTTCACCGTGGTGACGAGTTCGAGGATCTCGCCCTTGGCGTCGACGGTGATCTTCTTGGAGAGGTCGCCGCGCGCTACAGCTGTAGTGACTTCGGCGATGTTGCGCACCTGAAGGGTGAGGTTGTTGGCCATGCCGTTCACGGACTGGGTCAGGTCCTTCCACGTACCCGACACCCCCTGCACCTCGGCCTGCCCGCCGAGAATGCCGTCCGTACCCACTTCGCGGGCGACCCGGGTCACCTGCTCGGCGAAGGCCGACAGCTGGTCCACCATCGTGTTGAGGGTGTTCTTCAGCTCCAGGATCTCGCCGCGCGCATCCACGTCGATCTTCTGCGACAGGTCACCACGGGCGACCGCGGTGGCGACCTGCGCGATGTTGCGCACCTGAGCCGTGAGGTTGCCGGCCATGCCGTTAACGGAGTCCGTCAGGTCGCGCCACACGCCGGCGACGCCGGGCACCTGTGCCTGACCGCCCAGACGGCCTTCGGTGCCCACCTCACGGGCCACGCGGGTCACCTGGTCGGCGAACGCGGAGAGCTGGTCCACCATCGTGTTGATGGTGTTCTTCAGCTCCAGGATCTCGCCGCGCGCATCCACGTCGATCTTCTGCGACAGGTCACCACGCGCTACAGCCGTAGTGACCTGAGCGATCTGCCGCACCTGGGAAGTCAGGTTTCCGGCCATGAAGTTGACGGAGTCGGTGAGTTCCTTCCACGTACCGCTCACGCCGTCCACCCGGGCCTGCCCGCCGAGACGGCCCTCCGTGCCCACGTCGCGCGCCATCCGCGTCACCTGGTCGGCGAACGACGACAGCTGGTCCACCATCGTGTTCACGGTGTTCTTCAACTGAAGCATCTCGCCGGAAACGTCGACGGTGACCTTCTGCGACAGGTCACCGTTGGCCACCGCCGTCGTCACCTGGGCGATGTTGCGCACCTGCCCGGTGAGGTTGCGGAAGGCCGTGTTCACCGAGTCGGTGAGGTCCTTCCAGGTACCGGCCGCGCCCACCACCAGCGCCTGACCGCCCAGCTCACCCTCGACACCGATCTCCCGTGCCACACGCGTGACTTCGGAACCGAAGGCCGACAACTGATCCACCATCGTGTTGACGGTGTTCTTCAACTCCAGCATTTCACCGGCCACGTCGACGGTGACCTTCTGCGAGAGATCACCGTTCGCCACCGCCGTCGTGACAGTGGCGATGTCACGTACCTGCGTGGTGAGGTTCCGGAAGACCGTGTTGACGGAGTCCGTCAGGTCCTTCCAGGTCCCGGCCGCGCCCGGCACGTTCGCCTGGCCGCCGAGCTGCCCTTCCGCGCCGACCTCGTTGGCGACACGGGTGACCTCGTCCGCGAACGTACGCAGCGTCTCGGTCATCTGGTTGATCGTCTCGGCGAGCTGGGCGACCTCGCCGCGCGCCGACACCGTCACCTTCTGCGACAGGTCACCATTCGCCACAGCCGTAGTGACCTGAGCGATCCCGCGCACCTGAGCCGTCAGATTGCCGGCCATCAGGTTCACGGAATCGGTGAGGTCCTTCCACACCCCTGCCACACCGGGCACCTGTGCCTGCCCGCCCAGCTCGCCTTCCGTGCCCACCTCACGGGCCACGCGTGTGACCTCGGAGGAGAACGACGACAGCTGGTCCACCATCGTGTTCACGGTGTTCTTGAGCTCGAGCATCTCGCCCGCGACGTGAACCGTGACCTTCCGGGACAAGTCGCCCTTCGCCACCGCGGTGGTGACGAGAGCAATGTCACGCACCTGCGCAGTGAGACGGTACGCCATCGTGTTGACGGAATCCGTGAGGTCCTTCCAGGAACCCGACATTCCGCGTACGCGCGCCTGCCCGCCGAGCTTGCCCTCGGTACCCACCTCACTGGCCACGCGCGTGACCTCGTCCGTGAAGGTGGAGAGCTGGTCGACCAGGTTGTTGACCGTCCGCCCGACCTTCAGGAACTCGCCACGCAACGGATGCCCGGTACCTTCCGGCACCTGCGCCCGCAGCTCCATGCGCGGCGACAGATCACCGTCGGCGACCGCGGTGAGCACCCTGCCGACCTCGGAGACGGGCCGTACGAGGTCGTCCACGAGCGCGTTGGAGGCGTTGATGGCGGCGGCCCAGGAACCCTCGCAGGCTCCCGTCTCCAGCCGCTCTGTGAGCTTGCCCTCACGTCCGACCATGCGCCGCACCCGCGACAACTCACCGGTCAGATGCAGATTCCGGTCGGCCACCTCGTTGAAGACGGCCGCGACCTCCGCCATCACGCCGTCGCCGTTGACCGTGAGCCGCTTGCGGAAGTTGCCGTCCCGCATCGCGACGAGACCGGCCAGCAGTCTGTTCAGCGCCGCGGTGTCCACTGTCGTGGTGCCGTTCCGCGATTTGCGCTGTTTCGTCAGGGACTGTCCGCCTTCCGCGCGCGCTTTCCTGCCCCGCGTCGCTGCGCCAGACTCCACTGTGTCCCTCCCGCAGGGGTCGACCTGTACTGCTCTGCTTGCTCTGGGTGCTCGGGTTCGCTTCTACCGTCACATCGAGATTTCAATGCGTTCTTCCCCGGAAGCTTGCCCAGTGTTTCACCATGGCTGAACCAGGCCATAACAGTTCGGCAGCTTCGCACACCGTCCGCACACCCTCCGGACGGAAACAGTGGCGACCGGCATCCGCATGGACGGCGAAGGTAAGTAACCTTGCATGCGGCTGTCCACCCACCCCGGTCCGCCCGGCCTGGGCGGTGGCGGAAAACGAGCGGGCATCGGAGGGGCGGCCGAGACATGGGTACGGGAGACCTGAGCCTCGACACTCGTACAGCGAGTACAGCAGGCACGAGTCGTACAGGGAGTTCTGTGATCACCGCGCGCGCGGCTGCCACCTTCGAACCGGTCGGGCGATCCGTCGCGACCGCCCGCTCCTTCGTGCGCGACACCCTGCAGGGCTGGGGCCACGCCGACATCATCGACGATGCCGTGGTCCTGACCAGCGAACTCGTGACGAATGCCGTGGTCCACGCGGGCACGTCCGCGGAAGTTCTGTGTCTGCGCGGCGACGACCACGTCCGCATCGAGGTCTCCGACCGCTATCCGGAACGCGAGATCCCGCTCCAGTCCGCCGCGATCAACATGGGCAGCCCCGACCGCGAGGGCGGCCGCGGCCTCCAGCTCTGCGCGGCGCTCGCGGGCCGCTGGGGCGTCGACTATTCGGCCACGCACAAGCAGGTCTGGTTCCAACTCGACCTGCCCGAGCGCTCGGTGGGCACCCGCGCCGCAGGCCCCGCGCTCCCCACGGAGCTCCTGCCGCTCGCCGACGAACGCGTCCGCGTCGCCGTCGTACAGATCGACAAGACCGGCGCGATCACGTCGTGGAGCGAGGACGCGGAGCACCTCTTCGGCTACGCGGCCGAACAGGTCACCGGCAAACCCCTCACCGATCTCGCCGCCTGGCCGCACACCCCCGGCACCAGCACCGGCATCGCCGACGCCCTCCTGCTCTCGCGCTGGGAGGGCAGTTACGGCATCCGCAGCGCCAGCGGCCGCGTGGCCCCGGTGTACGCCTCGCACCTGCGCGTCCGGGACACCGACGGCGATCCGTCCACGGTCTGCCTCCTCGTACGCGACCACGAGCGCGCCGTGCTGCAGACGCCCCTGCGCGGCCCCGTCCCCGAGAGCGGCACGCACGCCGAGAACCAGGGCGCGGACGCCTTCGAGACCTTCATCGGCTCTCCGGCCCCGGACGACCTGGACGGCCTGCTGCAGCGCACGGTGGAGCGCGCCCGCGACATGCTGGACGGCGACTCCGCGTTCCTGCTCCTGGCCACGGACGACGAGACCGAGCTCGAGGTGCGCGCCTCCACCGGCCTCCCCTCGGCTCGCCAGCGCTTCGCCCGCGTCCCGGTCGAGGTCGGCCCGGGCCGCTACGGCTCGGCGCGCATGCCCGCGGTCCACGAGGACCTCACCCAAGTCCCCGGCGCCGTCCCCCTGTTGAACGGCACGGGCATGCGCTCGGTCGTCACGGTCCCGCTGAAGGTCGAGGGCCGTCTCACCGGCTCCCTCGGCGTGGCCGCGGAGTCCCCCGACCGCTACTCCAACGAAGAAGCCCTCCGCCTCCAGTTCGCGGCCGACCGCATCGCGATGGCCGTCGAATCGGCGCGCCTGCGCGAACTGGAGAAGCTCCGGCGCGGCTCCCTCAGCTTCCTCGTCGAGGCCTCCGACCTCCTGGCCGGCACCCTCGACCGGGACCAGACACTGGCCTTGATGGCCCAGATGACGGTGCCGACCCTCGCCACCTGGTGCGCGGTCTACATGATCGCCGACCAGACCTCGGAGCCGCACCTGTCGTACGTGCTGCACGAGGAGGAGGACCGCATCGACGGCCTCAAGGCGCTCCTCGCCAAGATCGCCCCGCCCGACCCGGTCCCGACCCCGGGCGCCCGCGTCTGGCAGGCGCCGGCGGAGGCCGCTCACCAAGCGGCTCTGCGTACGTCCATGAGGAGCCTCGGCCTGAACGAGCCGACGAACGTCAGCTCGGGCATCGGCACCACCCTCGCGACGGCCTCGGCGGTCGGCGGCGAGACCGTCGTCCTCCCCCTCGTCGCCCGCAACCGCGTCATCGGCATGCTCACGCTCGGCAAGCCCACCGACGAGCACTTCCGCCAGGAAATCCTGGAACTGGCCGAGGACTTGAGCCGCCGGGCCGCCCTGGCCCTCGACAACGCGCGCCTGTACTCGGAGCGCATGGCCATCAGCCAGTCCCTCCAGCGCAGCCTCCTGCCGCCCGAGCTCCCGGACGTCCCCGGCGTCGAGGTCGAGGTCATCTACCGGGCAGCCGGCGAGGGCAACGAAGTGGGCGGTGACTTCTACGACCTCTTCCCGATCCGCGACGGCGCGTACGGCTTCGCGATCGGTGACGTGTGCGGCACGGGCCCGGAGGCCGCCGCCGTCACCGGCCTGGCCCGCCACGCCCTGCGCCTGTTGGCCCGCGAGGGCTTCGGCGGCCCGGCGGTACTGGAGCGCCTGAACGCGGCGATCCTCGACGAGGGCGCCCGCAGCCGCTTCCTCACGCTGCTCTACGGGGAGTTGTGGCCGCAGGAGGACGGCTCGGCGGTCCTCAAGATGGTCTGCGCGGGCCACCCTCTCCCGCTCCGCCTGCGTCAGAACGGCACGGTCGAGCCGTACGCCGAACCGCAGCCGCTCCTCGGTGTCATGGACGACCTGGAGCTGTACGAGCAGACGATGACGCTCGATCCCGGCGACGTCCTGCTCTGCGTCACCGACGGCATCACGGAACGCCGCGAGGGCACCCGCATGCTCGGCGACGACGGCTTGGCCGAAGTCCTGGCGAACTGCACGGGCCTGACGGCCGGCGCTGTCGCCGCCCGCATCATGCGCGCGGTGGAGCGCTTCGCAGCCGACGCACCGTCGGACGACATGGCGATCCTCGCGATGCGCGTCCCCGAAATCCACCACGGCTGAACCCGCCGGTCGGGCGGGGGCGGGGGCATGAAAAAAGGCCCCCGCCCGGTCAGGGCGAGAGCCTCAATTCCTGAGCCCCCAAGCGGAATCGAACCGCTGACCTTCTCCTTACCATGGAGACGCTCTACCGACTGAGCTATAGGGGCCGGTCGCCTTGTGCGGTTTCCCGCTTGGCAACGGAATAGATCATACCTGAAGTTCAGGGCCTTCCCGAACCGCCCGACGGCCGCGCCTAGAAGGCCGGCTGCAGCAATCCGCCCAGTGCGTTGCAGGCGGACACCATCCGCTGCAGTTGTCGCCGCGGCATCGTCGCGTCGACGGGCAGCGCCAGTGTCTCGTCGGCGGCCCGCTCGGTCTCGGGCAGCGCCACGTCCCGCCAGAAGGCCGGCAGGCGGTGCACGGGCGTCTTCACCGGCACGCTGCACTCAATTCCCTTGCCACGAAGGGTGCGAGCGAAGGCGTCACGATCGGGTCGCCCGTTCCCCGGCACTCGCACGACGTACTGCTGATAGGTGTGCGCTTCGTGCCCTGCGGGCGTCCGCACCCCGTTCAGCCGTCCGCTCAAGTAGGCGGCGTGTGCCCGCCGTTGTGTCACTTCCTCGTACGACTTCTGGGATTCGCCCTGCTCGAGAACCAGCAGCCCGTGCCGCTGCCCGAGGTCCAGCAGTCCAGCGACATCGGCCTTGTGCCCGAAGCGGTGGACGGCGATGACGGCGGCTGTCCGCGCACTCAGACAGACGTCGACGCTCCCACGGTCGATGCAGTACGTGTCCGGGTCGATGTCCGCGAAGACGGGGGCCGCCCCCGTGCGTACGACGGCCTCGGCGACCTCGGCGTTGCCGAAGGCCGGCACGATCACTTCGTCACCGGGTCCGACTCCCGCGGCCTGCAGCATTGCAACTGTGCCCATGGCTTGGATAGTGGTCGCGGAACGTGAACGCGAAGTAACAGACAACAAAAAAGCCTCTGGCCCCGAGCAAAATGCTCGGGGCCAGAGGCTTTATCAAATTTAGTTCGGCGGCGTCCTACTCTCCCACAGGGTCCCCCCTGCAGTACCATCGGCGCTGTGAGGCTTAGCTTCCGGGTTCGGAATGTAACCGGGCGTTTCCCTCACGCTATGACCACCGAAACACTATGAAACTGTCAACCGCACCGTACGTGACCATGTACGGGGTTGTTCGTGGTTTCAGAACCAACACAGTGGACGCGAGCAACTGAGGACAAGCCCTCGGCCTATTAGTACCAGTCACCTCCACCCGTTACCGGGCTTCCAGATCTGGCCTATCAACCCAGTCGTCTACTGGGAGCCTTAACCCCTCAAAGGGGGTGGGAGTCCTCATCTCGAAGCAGGCTTCCCGCTTAGATGCTTTCAGCGGTTATCCTTTCCGAACGTAGCCAACCAGCCATGCCCTTGGCAGGACAACTGGCACACCAGAGGTTCGTCCGTCCCGGTCCTCTCGTACTAGGGACAGCCCTTCTCAAGACTCCTACGCGCACAGCGGATAGGGACCGAACTGTCTCACGACGTTCTAAACCCAGCTCGCGTACCGC
>NZ_JAAGMG010000398.1 GCF_010548525.1 Streptomyces sp. SID14478
AACCGGCCACGTACCGCGCCCGCCACCGGCCGGGCCGCCCGTCGGCCTCGCGCACGGCCACCTCGGGCCGCTCGCTGTCGGCGTCGTGCACCGCCACGGCCTCGGTGGCGAAACGGATCTGCCCGCCGCGCTCCAGGTACCGCGTCAACAGGTCGGTCACCAGGTCCTGTTGGGGGTAGACGGTGTGCCGCTCGCCCTGACCGAGCGTGCCGTAGTCCAGCCGGAACCGGCCGTCCTCGGTACGGAACTCGCAGGTGCTGTGGGACTGCCCGCGCCGGTGCAGGCCGTCGGCGAGACCGTGCCGGTGCAGGGTCTCCACGGTGCGGGCCGCCAGGAACCCGGCGCGGGCCCGCGTCTGCACCTGTGCGCGCTCGGCCCGCTCCAGGACGACGCAGTCGATGCCCGCGTCCACGAGGATGTTGCCCAGCACGAGTCCGGCCGGCCCGGCCCCGAGGACGAGCACGTCGGTTGCCTGGCCGGCCGGTACTGGTCGGCTCTTTCCGTCTGTCACGGATCGAGATACTAAGCACCCAAAAAACGTCGGTCGTACCGAAGTCACCTGAATGCCCGGTTCTGACAGGTGAGAGACAGGCAAGAGGGGATCTCAGCCCCGGAGCGTCACCCGCTTCCCGGGTTCGAGGCTGATCTTCCGCTCCCTGCCGCCGATCACGACGGTCGTCCGGCGGCCGCCGACACTGCGGATCGTGGCCTCGCGGACCCGGCCGCGGCGCCAGGACACGTCCACCGTGAAGCCGCCGCGGGCGCCCACGCCGGCGACGGAGCCGGAGTCGGCCCAGGCGTCGGGGAGCGCGGGCAGCAGCTCGATGCGGCCCGGGCGGGAGTGGACGAGCATCTCCACCATCGCCGTCGGGGTACCGAGGTTGGCATCGATCTGGAAGATGGCCCGGGTGTCCGAGACCCGGTACATGTCGAAGAAGTTCCGCGCCGTGCCGGTGTCACCGCCCGCCCAGGGGCGCAGATTGGTGAGCACCAGCCGGTAGGCCTTGTCGGCGTCCTTGAGGCGGGCCCAGCAGGCCGCCCGCCAGGCGCAGGCCCAGCCGTAGCTCTCCATACCCCGGGCGGTGAGCAACGCCGTTGCCCCCTTGAGGAGTTCGGGGTCGCCGCCGTCGGGGCGGATGCGGTCGCCGGGGAACAGGTTGATGAGCGGCGACAGATGGCGGTGGGTGGTCTCGCCGAGGTTGTCCTCGCTCATCCACTCCTCCAGCCAGCCGGACTTCGGGCTGACCTTCGGCAGGTAGAGCCGGTCGCGCAACTTCCGGACGGTGGCAGCGTGTTCGGGGTCACGGCCGAGGGTGCGGCACGCCTCCTCGTAGTGACCGAAGAGGGACCACAGGAGTTCCTGGGTGTACGTCATGCCGCGGGCGTCCTGCGGTCCGTGCTCGGGCGACCAGTCGTGGTCGTCGATCAGCACCTCGCGGCCGTCGACGGTCGTGGTGACCAGCCGCGCCTGCCAGAACTCGACGGCGCCCTTGAGCAGCGGCATGATCCGCGCCAGGTACTCCTCGTCCTGCGTGTACGCGTAGTGCTCGTGCAGGGACTCGCACAGCCAGGCGTTGCCGGCCGGGTGCCACCACCAGCCGAGGCCGCCGTAGGGGTTGGTGGAGAAGGCGACCGTCCAGCCCGCGACCTTCTCCGAGGTGTTGCGGTAGCGGTTGCGGGAGTCCTGGAACTGCCTCTGCGTGACCTCGCTCCACGCGGGGAGCTGGGCCAGGCAGTAGTCGGCGAAGGCCGGGAAGGTCTCGCCGAGGCCGGCCCGGTCGGCCAGCCAGTAGTTCATCTGGAGGTTGATGTCGGTGTGGTAATCGCCCATCCAGTCGGGGGTGTTGCCCTCCAGCCACAGCCCCTGGAGCCCCATCGGCAGTCCGTCGCGGGAGCCGCAGATGGTGAGGTAGCGGCCGAACTGCAGGTAGCTCGCCTCCAGTTCGGGATCCGGCGCCGCTCCCTCGGCGGCCCGCGCCTGCAGCCGCCGCCAGGTGTCCATGCCCCGCTGCCGCCCGGTGGACGCTCCCAGGTCGAGGGCGAAGCGGTCGTAGCGGGACCGGTAGTCGGCGACGTGCGTGTCCCGCAGCCGCCGGCCCGAAGTCCGCGTCGCCGCACGGGCCTTGTCCTGGGCCAGGGCGAGCGGGTCGGCGTCCGGGTCCCGGTAGCCGGCCGCGTGGTCCGGCGCGTAGTCGGTGCCGCCGCTGATGACGAGGGTGACCTCGGAGCAGTCGGTGAAGGTGACACGGGTGCCGGTGGCGTCGATCGCCCCGTCGCCGGCGGCGGTGACCGCGGCGGCGTAGCGCAGCTTGTTCCCGAAGGCGGCGGAGAAGGAGGCGAGGTGCCGGTCCTCGTCGACGCCCGTCGTCTCGCCGTGGGTGCCGGAGAGGATGACGGCGCCGCTGAGGGAGCCGCCGCCGCTCTGGCTCAGCCGGACCACGATCGCGTCGTCGGGGCCGCTGGCGAACATCTCGCGGACGTAGCGGACCTTGCCCTTGGTGTACGTCGTGGTGACGAGGCCGTTGCTGAGGTCGAGGCTGCGTCGGTAGTCGGTGACCTCGGAGAACTCGTGTCCGGGCAGGTACAGCATGACCCGGGCGAGCAGCGTGAAGCTGCCGAAGTCGTCGCGTCCGTACGGGAACTGGCCGTCCGCGTCGAGGGTGGTGTTGGCGCCGCCGGTCCACAGGGTGGCGTCGGTGACGTGGAACAGCTCGCGGGCGGGGTCGGCGCCGACGAGGGCGCCGAGCCGGCCGTTGCCCAGCGGCAGCCCCTGCTCGATGAGGAGGTCCTCGTCGGCCGGCTCGGGGTACCACAGGGTCGTTGCCTCGCGGGCGGGGACGAGCGGGGAGGACGTGGGGCGGCTCGGCGCGGCGTGGGCGGTGAACGTGGGCAGGGTGTTCAGGGCGAGGGCGGCGCCCAGGCCGAGGCCCAGGACGTGGCGCCTGGACGGCTGTCCGGCTGTCATGTGCGGCTCCTTGTGTACGGGCGGGTCGGTTCCTGCG
>NZ_JAAGMG010000441.1 GCF_010548525.1 Streptomyces sp. SID14478
AGCGGCCGCCTCACCACCGCGGGGCCCGACACCCTCGTGTTCCGTCCCGCGCGGGCCGCCCTCGCCGAGGACGACACGGTGCGCCTCCTCGACGCGGCCGCCCTCGGCGCCGCGGCGCCCGACCCGCTGGCGGCCCAGGAAGCCGAACTCCTCGGACACCTCGACACCGGCCACGCCGACGTCCTCGTCGAACTCGCCGCACTCCTCAGCGGCGACGACCTCGCCGACGTGGTCCGGATCCGGCCCGTGCGCCTGGACCGCAGGGGGCTCGACCTCCGCCTGGAGAAGCCCTTGTCGTACGAGGACCTGCGCGTCCCGTTCCTGACGCCGGCGCACGGTCCGTACGACGTGGGCCTGTGCATCCAGGAGATCCTCGACCCCGCCGCCCTGCGCACCCCTCGCTGAACTCAACGCTCCAGTTCCCGGTGCGCGCTCTCCGGCAGCCGCAGGTACACCGCCGACGAGACGAGGCAGAGCACGGCGACGTACCAGGGGAACAGGCCGCTGCGGCCCCACTCCTTGAACAGGGTGCCCATGTACGGTGCCGTGCCGCCGAACAGCGCCACCGTCAACGAGTACGGGAAGCCGATCCCGGCCGCCCGCACCCGCGCCGGGAACACCTCCGCGTTGACCGCCGCCGAGATCGACGTGAACCCGGTCAGCAGCACCATCCCCGCGCACTGCACGAGCAGCAGTGAGGCGATCGAGCCCGTCAGCGCGTGCAGCAGCGGCACGCTCGACACGGCGAAGCCGAGGCCGAAGACGAGCAGCAGCGGCTTGCGTCCGAAGCGGTCGGACAGCAGCCCGCCGACCGGCTGCAGCAGCGCGAAGAAGGCCAACGAGACCGTGCCCACGAGCAGCGCGTCCGACTTGTCCATGCCGGTGTTCAGCTCCGCGTACGTCGGCAGGTACGACGTCCACGTGTAGTACGCGAGCGTGCCGCCCGCCGTGATGCCGCAGATCAACAGCGACTGGCGCGGGTACCGGCGCAACGCGTCGAACAGGCCGGGCCGTTGCCGGGGCTGCGCGCTGTGGGTCTCCTGCGCGCCCTGCCGGATCCAGAACCCGACGAGGCTGAGCAGCGCCCCCACGAGAAACGGCACACGCCAGCCCCAGCCGTCCATCTGATCCTCGCCGAGCGTGCTCACCAGTAGCGCGGCGACACCGGAGGC
The DNA here is from genome assembly GCF_010548525.1 of Streptomyces sp. SID14478. GTDB lineage: Bacteria > Actinomycetota > Actinomycetes > Streptomycetales > Streptomycetaceae > Streptomyces. The sequence goes on from NZ_JAAGMG010000441.1 coordinate 1,173, forward strand.
GACCAACTGGCCGATCGACGTGGACACGTACTGGAAGGAGGAGAACAGCCCGCGCCGCCCCGGACCCGCCGACTCCACCAGGAAGGTCGTCGAGGCCGCGAACTCGCCGCCCACGGACAGCCCTTGGAGCAACCGCGCCAGCACCAGCACGACGGGCGCGAGCACACCGACGGCGGCGTACGTCGGCGTGATCCCCACCAGCAGACTGCTCCCGCCCATCACCAAAATGGTGACGGTCAGCGCCGCGCGCCTGCCGTGCCGGTCCGCGACCGCCCCCATGATCAGCCCGCCCACCGGCCGCATGAAGAACCCCACCGCGAAGACTGCGAACGTGGACAGCAACGGCACGAGCGAATTGTCGGCACCCTTGGGAAAGACCTGGCCGGCGATGTACGTGGCGAGGAACGTGTACGCATACCAGTCGTACCACTCCACGGCATTGCCGACGGAGGCGGCGAGAAGCTGCCGCACCGGATGGACCGGGCGCACGGCAGTCATGGTCATCTCTGTCATGATCCTGACCCGTTCCCAGCAGGACGCCTACTCACGCGCGGGTTGAGGGAATGGGAGCGCGAGGCCGGTCGGCTCGCCGTGGTGGGGCCGGAGAATTCTGCCGCTGGATGGCTGTGCTTCTCCGGTCGAGTCTTCCGTCAGATCCGGAGCCGTAGGGAGAATCCGGGGAGATCATCCAGAACCCGGAGAGATTTCTGGATACCGGCAGGATCACTGTGGCTCCCAGGCGTCTCTCTCGTCGATGTGCGCTTGCAGCACCGCAGCAATCTCGTTCGCGTCGCCCCGCGGGGGAATCAGGGAGTAGATGGTCGATCCGATCGCGAGAGCGGGGTCGCTTGTGATGCTCACGAACCTGCCCCGCAACATCCACCAGACACTGGCCCGCAGATCCCAAGAGACAAGATGATGCCCAGGGCGGCGTGGAAGACAGTCGACGCATCACCCGTGACGCGGGCCTTCCGCGCAACCGACACCGCCGCATGAGCGCGGTACCTAAGCCACCGATCTCAACTCCTGCACCAAGAAGCGCCGTTCATCGCATATCGCCGCCCGCAGACGGACATCATGCGGGGCATGAGCGACGATCCAGGCACGGGCGGGCCCGCACCCGAACAGCACCGGGATCCGTGGCGCAAACGCCACCCGCGATGGGCTTGGACAGTTGCCATGGCAGGGACCGCCGCCTTCATCGTGCTCCTCATCTGGGGGCCCTGGTGGATCGAAGGCCATCACCTCAAGGAGGACGGCAAGCTGGTCTCCTCCGCCGGAATCATCGTCACCGGATTCCGCACCATGCTCATCGCCGTCGCCGCCGGCGGACTCACCGCAGCGAGCCTCTACTACACCCGCGAGAAACACCGCCTCGAACGAGAACAGTTCCAGCACGCACAAGACCAGTTCGCCGAGAACCAAAAACAGTTCGAGACCACGCTCCGTGAGACACAACAGCGCGAGGCGGAGCAGTCCGCACTGGCCCGCGAAGGCCAGGTGACAGGGCGCTACGTCGAAGCCATCAAGCTCCTCGGTTCGACGGACAGCATCACCCAACGGCTGGGCGCCATCTACAGCCTGGAACGCATCATGCTCGATAGCGATCGTGACCGACGAGCCATCGCCGACGTGCTCGCAGCATTCATTCGATCCCAGGCGCCCCGAAGTGAAGGGGCCATGGGCAGGGAGAAACTCGATGTGAAGGCAGCGCTCGTGGTCCTCGGCAGGAACTCCGTCGCCGGGGTAGCCATGGGAAACCCCAAACGCCTCGACCTGTCGCAGACGGACCTGCGCGGCTACCACCTGCACAGAGTCGAGTTCGGTCCCGTCAACTTCGACCTCACCGACTTCGACGGGGCCGACCTTTCTCACGCGACGTTCGTCGGAGTGTCTCTCAGGGCGTGCATGTTCCGTGAAACGGTGATGCGCTCCACCGGTCTGGCGGGGACGGAACTGGATCGCGCGGACTTCACCGGCGCGGACCTGACCGGTGCGGACCTCTCCGGAACCCAGCTGTCCAGGGCGATCTTCACCGACGCCGTAACGGAAGACACAAAGCTCCACAGCGCGAAGCTGAGAACCTCCCGCGGCTGGCAACGTGTTCAAGTCGACTCCTCCCGCTACGACGCCGCCACTGAATTCCCGCCGGACATCGCCGACTGGCTCCAAGCTCGCGACGAAGAAGCGACCAGAACGCTGAAAGAACCCGGCACCACGCCTGAGGAGACCGGGCCCCCAGCGCACTGACCTCCCGGCACACGACGAAGCCCACCGATCACGCCCCGTCCGGCGGATGCTGATCACCCCACGTCCGGCAACTGCTCGTCGTCAGGCGGCAACGGCGGGACATCCCGTTGCCGTTCCGCCCGCCGTCCGTTCTCCTTCCGCAGCGTCGTCAGCCACGGCCACAAGTTCCCCAACTTTTGAGCCGGGCACGCCAGCACATGCTCGATCCTGCAACGCTGCGCCCCATCCACCGGGCACACCTCGTACAAGGCGACCCTGCCGTCCGACACTTCGATCCACCGATGCCCGGCCGGCACCAGATGCGCCAGCGGGCGCATGTCCGGCTCGAGCATCACCCAGTCGTGATCTGTCGTCGGCACTCGCTCCTGCGGCAAACCGCAGTACACGCACTTGAACAACGGCTCGCGGCCGATACGCCGCGCCTCCTCGCTATTCCCCATAGAGCGAGCGTGCGCGCCCCACGCATCAGGCGCAGGAGCGTGTTCGGACGGGGTGCTTGCGGCCACAGCGACGGCCGGCAGCAAGCGAGGTACCCCCGAGCGACCTCGACCACCTGCAGAACGAACGGTGCGGCCGAGCACACCCTCTGGACAACGAGGGCTGGAGCGTCCGGCGCACTCATCGCTCACGGACGCATGACTCGTAGCGCTCTCTGCAGTCGATGCGGGGCTTCCTCTTGCGTGCCCGTGCCGAGGCCGACGGTCCGGCGGGCGGAACGCCCGGCGTTGTCAGTGGTGGCGTGTAGCGTGCGCAGCACCAACCGTCCTTGCGTGACTGGCGGTTACTCGAATGCGCCCTGCCGACGTTATGCACCGGCAGGGCGTTCGCGTGTCAGCGAGGCGTGTGCCCATGGCAAAGGGGAGACGCCGGGTCACTCTGTCTCTCGTAGCCGGAGAAGATACGTGGCTGTCAGTGCCACGGCGCGGTCCTCGTCCTGGGACAGGTCCACGAGGACCCGGGACGCCCTCGTTCCGGGGATGCCTGCCAGTGCCTGGGTCAGGCGTCCGCGTGCGGGTGGATCGGGCGGGTCGTCGGTGAGGCGGGCGGTGAGCGCGGCCGCGATGCGGTCCGCCGCCGGGGCGTCGCTCGCCAGCACGCTCAGGGCGTCGGCCGCGTCGGTGTCGTTCCTGCCCGCCACGATCATGTCGACGAGCGTGGGAACCGCGGCGGCCTCGCCCCGTGTCCCGAGCGCCAGGGCCGCGTATCCCCGGACCACAACGTCGGGGTGCGTGAGCGCGTCGCGCAGGTGGGCGGTGGCCTCGTCGCCGGGTAGTTCGGCGAGGGACTGGACGGCGCGTTGCCGTACCGCGGACTCCGGTGAACCGAGGCCCTGGGCCAGGAGCGCCGGGCCGCCGTCGCCCGTGCGGGCCAGCGCCCAGCGCAGGGCGCCGGCGACATTCGTGTCCGTCTCGCTCAGCACCGCCTCGACCAGGGCCTCCACCGGCACCTCGGCGGCCGGGGAGAGGGCCGCGCGCTGGCGTGCGTCGGCGCTCTCGGACCCCAACGCCCGCAGGAGCGTGACGACCTGGAGGACGTCCTCCCAGCCGGTGGGCGCCGTGGCATCGATCCGGTGCAGCCGCGTGAGCAACTCGGTCTCGGCGGCGATGCGTTCGCGCGTCCGACGGACGAGGTCGCCGACGAGGTCCGCGGGCGTGAAGGCCGGATCGTCGAGCGCGCGCCCGATCTCCCGCAGCGAGAGCCCCAGCGACCGCAGGCTCTCGACATGGAAGATCCGCCGGATGTCCTGCCCGGAATACTCCCGGTAGCCGGAGCCGGTGCGGCCCGAGGGGCGCACCAGGCCGAGCGACTCGTAATGCCGGAGCATGCGGGCACTGACACCGGACCGTCGCGCCACCTCACCGATCAACACGCTCTATGGTCCCTCCGGTCCGTGCCCCCCGAGGGCCACGACGCGCTTGGCCTCCTCGATCACGCCCGCGAATCCGGCGTCCGGGTCGCGCAGCAGCCGCTGCGTGG
>NZ_JAAGMG010000487.1 GCF_010548525.1 Streptomyces sp. SID14478
GGCGGTTGCGGGCGGACCGGGACACCGCCACCGCGCCCACCAGCGCCACGCCCACCAACACCCCGGGCCACGCGGTCCACTTCAGGCAGGCGGCAGCCCCCAGCACCGCGCCGGAGCGCACCGCCCATCCCCGCCCGGCCCACACGAGGCCGAGGCACAGCAGTCCGGCGACCGGCAGGTCCACGCCGCTCACGGCGAGCGGCAGGGCGACGACCGGGCACGCCACCAACCACCACACCCGGCCTCGCGCACACAGCCCCAGGCAGGCCAGGAAGACGCCCGCCATCCACCAGCGCGGATCACCGGGCAGCACGCCGAACACCGCCATCCCCGGCAGATAGGGGTCGGCGTCGGCGACCCGGGCGGGATCGGCGACGTACGGGCTGCCGGTCGCGAGCAGCCGCTGCCCCGACCGCGCGACGACGGACACCTCCAACTGCCCGCTCCCGCGGGCCACCAGCAGGCACAGGGGCAGGACGACGGCACCGGCCACGGCGACCAGCCGGGCCGCCTTCCCCCGCCCCGTGCCGTGGGCCACCGCCGCGGCGACCGCGTACGCCCCCGCCGCGACCGTGCCCCACACCCGGTGCGGACCCAGGTGCGTACTCAGCGCATAGCCGAGCGAGCCCAGCGCGCAGCCCGCCCACAGCCACGGCGCCGCCACCCCCACCGGCGCGCGAATTCCCAGTTCAGCCATGCCCCCGACGCTAGGAATCGGCGGCGCCGAGCGCGTCGCACGAGGAGGTGGACCGCTGCGTCAACCCGTGGCATGACACCGCCGGACCGTCTCCCCCTCCGCGCCGACGCACTCCCCCGCGCCCGCCCGACACAATCGACCGCATGAGCACGCCACACCGGACCGTCGCAGCGGCCTGGAAGACCTGGGCCGACGCCCCGTCCTACCCGTACGCCACGGGCGCCGCGCTCACCGTCGGCACCGTCGGGGAGCTGGCCTTCTTCCCCGGCTCACTCACCATGACCCTCGCGATCGTCACGTGCGCGGCGTCGTCGGCGTGGCGCCGCGTGTGCCCGCCGATCGCCCTGTTCACCGTCGCCGCCGCCCTGGTCAGCTTCGGCGCGGACACGGCCCTGTCGTTCTCCGCGATGGTCTGCGGCTCGCTCGGCTGCTACGTCCTCGGGCGGCACCGCGTCCTGCACCCGGTGCTGCTCGTCGCGGGCGGCGCGTTCGGCGCGCTCAGCGTGAACCTCGTCCACATCGCGAGCTGGGCCCGCGACGACCGCGTGCCCAACGTCCCCGCGTTCGGCCAGGCGGGCCCGCTCAGCCTGTTCACGGAGACGTTCGGCCTGTCGGCGTTCATCCTCGCGGCCGTGGCGCTCGGCGACGCCGTCCGCGCCCGCGAGCAGGCCCGCAGCGAACGGGAGCTGGCACAGGCCCAGTTGATCTCCATGGAGCGGCGCCAGGCCGCGGAGGCGGAGCGCGCCGGGATCGCCCGGGAGCTGCACGACATCGTCTCGCACTCGGTGTCGATGATCGCGGTGCAGGCGGAGAGCGCCACGTACACGACGTCCGGCCTGTCGCCCGGGGCGCGCGACGGTTTCCAGCAGATCGCCGGCACGGCCCGCTCCTCGCTGGCCGAACTGCGGCGCCTGCTGGGCGTGTTGCACGACGACACCGGTGCGGCCACGGCCCCGCAGCCCTCGCTGGCCCGTCTCGGCGAACTGATCGAGCAGCACCGGACGGTCGGCGGCGCCGCCGAGTTGACCGTCGTCGGGGACCGGGTGCCGCTCGCCGCCGCGTGGGAGTTGTCGGCGTACCGCATCGTGCAGGAGTCCCTGACGAACGTACGCAAGCACGCGCCCGGCGCCCGCGCGGCCATCGAACTCCTCTATGGGGGCGACCAGTTGAGGATCCGCGTGACCGACGACGGGTCCGGGCCGCCCGCCCCGGAGGAGTCCGCGGGCCACGGTCTGCCCGGCATGCGCCAGCGGGCCGCCCTGGTCGGCGGCACCCTGCGCGCGGGGCCGTGCGCGGGCGGCGGCTTCCAGGTCGAGGCGGTGCTGCCGTGGTGACGGCCGCTCCCCGGGTCATCCGCACCCTGGTCGCCGACGACCAGGCCGTCGTGCGCACGGCCTTCGCGAATCTCCTCGCCACGCAGGCGGACATCGAGGTGGTCGCGGAGGCCGAGGACGGCGCGGGCGCGGTGCGCCTGGCCGCCGAGCACCGCCCGGACGTGGTCCTCCTGGACATCCGGATGCCGGGCACGAACGGCATCGAGGCGGCCCGGGCCATCCTCGACGCCTCGGGCGGCGCCACGAAGGCCCTGATGCTGACGACGTTCGGGCTCGACGAGTACGTCTACGAGGCGCTCGCCGCGGGCGCGTCCGGCTTCCTCCTCAAGGACGCGACGTTCCCCGAACTCCTGCACGCGGTCAGGGTGGTGGCCGCCGGGAACGCCCTGCTGTCGCCCGAGATCACCAAACGGCTGGTCGCCGAGTTCGCCCGGCAGCGCGCCACCGCCCCGCTGAACCGCAGCGTCGAAGGGCTCACCACCCGGGAGGCCGAGGTCCTCGTCCTGATCGCGCGCGGCCTGTCGAACGCGGAGATCGCCGCGCATCTCACCATCACCGATCACACGGTGAAGACCCACATCAACCGGCTCTTCGCCAAGCTGGACCTGCGCGACCGGGCCCAGGCCGTGATCACCGCGTACGAGACGGGGCTGATCAGGCCCTCCCTGTGAACCCGTGCCGCCGCGCGGCCCTTTCAGCCACCGAGTCGGCCCCGCTCCCCCGGTCGCTCAGCCGAACGTGGCCCGTTCCAGCCAGAAGTCCAGCAACTCCCGGTCGCCCAGCACCTCCACGCGCCCGCCGTCCAACGGCTCGCGCCGGTAGAACGCGAGCAGGACGGCCGTCAGCGGGCCGCGCAGCGCCACGTCCGCCTTCGCGTGGTCGCGGCGCCACCCGATGCCCTCGTCGGCCAGTTCGATCAGCCACTCGGCGGCCGCCTCGGGGGGCGTGTCGGTGGCGTGCAGGTGCAGGGTGCGGCCGCCGGCCTTCAGCTCCTGGGCCGTGTCCCTGGCGTCCGCGTCCTGGACGAAGCGCACGATCCGCAGCCATTCGTCGATCGCGTCGGCGGCGACTGCGGGCGTCACGTCGAAGGCGGCCTTCGCCGCGCGGGCCGCGTCGGCCCGGTGGATCACCGTCTCGTGCGTCATCCGGCGGGCCCAGAACCCGGTGTCCTGCTGCCAGGACCAGCTCCAGCAGGGGGCGTCGGGCCCGGCCGCGCTCGACGCCTGGCTCGCCGACGGCGCGCGGCGCACCGCGGACGTCCTGCGCG
>NZ_JAAGMG010000529.1 GCF_010548525.1 Streptomyces sp. SID14478
GCCCCGGCGGTCTGCTCGCGGTCGCGGTGGGCGGGGTGCGCGCGGTGGAGGACCCGGCGCTGCGGGCGGCGTTCGGCGGCGCCCGGGGGCGGCTCGGGCCAGTGAGCTGAGAATCACCCGGGCGACGCATCGGGGTCATTGATCCGACACCTGCGACCTGGTGCTTTACTTCCTCAACTGCCGCGCCAAGTATCCCTTTTGTTCGCGAGCCGCACGGGTTCGGGAGCCCGACGAAAGGGATGCATCCAAGCGATGAGAGCAGCATCCGCCCTCTATGCCGCCGCGGGATCACTGGTCCTGTCCGCCCTCGTCGCCGCCCCCGCGGGCAGTGCGGCCGGCAGCGCCTCCCCCGAGACGCTCGGCACCGCCGTCGCGGCGCAGCGCGCAGCGGCGGCCGGCATCAGGTTCACCGCGTGTCCCGCCGCGGAGAACCTCCCCTCCCCGGCCACCTGCGGCACGGTGTCCGTCCCGATGGACTACGCACGTCCGCGCGGCAAGCAGATCAAGCTGACGGTCAGCCGGGTCAGGGCCACCGGCAAGAGCGCCGGCCACAGGACCGCGCGGCAGGGCGCGCTCGTCTTCAACCCGGGCGGGCCCGGCGGGAACGGCATGTACTTCCCGCTGGTCGGGATGATGCCGGAGTGGAAGCGCATCGGCGCCGCGTACGACCTCGTGGGGTACGCGCCGCGCGGCGTGGGCCGGTCGGCGCCGCTGTCCTGCCAGGACCCGAAGCAGTTCGCGAAGGCCCCCACGCAGGCGCCGACGCACCCTTCGGCCTCGTACAAGATGGAGCGGATCGCGCAGGCGAAGTCGTACGCGCGCGGCTGTGCGAAGAACCCGGACCTGCGGCACTACACGAGCCTGAACAACGCCCGCGACCTGGATGTGCTGCGGGCCGCGCTGGGCGAGAAGAAGCTGACGTTCATGGGCGCGTCGTACGGGACGTACATCGGCGCCGTGTACGCGCGGCTGTTCCCCTCGCACGTGCGCCGGATGGTCTTCGACTCGGCGGTGAACCCCGACCCGAGCCAGATCTGGTACGCCAACAACCTGGAGCAGTCCGCCGCGTTCGAGCGGCGCTGGGCCGACTTCCGCGCCTGGGTCGCCCGGCACGACGACACCTACCACCTGGGCAGGACGCCCGAGGAGGTCCTGGAGTCGTACGAGAAGGTGCGGGCGGAGGTCGCGCACGAGCCGGCCGGCGGCAAGGTCGGCCCGGGCCAGCTGCAGGCGGCCTATCTCCAGGCCGGGTACTACGACGACTACTGGGCGATGCGTGCGGTGGCCCTGTCCGAGTACCTGAAGGGCGACCCGAAGCCGCTGATCGACCAGGCCGCTCCGAGCCCGCGGGCCGCCGCCGAGAACGAGAACGGCACCGCGGTCTACACGGCGGTCGAGTGCAACGACGCGTCCTGGCCGACGGACTTCCGGCGCTGGGACCACGACAACTCCCGGCTCGCGCGCGTCGCTCCGTTCGAGACCTGGGACAACGCGTGGATGAACCTGCCGTGCGCCTACTGGTCCGCGCCGCAGCAGGAGCCGCTCGACGTGCGGACCGCGCCGGGCGCGCTGCCGCCCACGCTGATCCTCGCCGCCGAGCGGGACGCGGCGACGCCGTACACGGGGGCGCGGGAGCTGAACCGGCGGGTCGCCGGGTCGGTGCTCGTGACGGAGCGGGGGGCCGGGACGCACGGGATCGCCGGGGGTCCCAACGCCTGCGTCAACGGCCACATGGACGCGTATCTGCTGGAGGGGCGGGTGCCGGGGCGGCGCGCCGCGGACTGTGCCCCGCACGCGGCGCCCGCGCCCCTCGGGGCCGGTTCACGGGGACTCGCGGCGAAGCCCCGCGTGATCGGCTGACCTCAGGAGACGGCGGGGTCGCGGGCAAGTGCCCCGCGACCCCGCCGTCCTCTGTCCAGGAGTGGGCCGGATCAGGCGAGCCCGGCCACCAGTTCGGACACGCTCTTGCGGCGGCCCGTGTAGAAGGGGACCTCCTCGCGGACGTGCCTGCGGGCCTCGGAGCCGCGCAGCAGACGCATCAGGTCGACGATGCGGTACAGCTCGTCGGCCTCGAAGGCGAGGATCCACTCGTAGTCGCCGAGCGAGAACGAGGCGACCGTGTTGGCGCGCACGTCCGGGTAGCCGCGGGCCATCTTGCCGTGGTCGGCGAGCATCTTGCGGCGCTCGTCGTCGGGCAGCAGGTACCAGTCGTAGGAGCGCACGAAGGGGTAGACGGAGACGTAGTCGCGCGGCGTCTCGTCGGCCAGGAACGCCGGGATGTGGGAGCGGTTGAACTCGGCGGGGCGGTGCAGCGCCATGTTCGACCACACCGGCTCCAGGGCGCGGCCCAGCTTCGTGCGGCGGAAGAGGTTGTACGCCTCCTGCAGCTCGTCGGCGGTCTCCGCGTGCCACCAGATCATGAGGTCGGCGTCGGCGCGCAGCCCGGACACGTCGTACGTGCCGCGGATCGTCACGTCCTTCGCGGCGAGCTGGTCGAACAGCTCCTGGACCTCGTCCGCGTAGCCGGTGCGGTCCTCGGGAAGGACGTCCTTCAGCTTGAAGACGGACCAGAGCGTGTAGCGGATGACCTCGTTCAGGTCCTTGGCCAGCTTGCCCTTGTTCGGGATCCGCGCCGGTTCGGCGGTGGTGTTCTCGTCGCTCATGTCTTCATTCTCCTGCTCCGCCGTGCAGGCTCTGCACCGGGTTCGCCTTCAGCTCCTCGCGGGTGCTGTCGTCGCCGCCCAGCGCGTCCACGGCGGCGTACGCGCTCGCGATGCACGCCGGGATGCCGACGCCGTCGTACACGGCGCCGCACACGGTGAGGCCGGGCAGCTGGGCGAGGTGTTCGCGGATCCGGGCGACGCGGGCCGTGTGGCCGACCGGGTACTGCGGCAGGCCGTTGTCCCAGCGCGTGACGTGCGCGGCGACCGGCGTCGCGGCCAGGCCGGTGGCCTCGCGCAGGTCGTGCCGGGCGATCTCGGTGAGTTCCCTGTCGTCACGCGACAGGTCCTTGTCGTCGTCGTACCGGCCGACCGAGGTGCGCACGACGAGGAGGTCCGGGTTCTCCTCGGCGATCCAGCCCCACTTGTGGGAGGCGAAGGTGGCGGCCTTGATGGTGTGGCCGTCGACCGGCGGCACGAGGAAGCCGCTGCCGGCGGGGAGGTCGGTCTCGCTCTTGCGGTACGCCATCGTGATCAGGGCCATCGAGGCATAGTCGACGCAGCGCAGTTCCTGGGAGGCCTTGGGCGAGGCGGTGCGCAGCACGCTGGCCGCGGCGGGGGCGGGCAGCGCGATGACGACCTGGTCCGCGTTGTAGGTGCGGCCCTGCTCCGTGACCACGCGCCATTGCGGTTCGTGCTCGGCGGGCGTGTTCCCGTCGTGGGCGGCGGGGCGCGCGGAGCCCCGCGCGCCCAGGGACGTCACCCGCTCCCCCGTCACGATCGTGCCGCCCAGCTTGCGCACGGCCTCCGCGACCGCCTCCGGGAGCGTGCCGACACCGCCCTCGATGCCCATGAACACGGGGCCGACCTGCTGGTTGGCCGCGGTGCGGGCCTGGATCGCGCGGACCGCCTCCATCAGGGTCGGGTGGCGCGGGATCTCCTCGAAGAGCTGGGGGACGGCGCTGCGCATCGAGATGCGGTAGGCGTCGCCCGCGTAGACGCCGCCGAGGAGCGGTTCGACGAGGCGGTCGACCACCTCGCGGCCGAGGCGGGCCGCGACGTGGGTGCCGACGGCGATGTCGTCCCCGATCTCGGTCGGCGGCAGCTCGGCGTCCTGCCCGAGGCGGCGCAGGCCGTCGTCGGACAGCACGCCGGCCAGCGCGTCGGCGGTGCCGGGGACGCCCATGACGTGTCCCTTGGGCATGGGGCGCAGTTCGTCGCGGGTCCACAGCGAGGCGGTCGCGGTGGACGGCGGCTGCAGCCGG